>CAJLLX010000028.1 GCA_905207535.1 uncultured Muribaculaceae bacterium | reverse complement strand
GTGGTCCGTGTAGGTGAGCGACGAGAGGGCATCGACCGGCTCGCCGTTGAGCAGGATGTCCAGTTTGACGAGTTTCGAGAGCTGGAACCCCGTGCGGTGGTAGTCGAACGAGGAGATGGCGTTGCCGGTAGAGAAGGTTTGAGCGAGCTGTTTTACGGTGTCGAGTGTGAGTCGGGTGAGGTCGGCGAGGCTCGAGCGGTCGGCAAACTCTACGTCTTCTTCGGAGAAGTCGAGTTCGAGCTCGATGAGCGATGCAATCTCTATGAGTTTGTCCCGGAGGTCGTTGAGGGCTGTGGAATATTTGCCTCGCATCTGCGTCATGGCTACCCTGTGGGAGGCGGCGGAGGTGGAGGCGATGACATCGGCGACGGCTTCGGCTTCGGCGAGGTCCATTTTGCCGGCGGCGAAGGCGCGGCGGGTGAATTCGCCGGGTTCGGCCATGCGTGCACCCTGCCGGATGAGCAGGTTGATGAGCTGCGACTGGATGAAGGTAGAGCCGTGGACGGAGAGCTCCACCACATCTTCACCGGTGAACGATGCGGGGGAGCGGAAGATAGTGGCGACGGCCTGATCGAGGGGTGTGGAGGGAGATGCAGGGTCGACAATCAGCCCGAGATGCGCGGTGTGGCCGGGACATTGCATGAGATCTTTTCCTTGCCACACGGAGGCTACTATTTCGATGGCTTTGGGGCCGCTGATGCGTGCTACGGCGATGCCTCCCACTCCGGCGGGGGTGGAGATGGCGCAAATGGTGTCGTCGGTATTGGTTGTCATGGGGCTGATCGGATGGGAAATTGTGAATGGAGAGAAAATGGAACGGGTGTTATTTTTTGCGTCGGATGACGCTCCAGCGGGGGAAGTCGCACTGGGCCTCGAGGGTGTTCTCGACATCGTCGGGGAGAGCGCTAAAGAAGTCGTATCCGGTGACTGCCTCTACCGAATCGACGCTCACGGCACATGTCTGCATGCCGCCGGTCACGTAGCTGTTGGGCATGATGAATCCGATGGCTGTGGGCGGATCGGCGTAGGCCGACAGGATGACTTTGAAGAATTTGTCTGGCACGGGGATGCGGGTGTCGTAGCCGATGGTTTCGTGATCGACGCCCGGAGTGAAGATCGGGCCGCAAACGATGACGATGGCCGAGTCGGCTGCAGCCTTCTGACGGCATTTTTCTTCAAGTTTTTTCCAAGCTCCGCGGTTGAGCTCGCCGGCCTGGGGGCAGATGTTGGTCATGTAGAACGACTGATTGATGGCGCTCTGCTTCCACTTCATGTCGCCGGCGGGGGCCATGTGTCCGCGGTCGTATCCCGAGTGGGTGTAGTCGGAGGGGGAGGGGCATCCAGGCACATTGGGGTCGGCGGAGAATCCTGCGGCTTTGTCGCGCGAGATTTCGCCCTCGGTCTCTTCGCGAGTCAATTCCCATGCCACCCAGTTGGGCTGATGTGTCTCGCGGTTGAACGAAACGGTCATCGGCTGGTAGCGGATGATGTAGTCGGGTACGCTTTTGGGCATCTTCACCTCTTCGAGGTCGCCCCAGGAGGCCACTTCGGTGGAAGGGATGGTGGTCTCTGGCGCCTTGGCTTTCCACGATATTACGGCGATGATGGCGGCCATCAGAACGAAGCCGAGTATTTTTTTATTCATTTCGTATCATTAGATACTCGGCAGCAGGGCTATGGAGGGCGCTGCTGCCGAGTGAATTGGTGTTAATAGTGTCTATGCCTCACAGCCGCTTGAGGGGCGCGGGCAGGATGATGTCGGTGATCAGAGGATAGCCGAGAGGTTGAAGTTCTGGAACTCGAGATCCTTGGCGGCCTTAGCGGCGAGCGAGCGGTCGAGCTTCACGGCCTGACGGAGATTGTTGTTGACCATGGTGTCATTGTTGGTGCGTGCACCGAGGATGGCGGTAAGGTAGTAGGTCATTGCGTTGGGCGAAGTGATGCCTGCCAGAGTGCTCTTAGCCTTGCTGTAGTCCTTGGCGAGGATCTGCGAGAGGGCAGCATTGTTGGTCTTGGCATTGCCGAAGGCTTTTACAGCGGCGTTGGCGTCGCCGGTCATCAGGTAGTAGGTGCCCATAGCGTCGTTGAGCTCGCCGAGACCAGCGGCGGCACCGAATTTCTGGTTAGCCTGACGGTAGTCTTTGTTAAGAAGCGAGATCAGACCGAGGTTCATCTGCGGCTCGGCAGCTTCGGGAGCCATGCGGGTAGCCTTGGCAAAGTTGGCCTTGGCAGCATCGTAGTCGCCGGCCACATACTGTGTGAGGCCGAGGTCGTTGTAGGTGCGGTAGTCGTTGGGATAGTTCTCGGCGGCAGCGTTGTAGATCTTCATTTTGTCATCGTTGCTGTCGACGAGTGTAGCGGCGTAGAGTAGCTCGTCAACCGAAAGCGAAGAGGGATCGGTGGAGAAAGCTTTGAGAATCTCCTCGTCGCTCTTGCCGATAACATTGATCGAAGCTGTGATGCGCGATTTACGCAACTGAGGCAGAATCTGGTCGGCGAGCTGGTCGAAGATTGAGGAGAGGTTGCGGATCTCCTTCTCGCGCTGCTCGGGGTCTTTGTACATGGAGAGCACGCTGAGGATCAGCTCTTTGTCCTGGATATTGGAAGCCGAAACGAGTTTCTGGAAGCCTTCCCAGTCCTCCGGGGTGAAGTTGGCTGTAAGTTCGCCGAACTCGGTGATTTTGTCCTTCTTCAGCTGGCTCTTGACATATGTGGAAGTGTTTTTCTCGCGGTTTTCAGCCAGACGGGTGTTGAGGTCGAGCGAGCCTTCGGGCGAAGCGTAGGAAGAGATGTTGATTTCCTCGATCTGACGGTTGGGAGCGGCGCTGGCGTCCTTGATTTGCTCGTTGAGAGTGAGCATCTCGTTGGATTTCAGCTGGCCGTCGCGGATGTTGGCCTGATTGATGAGGAAGTGGATGTCAGCGTTGTATTTCTCGTTGATGATGCGCTGGAATTTGTCCTGAGCGAGAGCCGGGGTGACGGTGGATGCGTCAGCGAGGGCAGCGGTGGCAATGACACCGTTGGCCACTTTCACGCGGGGGAGCACATACTGTTTGCTGCCCTGACGCACGTTGAAGGCGAGCTCAAGCTGGCTCTTCATCATTTCGGGCTGATATTCGTACATGACGGGGATTGTCACCGAACCGCCGTTGTCATATGAGATCACGGGATCGTTGCCGCGCACTTTCTCGCCCTGGAACGAGTAGGCCTGAGATGCGACCTCTTTGCCATCGAATACCAGATAAGGGGTGACTGTGACCTGAGCGTTCTTAACAAAGAATTTTGCCGGTACGCGGGCGGTGACGCTTGCGGGCACCTTATCGCCGACGACTTCGAGCGGATTGGGATTAACAGTGAAATAGTCAGCCTCAAAGCCTTTCAGCTTTTTGCTGCATCCGGTGAGCATGATAGCGCCGGAGGCTGCCAACAGCAAGATTGATTTAGTGTTCATGATCAGATATGTGATGATACAAATATTATTTATTTCATATGCACTGCCGGTGGGGCAGTAGGATGTTTGGGACAAAATTACAAAATAATAAAAGAAGTTGTGTAATAAAGCGCCGGAGTTTATGCTAAAGAAAAGTTACAAAAGTGGCGGAGAATGTTAATAAGGGTTAAATATCGTTTTGAGTTGACATTGTTAAAGATATGTAACGCAATAGTAACAAGAGTATATTATCTTTGTCCTAGGATTCAGCGAGGCCCATATTTAGAAGTTGAAGCGTTGAAGGGCTGAGCGGGATTCCAAATAGAATTTAGGTAACATACCGAAATCTATTACTGAAAAGATACAGGTTTACTAAATAGTATTAGAGCAAAGTAAATAAAATACTTCATTATCCCTTAAGGACGGATCGTCGGCGATGACGCTCCGTTTTTTTTATTGCCTTGACGTAGGGCGCCCAGGAGGGGAGGGCAGCCTCGGGTCAGCGGACTTCGGGACTTCGGACTACGTCCTCAGCACAGTGTTGATAAAAGAAAGATGGCGGCAATAGGAGGAGGGCTATAGCTGCTCCGCAATGCTGTTTACTTAAATAATAGGGCCGCTTATATGGCTAATAAGGGGAGGGAAGGGGTCGAAGCTGAAGCTTTCGCCGGCTCCAAAAGGAGTGGCGCATACCCTGACACCGCGGCGGAGGGCGCGGGGAGCCGTGCGGGAAAAATATCGGACAAAGAAATGGGAGGTGTGCGGGATTTTTGCCCAGCCGGGAGTTAACTTTGCAATGCAAGGAGAAAAACTTTGCAATGCAAGGAGCAGAGGAGACGAACCGGAATATGGAGGCGAAGAACAGTCAACGGCAATATGTGGCGATAGATCTGAAATCGTTTTACGCATCGGTGGAATGTGTGGAGCGGGGACTGGACCCGCTCGATGCGCTGCTGGTGGTGGCCGATGCCTCGCGCACCAACAAGACGATATGTCTGGCGGTGTCGCCGGCGCTCAAGGAGTATGGCACCGGCGGACGTCCGCGGCTGTTTGAGGTGGTAAGTAAGGTGAAAGAAGCCAATATGCGCCGCGGGCGGTGGGGGATGGCCAACTCGAAGAAACTGCTCGACGCCCGCCCCGAACTCGCAGTGGATTATATCGTGGCGTCTCCCCGCATGTCGCTCTACATGAAATACAGCGCCAGGATTTACAGCATCTACTTGCGCTTTGTGGCGCCGGAGGATGTGCACGTCTACTCGGTGGATGAGGTGTTTATCGACGTTACCCCTTACCTGGCGACATACCGGATGACGGCTCATGAGCTGGCGATGAAAATGATCCGGGCGGTGCTTGCCGAGACGGGTATCACGGCCACAGCCGGGATAGGCACCAACATGTATCTCTGCAAGGTGGCGATGGATATAGTGGCGAAGCATATGGCGCCTGACGCTCAGGGGGTGCGCATAGCCGAACTTGACGAGATGAGCTACCGACGGACACTGTGGAGTCACACACCGCTGACCGACTTCTGGCGTGTGGGAGCCGGGATCGCCACGAGGTTGGCGGCCTACGGCATCCACACCATGGGCGACATAGCCAGGTGCTCGCTTGAGCGTGAGGGGCTGCTCTACAGGCTCTTCGGGGTTAATGCCGAACTGCTCATCGACCATGCCTGGGGGTGGGAGCCGGTGGATATGGCTCATGTGAAGGCTTACAGGCCGGCCACCCATAGTCTCAGCAGCGGACAAGTGCTCCACAGGCCCTACAGCGCGGCCGAGGCACGCAATGTGATGCTGGAGATGGCCGACAACATAGCGCTGAAGCTTACCGACAAGGGGCTGGTGACCAACCTGATAGAGGTGACTGTGAGTTACGATCACCTGTCACTGGCCGATCCGGCCGTGAGGGATGCCTACACGGGTAAGATAGTCACCGACCACTACGGGCGCAAGAAACCCGCTCATAGCCACGGCACTGCGCACCCCGAGGCATATACCTGCTCGTCGAAGGAGATAGTGGGGATAGTGGCCGGGGTGTACGACCGCATCATCGATCGGTCACTGCTTGTGCGCCGACTGAATGTGTCGGTGTGCAACCTGCTCAAGGCGAGCGATGTGGCCTCGCGGCCAAGAGTGGTGCAGCTTTCGCTTTTCGCCGATTGCGACGAGACGCTGCGCGAGTTGCACGCCCACCGCGAAATGCTGCACAAAGAGAACTGCCGGCAGCAGGCAGTGCTGCATATCAAAAAACGATATGGCAAAAATGCCATACTCAAAGGATTAAATTACGCTGAAGGCGCCACCCAGCGCGACCGCAATCAGCAGATAGGAGGACATCATGAATGACAACAGCACCGACCGTTACAGCGACATTATCAATCTGCCGCACCACACCTCATCCGTCCACGCCCCGATGAGCCAGCAGGGGCGTGCGGCACAGTTTGCGCCCTTCGCCGCCCTCAGCGGCTACGACGAGCTGATTGCCGACAGCGCCGCACGGGGAAAATAAAAAAAGTGGGATAGTGGAAAGAGGAGGGAGAGGGAAAAGAAAACGCCGGAAACCGACCGAAGGGATGGTTTGCAGCGTTGTATTTCTGGAGAAGATGAGTGATCCGGCCGCGACTCGAACGCGGGACCGACTGCTTAGAAGGCAGTTGCTCTATCCAGCTGAGCTACCGGACCGACATGAGAACCGGGCACGAATGCACGGAAATGAAAGCGCAAGGGGAAGGGGAAAATGCATGCACTTTATGTCAATATTCTTGGGGAGGAGATGCCCTTGTTAAGGAGAGCCGCGAGTGGGACTCGAACCCACGACCTTTTCGTTACGAATGAAATGCTCTACCGACTGAGCTATTGCGGCTGATGTGCGGCGGAAAACGATGTCCCCGCTTAGACAGGTGCAAAATTAGTGATAAATTTTGAAATAACCGAGATGTGGGGGCGATTTTTTTGCAAAGAAGAGGGAGAAAGGGTAAAAAGAGGAGGCGGAGGAGTGATCTTTTCGCAAAATAGGGCTGTGAGAAAAGAAAAAAAGTTAACTTTGCAGAGAAGAAAAGGAAGAGGGAGAAAAACAGGGAAACAGAAGAAAACTGAGGAAAGGGGGGCGAAAACAGAGTAAAAGGGGGGGGAGAACGAAAGAGAGGGGGAAGAAATGAGATCGAAGATAACCAAAATCACTAAAATATTCAATTTGATTTCCATGAAAAAAGTAAACAAGAATGGCCTGCTGTTAGGCGCTACGGCTCTGGTGCCGGTGTGCGGCCTGGCACAGCAGCAGGAAGCCAAGAAGCCCAACATCATGCTGATCGTGGTGGACGATATGGGCTACAGCGATCCGGGATGCTTCGGAGGCGAAGTGAATACGCCGAATATCGACGGACTTGCCGAGAATGGTATACGCTTTACGCAGTTTTTCAATTCGGGCCGCAGCTGCCCGTCGCGCGGATCGCTGATGACGGGTCTGTATCCGCATCAGGCAGGTATCACCGCTATGGGTGTTAGCCTCAACAAAGAGTGTGTGACTATCCCCGAGGTGTTAGTTGGAGCAGGATACCACACAGCGATGAGCGGTAAATGGCATCTGTCGCGTACGACCGGTATAGGCAACCGCGAGGATCAGATGAACTGGCTTTCGCACCGCAACACATTCGACAACCGTCCGTTCTCGGACATCGACACTTATCCCTGCAACCGTGGTTTTGAGGAGCACTGGGGCACGATTTGGGGCGTGGGCAACCACTACGATCTCTTCTCACTGGTGCACAATGAGGAGCCTCTTGACCCGAAGGCCGAGGATCCGAATTTCTACTCTACCGACTATATCACCACGAAGGCTATCGATATGCTCGACGGCTATGCCAACGACGGAGACGACAAGCCTTTCTTCATGTATGTGTCGTACAACGCTCCTCACTGGCCTCTGCATGCCAAGCCGGAGGATATAGCCAAATACAAAGGTGTGTATGACGGCGGCTGGGACAAGCTGCGTGAGGACCGTTACAACCGTATGGTGGAACTGGGACTTGTAGATCCCAACGAGACGCCGGTGGCACCCAACGAATCGCACCGCCCCTGGGAGAAGGAGGGCAACAAGGCCTGGGAATCGGCCAACATGGAGGTGCATGCCGCTATGGTCGACTGCGTGGATAAGGGAATCGGCAAGATCATAGCCAAGCTGAAAGAGACAGGCGAATATGACAACACGATCATAGTGTTCACATCGGACAACGGCGCATCGTCGGAGAACTATACCATCGGCGATTTCGACCGCCACGACCGCACCCGCACCGAGCCGGTGACCCGCAATGCCGCAGTGCCCGGCGCCGAGACGACATACAACTACCTCGGCACAGGATGGGCAGGAGCGGTGAACACACCGTTCCGCTACTGGAAACGTCAGAGCTTCCACGGCGGCATCGCAGCTCCCACCATCGTATGCTGGCCTAAGGGGATGGCAGAATCGGCCAAGGGAACTATTGTAAAAGATCCGTGCCACTTCATCGACTTCATGCCTACCTTCCTGGAAGTGGCTGATGCCAGCTATCCTGAGACTTACAAAGGTCACAACATCAAGGCGCTCCCTGCCGAGGGACGTTCGCTGATGCCTATCATCAACGGCGGCCACTGGGACGAGGAGCGCGTTCTCTTCTGGGAGCATGAGGGTGGCAAATCGGTGCGCAAGGGCGACTGGAAGCTTACCGCACTTACCGACGGCGGTGGATGGCAGCTGTTCAACATGGCCAACGATTACTCCGAGACCAACAATGTGACAGTGGAGAATCCCGAGAAATTCCGTGAGCTGAAGAGCCTCTGGGACGAATGGGCACCGACAGTAGGTCTGAAGAAAACCGACGACATACCCGACACGGAGAAGGAGTTCGTATTTTACTACCCTTTTGACAACAACCTTGACAATCTCGCCAATGATCCGGTGCATCCACTGATGGACGGAAAGAAGCTTGTGGACGAGGACAACCGCGGCTACAGCTTTGTCAAGGGGATGTATGGCGAGGCTCTGAAACTTGACGGCTCGAAGCGTCAGAATTTATATCTCCGCGCTCCGGAAGTAATAAAGACTTCTCAGACACAGTTTACTCTCTGTATGTGGGTTTACGACGACGAGACAGCCGAACCGGTGAAGACCGCCGGCAACCTGCAGAACGGCGCATACTTCCGCGATCAGGTGCTGATGGCACAGCTTGACAACGTAGGCACCGGTCGAATCCTGCTCTATACACGTCTGGAGACCCCCGAAGGGACCGATGACGTAAACCACTACTTTGTGAACTTCTTCGGCAACAAGCACAACTACTCTACGCCCAATGCCTTCAAGCGCGGCAAATGGCAGCATGTGGCAATCGTGAGCAATCCCGTAGACCAGTCGATAACCTTCTATATCGACGGCAAACGCGACCGCACCGTGATGGGATCTGGCTTTGAGCCCAACCAAGGGGGCTTCCGCATCGGCAACCACAAAGCCGACAAAGATGCCTGGAACGGCAAGATTGACGAGATGTATCTCTATCGGGGCATACTTACCCCTGAGGAGATAGTGAAGGTGATGAACAACTCTACAAGCAGCGGGATCGCCACCGAATGTAGTGATCCCGAGTTCGCCGGCATCGTGTATGATCCCGTGAACAAGACCGTATGCACTGCCGACGGAAGCAAAGCCCGCAGTATGGCCGTTTACTCCGTGGGTGGTCAGGAGCTGAAGAGTGTGTCTGACGCATGCCGCATGGGCCTGAACGATTTCGACTACGGCCTGTATGTGGTGAAGGCTGTGACCGAGAGCGGTGCTGATTTCTCGACAAAACTGGTGGTAAGATAATAAAAGATATCTATATAATATAACTAAGCCGAGCGACCTGACAAGGGAGCCCGGCTTAGCTTCTTTTATTAAAAAGTCTTAGCATAAGGGCCCGGATTTGCATAAATAGCGAAAAATGACGAACTTTGCACCCTTATTCACTCATTATTATTCGGTATCTGAAAATATATAATGCAAAAATCGGAAACTTTCACTTATACCGGGCGGCGCGGCTGGATAGCACTGACGCCGGTGATTGTGTTTCTCGGGATGTACTTAGGCGTGTCGGCGGCCGTAGGCGATTTCTATAAGATGCCCATCGCCGTGGCCATGCTTACTGCCTCGGTGTGGGCTATAATCATCGCTCCGGGGCGGCTCAGCGACCGCATCGACGTATTCTCGAAGGCCGCCGGACACAGCAACATATTATATATGATATGGATCTTTGTGCTTGCGGGGAGTTTCTCGGCTCTTGCCAAGGGGATAGGAGCGGTGGATGCTACCGTGGGAGCGGTGCTGAGCATTATCCCTGTGCAGTGGATAGTGCCTGGAATGTTTGCATCGGCGTGCCTCATCTCCATGTCGATAGGCACGAGCGTGGGCACCGTGGTGGCTCTGACGCCGCTTGCCATGGATATGGCATCGGAGGTGTCGGTAGAGCTGCCCGTGATAGTGGCTTCGGTGATTTCCGGAGCATTTTTCGGTGACAATCTCTCGTTTATATCGGATACTACCGTGGCGGCGACACGCAGCCAGGGGTGCAGCATGCAGTCAAAATTTAAGGCCAACATATGGATATGCCTCCCGGCGGCATTAGCGACACTCGGGATTTACATAGCCCAGGCGCTTACCGGCGACGCACCGACAGCCGCTGCGACAGTGGCCGGAGGCAATGCCGACTGGCTGCTGACGATGCCTTATCTATTAGTGATATTATTAGCTCTCTGCGGGATAAATGTAGCACTCGTGCTCACGGCGGGGATCACTGCTACTTTAGGTATCGCGCTACTTCGGGGCGGGAACGCAATGGATGCGGCCGGCATGATGGGGGAGGGAATCGACTCGATGGGCAACCTGATCATCATCACCATCATGGCAGCCGGGATGCTTGGGATAGTGAAGGAGACCGGAGGTATAGAGATGCTGCTGAGAGTGTTCACCCGCGGGATAAAGGGAAGCCGCGGAGCTCAGGCTGTAATAGCGGCTCTGGTGGGAGTAGTGAATCTCTGCACCGCCAACAACACGGTGGCGATTATCACCACCGGAAGCATCAGCCGACGGCTAAGTGAAAAATTTGGCGTCACACCGCGCAAGAGCGCCTCGCTGCTCGACACCGGTTCGTGCATAGTGCAATGCCTCATACCCTACGGAGCGCAGACACTGCTTGCCACGGCACTGGCAGGAATCAGTCCGGCGGCGCCGTGGCCCTACCTCTATTATCCCTGGATGCTCGCAGTGGCATTGGGCATAAGCATACTGGTGCGCCGCAAAAATCCGGCGGCACAGGCTGAACAGCAGGGAAAATAGAGGAATGTAGCGGGATCAGGCCCCACCATAGGCTGAGGCGACGGCGCGGGCGACCTCCTCCATGAGCCAGCTGGGGGTGGAAGTGGCGCCGCAGATGCCTACGCTGGTGGCATCGTCGAACCAAGAGAAATCAATCTCGGAAGCGTTGCTGATGAGATGCGTGCGGGGATTGACGGCGAGACACTCGCCGAAGAGCACCTTGCCGTTGCTGCTTTTCTTGCCGGCGACAAAGAGAATGACATTGTGTGCACGGGCAAAATTGCGGATTTTTTCCACACGGTTGGCCACCTGGCGGCAGATGGTGTCGTAGCTTTCAAATCTTACTCCCGGCGCCATGCGGCTGCGGATCTCATCGATGATGTGACGGAACCCTTCGAGCGATTTTGTGGTCTGGGAATAAAGCGCGATAGGACGCGAGAAGTCGAGGCGGTCGAGTTCATCGATGCTTTCCACCACGATAGCTTCACCGGCTGTCTGGCCTACCAGACCATTGACCTCGGCGTGTCCCTTCTTGCCGTAGATGACAATCTGCGGGGCGTCGGCTCCGGCCGAGTAGCTCTGCTTGATGCGCTGCTGCAAACGGAGCACCACGGGGCAGGTGGCATCGATGATCTCGATGCCGTTGTCGCGTGCAGTAGCGTAGGTGGATGGGGGCTCGCCGTGGGCACGTAGGAGCACCTTTGCGCCATGGAGCGATGCGAGATCGGCGTGAGTAATCACCTTGAGGCCCTTGTCGGAGAGGCGCTGCACCTCATCGCTATTGTGTACGATGTCGCCGAGGCAATAGAGCGGCTGGCCCTTGGCCAGTTCCTCCTCAGCCTTGCGGATGGCGGTCACTACCCCGAAGCAGAAGCCCGAATCGCTGTCAATCTCAATGCGCATGGTGAGAATTGTCGTCGATTTGCTTTTTCAATGCTTTGATGCGGCCTTTGACCAGCTTCATGAGCCAGCGGTCCTGCTCCTCGAGAGTCATGGCGGAGTTATCGAGATCCACAGCATCTTCGGCGCGTCGCAGAGGGCTCTCCGTGCGGGTAGTATCCTGATGGTCGCGGCTGACGACGTTGGCAAGCACCTCCTCGTAGGAAGTGGGGATACCTTTTTCAATCAGTTCGGCCACGCGACGCTGCGCGCGGGTCTGGGCCGAAGCATTGACGAAGATTTTGAGTTCGGCATCAGGAAAGACAGTGGTGCCGATGTCGCGGCCGTCCATTACAATTCCTTTTTCAGCGCCCATCTTCTGCTGGAGGTCAACAAGGGCATGGCGCACCGCGGAAATAGCCGCAATTTCCGAAACACGGTCGGAAACGGCCATGCCGCGGATCTCGCGCTCCACATCTTCGCCGTTGAGTAGAGTGTGCTGAGTGCCGTCGGGCTGCAGGGCGAAAGTGACATGCAAAGAGGGGAGCGCCTGAATAAGTTTTTCGGTGTCGAAAGAACCATCCGCAGCCATGCACCGGCGCATGGCGTAGAGAGTGACGGCGCGATACATGGCTCCGGTATCGACATATTTATATCCTATAGCTCTGGCAAGCGATTTGGCCATTGTGCTTTTGCCCGACGAAGAGTATCCGTCGATGGCAATGACTATTTTAGGTTCGTTATTGGCAATCATTGTGCTTATTGATACAGAATATCGTTGAGATTCAGATTGAGATTGAGCATGAATGTGGTGGCTCCGGAGTGGGGTTGCGCTATGGCGAGGCCCACATTGAAGCGGCGCAGATTCAAGCCGGCAGCGAGCGAGAAGCCCGAGACAAAGCTGCGCTTATAAGTGCTCATGTCGGTGCGCGACTTGTAGTTGTAGCCCAGAGCCACGTAGAAGCGTTCGCTGGGGATAAAGTCTACGCCGAAAATGAGATGGCGGAAAAGATTGGAGAAAAAAGTGTCCTTTACCTTAAACTCCTCGTCGGTGGTGCCGTCGCCGGTCTCATAGAAGGGGAGATGCCACTTGGTGAGCTGCCATGCCGTGATGGAGAAACGGATAGGCAGCGTGCCGAACTTTTTGGCGATGCCCAGACGGATATCGAATGGCAGACGGTCGTAGGTGGTGTTGAAGCGTTTGAGCTGACCGCCGAGATTGGCTACCACGGCCGAGAGGGAGAGCTCATGGTCAGGGTCATAGTAATTTATACCCAGATCGGTGCCTACGGCGAAAGCCGAGTAGCTCTCGTAGGAGCTGTAGAGGAGTTTGAGGGTGATGCCGCCACGCAGACGGTCGGTGATGTCGTAGGAGAAAGAGCCGTTGAAATTGACATCCGAGGGGGAGAAAGAGGAAGTGGGGTTGCCAAACTCATCGGTACCCTGCATTTTGCCGTACCCGAAATACCGGATACCGGCGCTCCAGGCACCACGTTCGCCCACGGCGTGGGCGTAGCGAGCCCCGGCGAAATTGCTCTGACCGAGGTAACGCATATAGTCTATGAGAATCTGATTGTCCATCTCCGGGCCGAGAAGGGCGGGATTCTGGTCTGTCACGCTCAACTCGTCCTCCACGGCAGTGATGTTGACACCTCCGAGACCGTAGATGCGGGATGAGGAGGTGATATTGAGATACTGGTAGGCCGAGCTTCCGTCCTGAGCAGCGGCCGAAATGGCCACAACAATCAGGAAAAGAGCCGCGAGAGTGCGGCGAGTGGCATATGCAAGAGCAAGGCGGAAGCCCGAAGATATATTGTCTGTCATTAAATGTCAATATGTTACGGCCCGTCGGGGCATTATTACATATTTAATAAACGTGAAAAAGCGGGTTCTATTACATTGTGCGGCGAATAAAAGTAAGGGGGAGGAGGTAAAAAGCGAGGGGAGAGAGGTGAGGGAAGCCGCGATTTTGAGTCGATTTTTAGTAAAATTTTTTTGGGGAAATGTTGCATGATTTTTCGGAGGAAATTTCTAACTTTGCGCATCAAAAAATTAAGGCAATTCCTAAGGCATGAGATTCACCAAAATGCACGGCGCCGGCAACGATTACATCTATGTCAACTGCATGGACGGGACCTTCGGCGGCGATGAATCCTCAATATTGAACGACGAAAGGAGGCTGGCCGAGATAGCCCGCCGGATAAGTCGCCCCCATTTCGGGATTGGAGCCGACGGGATGGTGCTGATAATGCCATCGGAGGTGGCCGATGTGAGAATGCGGATGTTTAATGCCGACGGCTCGGAAGGGAAAATGTGCGGCAATGCCACCCGCTGTATAGGCAAATACGTATACGATAACGGATATATACACCGCGAAGCTATCACACTGGAGACAGCTTCCGGTATCAAGTACCTGACACTGTACCCCGGAGCCGACGACAAGGTGGAGATGGTGACGGTGGATATGGGTGCTCCCGAGCTCATAGCCGAAAAAATACCCGTGATACTTCCCGAGGCCGGCAAGGATACTGATGTGCCGGTCAGTGTGGAAGGGGAGGAGATGCTTATAAATCCCGTAAGCATGGGCAATCCCCACGGAGTGGTGTTTGTCGACGCGGTCACCGACGCACTGGTGCTCGGTATCGGCCCGAAACTCGAGGTGCACGGCATGTGGCCCGACAGAGCCAACATAGAGTTTGCACACGTGTTATCGGACGATACGATAGAGATGCGCGTATGGGAGCGGGGCAGCGGCGAGACTCTGGCCTGCGGCACCGGAGCGTGCGCCACGGCAGTAGCAGCCATGCGCACAGGGCGTGTCGGAGCCGACGAGGTGACGATACGGCTTATAGGGGGCGACCTGAAGGTGAGATGGGACCGACAACAAGGCGGGCATGTATATATGACAGGCTCGGCGACGACGGTATTCGAGGGGGAAATAAACTTGTAAATTTCAGACTGAATCTGTAAAGATGTTTCATATAAACGACAACTTTTGCAAGCTTGCCGAGAGCTACCTGTTTTCCGAGGTAGGCCGGCGCATCAATGCATATAAAGAAGCACATCCCGATGCCGATGTGATACGCATGGGTATCGGCGATGTGACCCGTCCGCTCTGTCCGGCAGTAGTCGAGGCCATGCACAAGGCAGTAGACGACGAGGCCGGTCAGGAGACCTTCCATGGCTACGGACCTGAGCAGGGTTATGCTTTCCTGCGCGATGCCATAGCCGAGTACGACTACCGTGCACGCGGAGTGGAGGTGGCTCCCGATGAGATATTCATCAGCGACGGAGCCAAGAGCGATACCGGCAATATTGGCGACATCCTGGCCCGCGCCAATCGCGTGGCGGTGACCGATCCGGTCTATCCCGTGTATGTCGACACCAATGTGATGGCCGGAAGAGCCGGCGAGCTCAAGGATGGCTGCTGGGACCGCATCATCTACCTCCCTGTGACTGCCGACAATGGTTTCGTGCCTGCTCTGCCCAAGGAGACTGCCGATGTGATATATCTCTGCTATCCCAACAATCCTACCGGCACGGCGCTGACCCGCAGTCAGCTCAAAGTGTGGGTAGACTACGCACTGGAGCATAAGTCGCTGATACTCTATGACTCGGCTTACGAGGCATTCATCCGCCAGGAGGATGTGCCCCACAGCATCTACGAGATAGAGGGCGCGCGGAAAGTGGCGATAGAATTTCGCAGCTTCTCGAAGACAGCCGGTTTCACCGGCGTGCGCTGCGCCTATACCGTAGTGCCAAAAGAGCTTATGGGATATGACGAAGAGGGGAAAGAAGTGAGCATGAATCACCTGTGGAACCGCCGTCAGTGCACGAAATTCAACGGAGCGAGCTACGTGTCGCAGCGTGCCGCCGCCGCTATCTATACCCCCGAAGGTAAAGCTCAGACCCGCGCCACGGTCGATTACTACATGCGCAATGCCTCGCTGCTGTGCGAAGGACTGAAAAAGGCCGGTCTGGAAGTGTTTGGCGGCGTCAACGCCCCTTACGTCTGGATCAAAACTCCCGCCGGGATGGACTCGTGGAAATTTTTCGACCTCTTGCTCGACCGATGTCATGTGGCCGGTACTCCCGGTAGCGGCTTCGGTCCCTCCGGCGAGGGGTACATAAGGCTTACCGCCTTCAATACATACGAAAATACCGCCGAAGCGGTGAGACGCATTGCCGGCGCACGGTTCGGCAGCTGACCGCGGCTCTCGAAGGCTCCCGAAGCTTCTGGCTTCAGGGGCCTTCGCCGCTAAATAACTAACAGAGAAAAAAACAGTTCATTTAATTATACTTTACTTTTCAATTACATTATGTCGTTACTTCGATTTAAAGCAGTAAAGGAGGCCTCGGACCGGAAAGCAGTACCGGTAGAGATCCCTGCGGAGCGCCCGGAGCGTTACTACGGAGAAGCTGTGTTCAATCGCGAGAAGATGTTTGAGTATCTTCCCAAAAAGACATACGACCGGCTGATCTACGCTATCGACAATAAGCAGCCCATCTCGCGCGAACTTGCCAACAGTGTGGCAGAGGGTATGAAAAAATGGGCGCTCGACAACGGCGCACGCCATTACACCCACTGGTTTCACCCGCTGACCGGAGGAACAGCCGAGAAGCACGATGCCTTTATCGAACATGACGGCAAAGGGGGCGTGGTGGAAGAGTTCGACGGCAAACTGCTGGTACAGCAGGAGCCTGATGCGTCGAGCTTCCCCAACGGCGGTATCCGCAACACCTTCGAGGCCCGAGGCTACTCGGCATGGGACATCTCGTCGCCTGTATTCATCCTGAATCACACGCTGTGTATCCCCACGATCTTCGTGTCGTACACCGGCGAGGCTCTCGATTTCAAGACACCTCTGCTGCGCGCCATCAACGCCGTGGACAAGGCTGCAGCCGGTGTGGCTCGCTATTTCGACAAGGATGTGAAGCATGTATTCTCGTATCTCGGCTGGGAGCAGGAATACTTCCTGGTGGATGAGGCGCTCTACAACGCACGTCCCGACCTGGTGATGACCGGACGCACCCTCATGGGCCACGAGAGCGCCAAAAACCAGCAGCTCGAGGACCACTATTTCGGTGCTATCCCCTCGCGCGTGGAGGCATTCATGCTCGATCTGGAGTTGGAGGCACACCGCCTGGGCATACCGGCCCATACACGCCACAACGAGGTGGCGCCCAACCAGTTTGAGCTCGCTCCTATCTTCGAGGAGACCAATCTGGCTAACGACCACAACCTGCTGCTGATGAGCCTGATGAGTGAGGTAGCGCGCAAGCACAATTTCCGAGTGCTGCTGCATGAAAAACCTTTTGCAGGCATCAACGGCTCGGGCAAGCACAACAACTGGAGCCTCGGCACCGACACAGGCACACTGCTCTTCTCTCCCGGCAAGACACCGCGCGAGAATCTGCGCTTCATCGCCTTCTTCGCCAATGTGATGGCAGCCGTATACCACCACAACGCACTGCTCAAGGCATCGATCTCGTCGGCTACCAACGCCCACCGACTCGGCGCCAACGAGGCACCGCCTGCCATCATCTCGATCTTCGCCGGCAAGCAGATATCAGACATTCTCGACCGCCTGGAGACCTCGTCGGAAGACGAACTGATCACTTTCGACGGGAAAGAAGGGATAAATATGGGCGTGGCTCAGATCCCCGAGATCATGGTCGACAACACCGACCGCAACCGCACATCGCCATTCGCCTTCACCGGCAACCGATTCGAATTCCGTGCCGTAGGATCGTCGGCCAACTGCGCTTCGGCCATGATTGCCCTCAACGCCGCAGTTGCTGATCAGCTTGAGCGATTCAAAGCTAAGGTGGATGCCCGCGTGGAGCGCGAGGAGTCGCTCTATCACGCTATCCTCGAAGAGGTGAAGGCTCTGATTGCCGAGAGCAAAGCCATCCACTTCGACGGCAACGGCTATTCCGAAGAGTGGAAGGAAGAGGCAGCACGCCGCGGGCTCGACTGCGAGACCTCCGTGCCCAAGATTTTCGATGCCTATCTGCGTCCTGAATCGGTAGAGATGTTTGCCAATACCGGCGTATTCACCAACGTGGAGCTCCGTGCCCGCAACGAGGTGAAGTGGGAGACCTATACCAAGAAGATCCAGATCGAGGCCCGAGTGCTCGGCGACCTCGCTCTGAACCATATCATCCCCGTGGCAACGCGCTATCAGAGCGTGCTTGTGGACAATGTGGTGAAACTCAAATCGCTCTTCCCCGATGCAAAGGGCCACGAGCTCACCTCGGGCGACCTCAGCACCATAGAGATGCTGTCGAAGCACATGTGTGTGATCAAAGAGGAGACAGAGCGGATGGTCAATGCCCGCAAGGAGGCCAACCGCATCACCTCGGAGCGTGAGAAAGCCATAGCTTATCACGATAATGTGGTGCCCGCTATGGAGCGTATCCGCTATCACATCGACAAGCTCGAGCTGATGGTGGACAACGAGATGTGGCCTCTGCCCAAGTACAGAGAGATGCTCTTCATAAGATAATCGCAACTTAAAGCCGGGAGCGCCGGTGCCACACTCCGTTGGGGCACCGGCGCTGCTGATTGAAAACGTTATGGAACCTCTGAAACATGAGTGCGGAGTGGCGATGATACGCCTTCGCAAGCCTTTGGAGTATTACAAAAAGAAGTATGGCTCCC
>CAJLLX010000027.1 GCA_905207535.1 uncultured Muribaculaceae bacterium | reverse complement strand
TGGTAGTCCTCTCCCCGGGCATAGAGAGCAAAACGGGCATCCGTGGCGGCATCATTTCCGGGATAGTAGGGGAAAGCACACATCACGATGGAGCGCGCCGTGCCATCCTCGAGCAGCAGCGCCGGATTGCGGCGGATTTCGAGGTGGTTGGCCATGTAGGCCATGGCGCCGTGGCGCCCGTCGGCGATGAATCGGAGATAGGAGGCGTGGGCATCGTCGTCGACGGCGGTGCAGGGGGTGAACCCCGCGCGTGCGGCTCCGGCCTCGCTAAGGAGAGCGCGGAGGCGGAGGGGGAGAGTGTCGGCAGATGCTGTCATGGCCGGCATCACATGGGCAAACGCTCGAAGGTGTAGCCCCGGGCCAGGAGCCACTCTATGGCCTGCGGGAGCACCGCCTTCATGTTTTTCTCGGCCTTAAGCGAATCGTGGAAGACGATGATGGAGCCGTTGCGGGCGTAGCGCTTGACGTTGGCCAGCACCTTGGCGGGTGTGAGCTTGCGGCTGTAGTCGCGGGTGACGAGGTCGTACATCACAATGTTGTAGCGGTCTTTGATGGCGCGCGCCTGTTTCCATCGGAGCAGGCCGTGAGGCGGGCGGAAGAGTGAGCTGTGTATCAGGTCGTTGGCCTCGGTGATGTCGTGCATATAGCGGTAGGAAGTGACCTTCATCCCCTGGAGATGGTGCATGGTGTGGTTGCCGTAGCTGTGACCGCGGCGGCGCACCTCCTCGTAGAGCTCGGGGTGGCGCGCCACATTGTCGCCCACCATGAAGAATGTGGCCTTGATGCCGTAGCGGTCGAGGGTGTCGAGCACCCAGGGAGTCACTTCGGGAATGGGCCCGTCGTCGAAGGTGAGAAACACCACCTTGCTGTCGTTCTTCTTGATACGCCAGATGGCCTCGGGGAAGAGGAGGCGGTAGGGAAGCGGGGGTTGTTCGATCAGCATGGTGTCAGTGTGTGGAGCGTTTCGTGATCATTACTTTGAGGGGAGGAAATTCTCGAGCAGATTGATGTCTATCCCCTTGGCAGCGAGGCGCTCGGCGAGGTCAGTGGTGTCGCCGCCACCGTCGGCAAAGGTCTGCAGCAGCACATAGAGATATGTGGGAATGTAGCGGTCGGCGGCTTGAAGTCCCGAGAACCCGCTGCCCGGCAGGGTGCGCCGCAGCTCCATGAAGTAGGGGAGATATGCGCTGTAGCGCTCTATCTCGTCGTTGACGATCTTCATACCCTCCTCGTGGAGTCGCTTGTCGCCGGTCTCCTGAGCCAGGCGCAGATAGCAGTCGGCGATCTGGTATCCGATCTGGATGCTGTAGGGCGCCACACGCGTGGGCAGCTTCTTGCCGATCATGTCGAGGATCACCACCGCCTTGGCGTAGCGGTCGGCGGCATATACCACATCTTTCTCGGGTGTGACGCCGGTGATGGAGTCGGCCAGAGGATGGGCGGCGTTGTAGCCCTCGACAAAGAGAGCGTAGGCCAGGTCGGCCATGGCGCTGCGGTGGGTGGTGACCATGCGGCGCACGGTCTCGTCGAGGTAGATGTCGTCCTTATCGCCGAGCTTGTCGAGTCCGCCCCAGCGGAATTTCTCGGTGACATTCTGATACATCTTGTCGGTGGCGGTCCAGGTGGCGCGGTCGCCGTCGGGGTTATAGAGTGGCGACACCTGATATGCCAGACCGGTATTGCGCATGTAGGGCGAGAGCGAGAGATAATACTCATCGGGCACCGTCATGGCGAAATAGAGCGGACGGTTCCAGCCGTTCTTGGCCGATGTGGCGAGCATGTCGAGGCTGAGGGCCTGACTGAGCGTAGCACCCGAAGCGGGGTTGGCGGGATCCTGATAGAGGTCGAGCATGATAGCCTCCTCGGCTGCAGGAGCCTCTTCGGCGGAGATCACGCCGCTCTTGACGGCGGCGGGGATGTTGGAGGGGACATACATCGAGGGGTAGCGCCATGTGCGCGAGCCCTTCCAGCTGGCCTGAGGATTGTGGTAGAGGTCCTCAAGGGCGGTGAAGGCGTCGACGCGCTCGGTCTTCATGTTGTCGGGGTCGAAGTAGTTGTACTGCATGCGGTCGAAGGCATAGTCCTTGGGCTGCGCCATCATGTCGATGGCCTTGGCGCCGTCGGTGGCCACACGCATCTGGTTGGCATACCAGTCGGTGGTGAGGTAGGAGAGGTTGACCACACGCACGTCAGTGCGGTATCCCTCCACCTCCTGAGCGTACCACAGGGGGAAGGTATCGTTGTCGCCGTTGGTGAAGATGATGCCGTCGGGGTCGACGCTCGAGAGATAGTTCATGCCGAAATCGCGGGTGGTGTATCGGCCCGAGCGGTCGTGATCGTCCCATGTCTGGCTCACCACCTGCAGGGGCACGAAGAGGCCCACGGCAGCGGCGGCTCCGGCAGCGATGACACCCTTGCGGGGCACGGCGGCGCCATCGGGATTCTTCATCAGCTTGTTGATGAGCGCCCAGAGGCCGGCGACACCCATGCCCACCCAAATGGCGAAGGCGTAGAAGGAGCCGGCGAAGGCGTAGTCGCGCTCACGGGGCTGCAGCGGGGGCTGGTTGAGGTAGAGCACGATGGCGATACCGGTCATGAAGAAGAAGAAGAAAATCACCCAGAACTGCTCTATGCCCCTCTTGGAGTGGAACGCCTGCCATGTGAGGCCGATGATGCCCATGAGCAGGGGGAGCATGAAGAAGACGTTGTGGCCCTTGTTGTTGCGGCCGATGTCGTCGGGGAGCAGGCTCTGGTCGCCGAGGCGGGGATTGTCGATGAAAGAGATGCCCGAAATCCAGTTGCCGCGGTTGGCCTCGCCGTTGCCGGCAAGGTCGTTCTGACGTCCGGCGAAATTCCAGAGGAAGTAGCGCCAGTACATGTAGTTGAGCTGGTAATTGAAGAAATACCTGAGATTCTGCGCCTGCGAGGGGCGGGGCAGGTTGGCGTTCTGCAGGGTGTTGCCCTCGGTGTCGACCACCACGGGAGCCTCCACCAGCGGCAGGTCGGCTTCGCTGATGCCGGCCCACTCCATGTAGGCTGTGGGATGTGCTCCGGCCGAACTGTACATGCGGGGGAAGAGCATGTTGGGGGTCATCACATAGCGCACGTCGCTGAGGAAGGAGTCGTAGTGGTCCTTGTCGTTGGGCGACGATTTGACGGTCTTCTCGTAGACGGTCTTGGCGGGGCGGCGCTTCACATTGTAGTTGCCCGCGTTGTCAAGCTCGTAGAGCACGGTCGACTTGAACGAAGGGCCGTAGAAGAGCGGCGTCTCGCCATACTGCTCGCGGTTGAGGTAGGAGCTGAGGGCGAAGACATTGTCGGGGGCGTTCTGATTCATCGGGGGATTGGCGTGGGAGCGGATGAGCAGCAGCCCGTAGCTCGAATATCCGATGAAGATGACAAGCACGCTGAGCGCGGCCAGAGTGAGGTAGCGCACAGGGAGCTTGGAGGATGCGAAGAGATACACGGCCAGCACGGCGGTGAGGATCACCGGCACCCAGAGCGAACTGCCGATGAAGGGGATGCCCGAAAGCACTATGGAGAGGAGGAAGAGGAGCTTGATCTTGAGGGCGTTGTCCTGGCGGTAGAGGGCCGAGATGCACCATATCATCACGCCTACGAAGATGACGGCGTAGATGAGCACACCCATATTGTAGCTGAGGCCCACGGTGTTGACGAAGAAAAGCTCGAAATACTGGGCTATCTCGATGAAGCCCGGCACCAGGCCATAAAGGATCAGCGCCACAATGGCTGCCGAGATGCAGAGCGCTATCAGCGAGCCTTTGGCGGTGGTGTCCTTGAATTTGCGGTAGTAGATCACCAGCACAATGGCGGGGATGCAGAGGAGGTTGAGGAGGTGCACCGCGATGGAAACGCCTATCACATAGGCGATAAGCACCAGATAGCGGTCGGAGTGGGGCTGGTCGGCACGATTTTCCCACTTGAGTATGAGCCAGAACACCAGCGCCGTGCAGAACGACGAGAAGGCGTAGACCTCACCCTCGACGGCTGAGAACCAGAAGGTGTCGCTCCATGTGTACATCAGGGCGCCGCAGAGGCCGCTGCCGAAGATCACCAGCATCTGCATCAGCGACACTTCAGTGGCGTCGTCGCGCACCACAAGGCGCTTCACCAGATGGGTTATGGTCCAGAAAAGCAGCAGGATGGTGCCGGCCGAGAGGAGCGCCGACATGGAGTTGACCATCAGAGCCGCACGGCTCATGTCGGCTCCGGCGAAGTTGACGAAAAATCTTGCCGCGAGCATGAAGATAGGGTTGCCCGGCGGGTGGCCCACTTCGAGTTTAGTGCCCTGGGCGATGAACTCCGGGCAGTCCCAGAAGCTCGCCGTAGGCTCCACTGTGAGCAGATAGGTGATGGCTGCAATCAGAAAGCAGAACCATCCTAAGGCGTCGTTGATTATATTGTACTTTTTCATACTGTGTTTTTGGCGGTCCCCTCCCCCAGGGGGATAATTCATGCAAAATTACTGCATACCGCCCACCCTGCCAAATTTTTAGATATTTTTATTGTTTAGCAGAGGGAAAGGAGGGGGGAAAGGAGGGAGATGAGAAGATCAGGCTCCCCGGGAGGGGCATGCAGGAGTATCCGATGTAGCGTGTTAACACTATTTAACCAAAATATCATCGGGAGATGCGGGCAGTATTTATAAATTTGTGAGTATCGTGCTGATAATGGCCCGATTTGTGATAACTGACTGAAGAAACCATTTACTTTTCTGCCATCTCATAGCAAATATGAAAAAACTTTGCACTATACTTCTTTCGATTTTAGCGACTGCGGGAGCTGTCGCCGAAGAACCCGACGGATACTACACCTCATGCGAGGGCAAAACCGGCGAAGCACTGCTCAAAGCGCTCTCATCGGTGGTCTCCAGCCACAAAAATGTGGGCTACGACGGCCTGTGGGAAGTGTACAAGACCTCTGACGTATATCCCGACGGCACCCTGTGGGACATCTACACCACCAAAAAGTGGAGCCGCTCCTTCACCAAGTGCGGCAACTATAAGCTCATCGGCGACTGCGTGAACCGCGAGCACTCCTTCCCCAAATCGTGGTGGGGTGGCGGCAAGCAGACACAATACTCCGACGCCTTCCATCTCTATCCCACCGACGGAAAGGTGAACGGTCAGCGCTCCAACTACCCCTACGGCGAATGTGCGGGCGGCACACGCCTGCCCAACAACGGCCAGGTGCAGGCCCTCGGCAAGCTCGGCTCATCGACCTTCCCCGGATTCTCGGGACGCGTGTTCGAGCCCGACGACATGTACAAGGGCGACCTCGCGCGCTCCTACTTCTATCTCGCCGCCGCCTACAACAAGTCGATCGGCTCCTGGACCCAGGGCAACGGCAAGGATATGATGGCCGGCAACTCCTACCCGGTGTTCAAGCAGTGGGCCATAGAGCTGCTGCTCAAATGGAGCCGCCAGGACCCGGTGAGCGACAAGGAGACCGACCGCAACGACGCCATCTACCGCCATCAGAACAACCGCAACCCCTTCATCGACCATCCCGAACTGGTGGAATATATCTGGGGCGACAAGAAGGGGCAGGCATGGTATGCCGACGCCGCCCTCAATCCGGTGATCTTCTCGCCGGTGCCCTCGTCGGAGATCGACCTCGGCATCGCCGCTACCGGCCACAGCCGCTCGGTGAAGCTCAATGTGCAGGGCACGGCACTGAAATCTGACGTGCGCGCCTCGGTGTCGGGCACGGGATTCGCGCTGAGTGCTACCTCGCTTAGCGCTTCGGCCGTCAACGGCGCCGGAGCTCCGCTCACCGTCAGCTACACCTCGGCCACTCCGGCCACTGCCAGCGGCACCCTCACACTCTCATCCGACGATGTCACAGCCACTTACACCCTGCGTGCTTCGGCTGTCGACGGCCTCCCCGTGGCACCGGCCACCGACATCACCGAGTCGTCGTTCGTCATCCACTGGACCTGCATCGACAATGCCACCGACCAATATATCGTCACCGTCTCCTCGGCCGGCGAGGCGCTCGACGAGTATCCAATGAGCGTCAATGCCGGCGACGAGTCGCTGCTTGTGGAGAGCCTCGAACCCGAGACCACCTACACATATTTCATCAAATCGCCCACCCTCACCTCGGCCACACAGACCGTCACCACCCTGGCGCCGGTGCCCTCGATACAGCTGCTCTACGACGGCACTCTGGAGTTTGCCACCATCCCCGGGGCAGCCTCCGACATCGCCGAGATACTGCTCGATGCCGACAACATCGCCTCAGACATCACCGTCAAGGTGGATGCCCCCTTCCAGGTGAGCACCGACAAGAGCACCTGGGACACCACAGTCACCCTCACCCCCGATGAGGACCGCTTCTACATGCGACTGCTCTCCTCGGCCGAAGGCTCCTATACCACCTCCATCACACTCATCGCCGGCGACTACACCAACGACGATGTCGACGTCACCGGCACTGTAAGCTCCGGTGTGGTGGACTTCGTCGAAGATTTCGAGAGCATCACCCCCAAGGTGCAGACCAACTACGACGACAAGACCGTGGTCACCGACCACTGCACATGGCAGACCAACGCCGCCTTCAACAGCGGTGACAAAAACTACGCCCACAGCGGCGAGCTCGCCGCCCGCACCGCCAAGTCGGGCGACCGCTACCTGTATATGGCACAGTCGAAAGAGAACGGCATCGGCACCCTCAGCTTCTGGTCGCGCCTCTGGAGCAGCGAGACACCCACCTGCAGCTTCGACATCCTCGTCTCCACCGACAATGGCGCCACCTGGACCCCGGTCGGCACCGTCGACGTAGAGCACAACGAGGGCAACGAATACCGCGAGTTCACCCTGCCGGTCAACTCCAAGGGCGCCTCGCGCATTAAGCTCAGCCAGACCGCCGGCGGACGCTGCATGATCGACGACATCTCGCTCACCCCCTACACCGGCCAAAGCTCCATAGCCGACGCCAACGAGGCCGAATACCACTCGTGGGACGCCTATTGCCGCGACGGAGCCCTCGTGCTTGAGAGCGACGGCCGCACCGCCGACCACGCCACCGTCTATGCCGTCGACGGCACCCTCTGCCACACCGGCCTCATCCCCGCCGGCTCGTCGCAGTCGCTGCGCCTCGCCCCCGGCCTCTACCTTGTCACCGTCCGCGACTTCACCCGCCGCGTCGTCGTCAAGTAACCTCCCGGCTCCCCGGCAACGACATCAGGCGTACGATTGGAGCCGATGTCGGGCACAGCATCAACACAAGATTTCTCCCTGCGGTCTCCCTCGGGCAACACCGGTGTGGCCGTCGTCTTAGAGCCGCAGCCCTCAAAATCTTACGAATATAAACCAATCACCAACTGTATAACCAGAATATGTAATGAGAAAAAAAATTGCTATCATTTCGGCCGCAGCCATGATTTGCAGCTGTGCCGGCAAGCAACAGGCCGCAAACGGTCTTACCGACTATGTGAACCCGCTGCTCGGCACCGCTACACTCTGGGAGACAGAGGATCTCGGCTACGAGCGACATCAGGAAAAACGCACATGGGGAGCCGAGGTATTCCCGGGCGCTACGCTGCCCAACGCCATGGTGCAACTCACACCCGTCACCATGTGGCGCTCGGGCGCCGGCTACCAGTATGAGGATACCACCATCCTCGGCTTCGCCCACACCGCCATGGGCCACTGGAACCTCATCGACCTCCCCATCATCCCCGTCACAGGCTACTTCAACGCCGACAACTACGCCTCAGGCTATTCCCACGACAACGAATCGGCACGTCCCGGCTACTATCAGGTATATCTCAAGCGCTACGGCATCAACGCCGAGCTCACCGCCACCACTCACGCCGGATATCACCGTTACACCTTCGGCGACAACGATCCCAAACGCCTCCTCATCAATGTGGCTCACAACCAGAACCCCGTCGGCGACTGGGCCATCGACCGCGCCGGCGACAGCGCTTTTGCAGGGCATCAGGGGGGCCTCTACTACTATGCCGTCACCAGCCTCCCCATCGACTCTATCGGCATCGTCACCAGCAAAGCGGAGAAAGGAGTGCCCGTGGCCGTGGTCGACTTTAAGGGCAACACCGGAAGCGAGCCCCTCGAGGTGAAGGTGGGAGTGTCGTACGTGAGCATCGACAACGCCAGGGCCAATCTCGAAGCCGAGATGATCGACAAAGACTTCGATCAGGTGAAGAAGCAGGCCGACGACACATGGGAGCAGCTCCTCTCCAAAGTGAAGGTAGAAGGGGGCACCGAGCGCCAAAAAGGGCTCCTCTACACCACCCTCTACCGCGCCTCGCTGATGCCGCGCCTCGAAAGCGACGTCAACGGGCAGTATCGCGACAACCGCGGCGAGATTGTCACCGACACCACCTCGCGCTACTACTCCAATCCCGCCTTCTGGGACGTGAGCCGCGACCAGCTCATACTGCTCGGCATGCTGCAGCCCGACGTGGCGCGCGACGTGATCCGCTCCACCATCGACCGCGGCGAGAAGGGCCGCGGATACATCCCCACCTACTTCCACGGCGACCACGCTCCCACATTCATCATCGGCAGCTGGAAGCGCGGCATACGCGACTTCGACCTCCACCGCGCCTACGCCCTCTGCCTCAAGAGCGCCATGGTGCCCGGCAAGGGTGGCCGTCCCTGGCTCGAGGAGTATCTTGCCAACGGATATGTGGCCGACGAGAACCTCCCCGACTGCCCCTTCTGGGACGAGCACAAGGGGGGAGTCACCAAGACCCTTGAATATGCCTACGACGACTATGCCGTGGCTCAGATTGCCAAAGAGCTCGGCGACTCGGCCAACTACGCCACGCTCATGGCACGCTCCAAAAACTATAAGAATGTATTCAATCCCGACAACGGCTTCTTCATGGGCCGCATCGAGGGGGGCGACTGGATGCCCAAATACAACCCCGATCTGCCCTACTACCAGCACATGTATCGCGAAGCCAACGGCTGGAACTCCCTCTTCTACGCTCCTCACGACCCCGAAGGGATCGTAGCCCTCTACCCCTCGCCCGCCGATATCGAAGCCAAGCTCGACACCATGCTCAGCCGACCCTACTGCGGCTTAGAGGTAGCCAACCTTACCGGATTTATCGGCAACTACTGCCACGGCAACCAGACCGGCCACACCATCCCCTTCACCTATTGCTTCATAGGGCGACAGGAGAAGTCGCAGGAGCTGATCAACACCATCCTCGACCGCTTTTACGACATGGGCAAGGAGAAACTGGCCTACTGCGGCATGGACGACGCCGGCGAGATGTCGGCCTGGTACGCCCTTACCGCCATGGGCATCTACACCTACTCCCCCGCCGATGCGCAGTACATAGTGTCGGTGCCCCTTTTCGACAAAGTGACCATCGACACGGGCGATAATCAGCTGATGACCATCTCGCGCCACGGCAGCGGCGCCAAAATCAAGCAAATCACCATCGGCGGCGAGCCCCTGCAGGGCTACTTCGTCAACCACTCCGACCTCGCCGCCGGCAAGGAGCTCGTCATCACCACCGAATGATCCCCCCGCTTCGCCGCCCTTGCGGCGGCGAGGCTCCCCCACTCTGAAATAGCCGAATAGGCTGCGCCACCCCGCGGGGCGACGCAGCCTATTTCACGTTTTAGGGGGGAGTTTTGGGGCGAAGTCACACGTTTTAGGGGCGACTTTGGGGCATCTTTCGGTGGCAAAGCCATGGATGACTACAGCAGAAATGTCATATAGACAGGGAGATAGATAAATTCGTTGTCGGTCTGAAGGTCCTTGGTATAAAGGATGATCGGGCGGTTGATGCGACTGGAAAATTTCTTAGCGAATTCATCAAGCGACTTGTGCGACCGATATCCCGACGACTTCACCTCTATCGGTGTTATTTTCAACCCGGAGGATATTACAAAATCTACCTCGTAAAACTTCTTCCTGGTCTCGTCGGTAGGCATCGTGTAATATAAGAGACTCTTCCCAAGAGCCCTCAATGCCTGGGCTACGGCATTTTCATACACATATCCCAGATCGGCACTCAACTTATCCGACAGGAGTTTGTCGTAAAGCTCGTTTTTCGACACATCCTCATCCCAGAAGGCCAGAGTAATGAACAGGCCGGTATCGCCCATATAAAGTTTGAAGGTATTTTCATCTTTATGAAGCTGCATACCGACATTCGGGTCGAGGCAGCGATAGCAAAAATTTACCGTCATTGAATCCTCCAGATCCTGCCATATATCCGTAATCTTGCCGGGCTCTACATTGGGGAGGACGCTGCCAAGTTCATATCTCAGTTTGTTTTTGCACAATTCGCCCGGAATCGAACCGAATATCCTTGCCGCTTTGCTTGTGCTATCTATTTTGTGAAGATCCTGAAGATACAGCTCAATGATTTCACGTTTCACGGAATCTACGCGTGCAAGGTTGTTGGTATCCAGATATGTGCTCACAGCTTTGGGCATACCTCCGATAAGCATATACTTACGGAAAGTCTTCATCATCTCGCGATGCATCACGTCGCCCATCGGTCGAAGCTTCTCGTAGCAATACTTTATCTGTCTGATTGATTGCTCGTATCCCGTGGCCCAGAGAAATTCCTCAAAATCAAGGGGAAACATAGAAATTTTTGTCTCCTCACTCGGCACAAGTATATTGGCCCGGTTCTGATTTATGGTGATTAGCGACCCGGTCTCGATATAATCATACCGGCCATCCTCTACCAGATATTTGATGGCCTGTCGGGCTGCCGGACACAGTTGTATTTCATCAAAAATGATCACCGATTTGCGTTCCACAAGATCTACATTGTATTTCGACTGCAATGTTAGAAATATGAAATCAAGGTCTTCAGTGCTGTTGAAGAGATTTTTGGTATCATCGCTGACTTTACCGAAATCGATGGCTATATATGACTTATATTCATTCGCGGCGAACACCTCGGCAATGGTCGACTTTCCTATACGTCGGGCACCTTCGATGAGAAGTGCAGTCTCACCGTTGCGCTCCTCTTTCCAAGCCAGCATTTTGGAGTAAATTTTGCGCTTGAAAAGATGTTTTATCTCTGAGATTTTTGCCATATTTATATATTGCTGATATTCGCGCAAATATAAGACAAAAACGGCTTTCCACCAAATTTAAAACGGCATTTTTACGGCTTTCCACCAAATTTGAAACGGGGTTTTTACGGCTTTCCACCAAATTTGAGGGTGAAAATTTGGGCGATGGAGGGGAGGGCGGAAGCATTAACTGATTTTCGGATTATGATTATTTGGCGTAATTGGGCTATATTTGTAGCGGAGAAATGTCCCGGAGCCAACCGGGGCATAACAATCTGAATAAAGCCGATCAGAAGAAGACCGATCAGAAGAAAATCAAACAAAATAATACCATGATGAGAAAAGCTATCTTCGCCCTCGTATGGGTGCTGGCCGCACTGGCCGCGGGCGCTCAGACATACAACACCGATAAGGATATCAGCTACCGGCCCGACAGCACCGACCCCTACTGCCAACAGAAATGCAAACTCGATCTCTACTACCCGGCCGACAAACCGGGATTCCCCACCGTGGTGTGGTTTCACGGCGGCGGCCTCACCGGCGGCAACCGTGAGATTCCGGCCGAACTGCGCGAGCAGGGGCTCGGCGTGGTGGGTGTCAGCTACCGTCTGTGCGACAACCCAATGGACAGCACCATTACCACCGCCGACTGCGTCGACGATGCCGCTGCTGCCGCCGCTTGGGTGGTGAAAAATATCGAACGCTACGGCGGCGACCCCTCGCAGATCTACCTTGCCGGCCACTCGGCCGGAGGCTATCTGGTGATGATGATAGGATTCGACAAGGCGCGCCTGGCCAAATACGGCGTGGATCCCGACACCGCTTTCAAGGCCCTCATCCCCTTCAGCGGACAGGCCATAACACATTTCCAGAACCGCCGCCAGCGCGGCATGGGCGACCTCAACCCGCTCATCGACGAGAATGCACCGCTCTACTATGTGCGCGGCAACTGTCCGCCCATCCTGCTGATATGCGGCCAGCGCGAGCGCGAGCTCTTCGGCCGATACGAAGAGAACGCCTACCTCTGGCGCATGCTGCAGCTCCACCATCACCCCGACGCCCAGCTGCTCGAGGTCGACGGTTTCGACCACGGCACGATGGTGCGCCCCGCCCATCTGATCCTCCTCGAATATATCCGCAACAGGAAGTAGAGTTGGGTTCAGAGCATCCGCAGAGAGAGAGACGGTGGCGGATGTGTATATCAAGCATCTCCCGGATCCTTTAGCATCTCCCGGATCCTTTAAGGATAAAAGCCTGATATCTGCCTCTGCGTGCACAGCTCGCGGAGGTATAGCGCCGCTTCGGGACCGAGATTGAAAATGAGATCGAGGATTGACATGCCCGGAAGGAAGCCCTGCTGCATGGCCCTCACCTGATAATAAGGAGGGAGAGTGTAAGATTCGGCGGGGAGTATGGCGCCCGTAGAGGTGCCTCCGGAGCTTACGGAGGTCTCTATCAGCAGGATATCGCGCACCACGGCGTCGATGGCCACATCGAGGTCGGCCACGGTGGGATAGCGGTCCATCACTTCGGCAGTGAGGAAGGGGAGGAAGCGGTCGATGTAAAATTCAAAAAACGGAGTGCGCCCGTAGGCCGATTCGAGGCTTGTGCGGTGCACATTCCACCACGCGCCGTGGTCGGAGAGGCGCACATCGGTCCAGCGTGCGTTGGTCACGCCGTGGGGTTTGGCCACCGGGACGGTGAGCTGCAGCGGTCCTGAGGCATCGGCGATGACGCAGCGGTGCACGCTCTTATGGCGCTTGTCGTAGAGGGCATCGGTGCCGAGCGTGGCATGGCCGCAGACCGCCATGGCGGCATAGTAGCCTATGTTGCCGTAGTAGCGCAGAGGCATCTCCCTCGTAGTATCGGGATACAGCACCCTATGCTGTCCGCGGCCCGACATGGCATCGTGTTTCGTACGCTGCGATGCCATCATTTGTCGGGATTGGCATCCTTGAGGATACGGTTCCAGCGTATGCCGCCCTTAAAGAGGCTCTTGTCCTTGTCGAAGCTGATGAGCACTCGCCAGGGCGTGCCCACGATGTGATCCTCAGGCACAAAGCCCCAGTAGCGCGAGTCGAGCGAGTTGTCGCGGTTGTCGCCCATCATGAAGTAATAGTCCATGCGGAAGGTGTAGTAGTCCACCGGTTTACCGTCGATATACATCTGTCCGTCGCGCCACTCGGCGGTGGGATTGTTCTCATACACGCGGATGGCGCGGCCGTAGATATCCCATGCCTTTTTGGTCATTTTCAGCGCGGTGCCCTTCTTGGGGATCCAGAGCCCCTGCTCGCCGCCGTAGTCGGCGCGGGTCCAGTCGGCCGAGATAGCCTCGGGGAAGAGTCGCACCATCTGCTCGGGGCCCGGCTCCTGCTTCATGACGCGCGCTATCAGCGGGCTCTCCTCCATCTGCCCGACCATCGAGGCCGTCAGAGGCGACACATAGATCGGGGGCACGCTCCCGTCGGGGTTGACTATGAATCCGAGGCTGCGGAGCGAGGGGAGGTCGCCCTCGGTGATATCCACGCCGAAGCGGTCGTCGACCGGGATGCCGAACGACTCAAACTCCTCGTCGGCCAGCGGCCGTATGGCCTGATAGAAGTAGTTGAACTGCACATTCTCGGGCGTGAGGAATTTCTCGCCGTCGATGTAGATGTCGCCGCCTACGATGCGGATGCGCTGGCCGGGAAGTCCCACACAGCGCTTCACATAGTTCTCGCGGCGGTCCACCGGGCGGTAGATGCGCTCGCCGAAGGTGGCCTTGTCTGCCAGCACACGGTCGCGGCCGTGGATGGCGATAAGCGAATAGTAGTCGGGATTTGACATGCGGCTCATCACGGTGTCACCGGCGGGGAAATTGAACACCACGATGTCGCCGGCCTCCACGCTGCGCTGCCCCTTGAGGCGCTGATAGCCCACCGAGGGGCTGTCGAGGTAGCTTTTACCTAAGCCGAAGGGCAACTCATTGTGCACCAGCGGGAAATAGACCGGAGTCATCGGCACACGCGGGCCGTAGACCGTCTTGTTAACAAAGAGGTAGTCGCCGGTGTAGAGCGTCTTTTCGAGCGACGACGAGGGGATCTGATAGTTCTGCCCCAGGAAGGCGAAGATAAAGTACACCAGCACAAGGGCATAGACTATGGCGTCGACCCACGACATCACGCTGCGCACAGCGCCGTTCTTGCTCTTTTTCCACCATGTGAAGGGGATATATCCGGTGATGTAGATGTCGAAGAGGAGCACGGCTCCTATCAGCAGCCACCAGCGGCCCATCCAGGCCACCCACAGCAGATACAGCACCATCACCAGCGAGAAGCGCACCCATCGCGTGGGTTTGTTGGCGCGCACGCGTCCCATAAACGATTTGTCGATGCCGGCGGCAGGTGCGCCGGCGCCCTCAGTGTTTATATCACTCATAATATTTGTGTCGGTCTATCGGATAAATTTTTGACGCTGCGGGGCGGCTAAAAGTTGCACTTCTCGCCCCGTGCGCCGGGCAGTAGTCTTCTTTTCCGGGTTGCAGAGGTCAGATACCTTTGAGCAGCGTATCGTCCATCCCCAGCACTCCGCGCGCCTCGGGATGAGCGGCGATCCACTCGGCGGCCATCACCGCTCCGAGGGCGAAGCCGTCGCGCGAGAAAGCCTTGTGTTCCAGCGTGATGCAATCCACATCCGAGGTCCAGCGCACGATGTGTGTGCCCGGCACCTCGCCGATGCGCTCGTGGGCTATGGGGAGGGTGCCGGCGGGGAGCGCCTTCCCCTCCTCAGGCTCGCCCCAGCCCTTTACGGCGGGATCGTTGGCTATGATCCCCTCGGCCAGGGTGATGGCGGTGCCCGACGGATGGTCGAGCTTGTGGATGTGGTGTATCTCCTCCATCGAGGGCGCATACTGGGCGAAACGGCTCATCAGGCGCGCCGCGTAGGCGTTGATGCGCATGAAGAGGTTAACTCCGATGCTGAAATTGGAGGTCCAGAGCAGCGTGCCCCCGACCTCTTCCACCATCTTGCGCACCTCGGGCATGGCCGAGGTCCATCCGGTGGTGCCGGACACTACCGGCACACCCTGCGCCAGCGCCGCGCGGTAGTTGGCCACGGCCGCCGACGGCACGGTGAACTCTATGGCCACATCCGCTGCGCGAAAACGGTCGCTGTCTATCTTGTCACTGTCGGGGAGGGTGGCGTCGACATGCGCCGTCACCTCATGGCCGCGCTCCAGGGCTATCCGCTCTATGGCGTGCCCCATCTTGCCGTATCCTATCAGCGCTATCTTCATTTGTTCTCTCCTTTTTTAAGCTCCTTGTTGGCCACGCGGGGGATGCTGATGGTGGTGAACACCAGCAGGATGCCGCCGGCGAGGGTGAAAGCCCAGCTGTCGCGCGACACATTGCCGTTGTAGAAGAGGAAGAAGGCCGCCACGCAGAAAAATACCGCGCTCCACCCCTCTATGCGGTAGAGGCGCTTGATGCGCGGATGCACACCGGTGTAGGGGCTCAGCAACTTACCCACAAGGAAAGCCACGGCGCCTCCGGCATACACATATTTCCACCACGACCCCGCAGCGCCCGGGCCTACAAACACATTGAGTATCGGCAGCAAAGTGCCGGCGGCTATGGCGAGGAGGCCCACAGTGGCCAGCACCACACACCATGTGCGCGGTGCGCTGCCCAGCAGCTCTTCGCGCGTATAATGTCTTTCGTCTGTCATATCTTTCGGTTTATTTTATTACGTATACATCCTCGTTGACGCGCTGCATGTGATATTGCTCGCGCACTATCCGCTCGAGGGTCTCGGGATCGGTGTCGAGGCTCGCGTTCAGGCGGCGGTAATACTGCATGGTGTCGTTGTTCTCGCGGATTTCGGCCTCAAGGCCATCGATCTCGGCCTGCAGCTCGGCACTATGCGAGTAGGAGTTCTCGTTGAAGAACACCAGAAACACCACATAAGCCACTATCACCAGCAGCGGAAATGTGATGTAGCGCCGGCACCATCGCCAGGCCCCTGTCATACTCTCTTTCATACCTCGCAAAGGTACAAATTTTTTTTCACCGCTCCTATCTCCGTTACAATACTTTTACACAATACTTTCACATTGGCCGCCGGCGCAAAAGGTGGTAAAACACCCTGAAATCCGTGAGGCTTTGACACAGCCTCATTGCAGCACAAGGCTTGCAAAAATGGAAAGTATTACTGCATAAGCGATTGCATAAGCTCACGGACCTGAAAGCAGGAAAATCTCGATTATAGATGAGTATTAAGCCGTAAGCAAACGTTTAACCCATAAATTATCAAGGAGTTGCGCAAATTTTGACCCATAGGTCGTTATTTTTGAATCTTTTTGAAAAAATGAAGGTGACGGAGGTTTGATGCTCCGCCACCTTCATCGCTGATATGGCTATGGTTGCATTTTTGTTTGGCACACTCGTCACGTTTCTGACGACACTCTTTGAGAGTAGCAACTACATAAAAGTAACGCGCATATATTTATTCCCCCGGGATTCGCGTGCCGGATACTGCCTCGAAATTATCAAGAGCCCAAACTATAAGACTTTCGATGTGAGGCATAAGCGATTTTCCCAGTTCTGTAAGGGAATATTCAACCTTCGGGGGAATCTCGGAATACATTTTTCGTGAAATCAGACCGTCTGCTTCAAGGCTTTTCAACGTGTCGGTAAGCACCTTGGGAGAAATATCCGGAATAGCCTTGCCGATTTCATTGAATCTGGTGGCATCGTTCTCAGACAGCACACAGAGTATCAGCATAGACCATTTACCCGAAAACCGTGCAACTACGTTCCGGACCGGGCATGATGATATGCCGGTATATTTTTTAAGATTTTCTTTGAGCGGTAATCTGTTCATAATCAGATAATGGTTACTTTGACGTAAGTGTCTTACTCAAATGTAACGTCTTGTTTAGGTGAATTATATCCATTAACTTTGCGCTATTAAAACAATAGCGGCTTTCCGCTGCAAAGTTAATCATAAAATTCAAATCATAAAAATATGAGCGAAATCAAGACTCTCAATTCGGGCGAAAAATTCGTCCATGCCTCGGTTGGTTCACTCCACGGTTTCGAGGGAAAACAGTTTGTAAAGGAAGCCACAGGTGCAACATCGTGTGAAATATCATTTGGCACACTCCCCACAGGAGCAGCCGTACCGTTCTTCCACAGCCACAAGGTCAACGAAGAAAACTACATCATCCTATCCGGAGCCGGCAAGTTTCAGGTTGATGGAGACGTGTTTGACATTACCGAAGGTTCTGTGATTCGCGTCTCCACCAACTGTGACCGCAACATCAAATGCACTTCTGCCGAGCCTATGACCTACATCTGCATTCAGGCAAAAGAAGGCAGTCTTGAGGGTTACACAATGACCGATGCGGAAATCACGGAACGCGAGAATCTGCTGTAACGCCATGAAGATAACTCAAATACGCAATGCCACAGTCATTATCGAATACGGAGGCAAACGGTTTCTTGTCGATCCCATGTTGGGAGCCAAGGGGACGTTTGCCCCGTTCCCAATGACAGGAAACAAACTTCGCAACCCACTGGTGGAGCTTCCTATGCCAGTAGCAGAAATCTTGCATGGCATAGATGCTGTGATAATCACTCATACTCACCTTGACCATATTGACCCGACAGCACTGGAAATCATGGATAAGAGACTTCCGGTGTTCGTCCAAGACAACAAGGATGCCGGTTTCATGAGGAAGCATTGCTTCACCAATGTCAGCATTTTGGGAGAAGATACCCGCTTCGGTGATGTTCAGATGACAAAGACTCCAGGAAAACACGGCACATTCCCCATGATTCTTCTTGCAGGTCACACCTGCGGCATCATATTCCGTAACGATAAAGAGCAAACTCTTTATCTCGCAGGCGATACCATTTGGTATCACGGTGTCGAGACAACCTTGGACAAATACTCTCCCGAAGTGATTCTCATCAACGCCGGCGGTAATAAATTCAAAGGTTTCCGTCCGGTTATCATGCACGAAAAGGATGTGCTTGAAGTGCATAGGCACATGCCGAAATCAATACTTGTAGCCACGCACTTGGAAGGTGTTAACCATAACACTGTCACACGCAAGGAACTTTGCAAGTTTGCGGAAACCAATGACTTTTCTGATAAACTGCTTATTCCGGATGACGGTCAAACAATATCGTTATGATAAAAAACCTTAAAGGGCGTGTTGAGTTGAGGTTTATGCAAATTTGCATAAAGATGTATTGTGAAAGTAAATGCGGGCTTATTCGGGCGTGAGGGTCACCCGGTTGAAGTCGATGATTTGTTGTAGATTCATTTCAATCAGCTTCATAGACAGGCGTGTTACAGATGCAAAGATACTTTTCCTTTCGCAAAGTCACAAATTTTGCAGAGCGTATGATGGAAGCTTTTGATACGTTCTCATCTTCTTTATCTGAGTTTTCCCTAAAAAAGTAACTAAATCTCCTGAGCCTCAGTTTTCGGAGCCGCCGGACGACCGCGCTTTGGCTTGCCGGACT
>CAJLLX010000026.1 GCA_905207535.1 uncultured Muribaculaceae bacterium | reverse complement strand
CTTTCCAGCCGCGGATGCTGGTAAACCACTTGCCATTGTATTCATGGCTATCGATGTCGAAGCTCAGCTTGATTACATCGCCCACATTGAGGGGATACTGGTCGGCGCGCTCGCCAAAGAAGTCGAAGTGCACTTTTTTAGGATAAGTTTCCTGAGTTTCAAGCACGTACTCGCGTTTTTTCCAGAGATTGCCGGCCTTTGAGGTACCCGTGACCTCGGGGAGAGCGAATATGATTTTTCCTGTAATTTCCATCGGTTTTTATAATATGCGTATAAACTAATTTTCCATGAATCTATGCTGTGCGTATTGCAAGAATATGCAAAAAAGCATGCAATCGCCATTCCATCCAGCCGTCGGCCCGGGGCGGGAGGCGCATCACGATACAAATTTAGCAAATTCCCTTCATTCGCCAAAGAATTTGCCAACATTCCTCCCGAATATTTATCAACACACCCCCGCAGACCTCCGGGGCGCACCCGACTACAGTTCTGAGGCTCAGTCTCAGTCACCTTCCCGGGCATCGTCAGCGTCGTCGGCCGAAGTGATAGCCAGCATGGTGCGGTATTCCTCCCAGTTTGGGTCCTCCTCGGCTGAAAATTCGAGCGGCAGCAGCGGGAACGGCTCAAGAATCTCATTGAATTTCCGCTGGAAGATGTGCAGACTGAGGGTGTAGAACACCAGATCCCTCTCTCCGTCGCCGGTGTAGACGCCGGTGAGCACCGCCACCGGATCCTTGTCGAGAGTTTTCTCTATCGCCTCCTGCACCTGCTCCATCAGTTCGGAGTCAGCCTCCGAGGGCATCCCGGCATCGGCCGGAGTGTAGCGCCACACCACCTCCACGCGGTAGCGGAAGCGCGGGTTGTCGATAAATTTGCGCACGTCCTTGCGCACAGTAGCCAGGACAAGATTTCCCTCCGGATTCTCAGTCTCCAAAGGCGATGTGAGCCATGTACTCATATTACTGCTATTGCTGTTTTGCTAAATAGGTTACTTTTTCATCTGCTCGGCGAGGGCTTCGGCGCAGCGGCGGCCGTCGATGGCGGCGGAGACGATGCCGCCGGCATATCCGGCACCCTCACCGCAGGGGTAGAGGCCGACAAGCTCGATGTGGGTCAGCGATTCGCTGTCGCGCGGCACTCGTACGGGCGACGAGGTGCGGGTCTCAGCCCCGATGAGGCATGCCTCGTTGGTGAGAAATCCGCGGCTCTTGCGGCCAAACTCGGCAAAGCCCTTCTGCAGCCTGCGGGCGATGAACGGAGGGAGCAGCCGGTCGATGCGCGCGGGATGAATCCCGGCGGCATAAGATGTGGAGGGGAGCGAAGTGGACGGTTTGCCGTTGACAAAGTCGTGCATGCGCTGCGCGGGAGCATTCTGCGAGCCGTCGGCATCGTCGTAGAAGGCGCGCTCCACATCTTCCTGAAAGCGCATCACCTTCAGCGGTCCGTAGCTGTCATACTCCGCGAGGTCCTCGGGGAGCACCTCCACCACCATGCCGGAATTGGCCCAGCGGGTGCCGCGCGAAGCGGGCGACATGCCGTTGACCACAAGTTGGTCGGGCCCGGTGGCCGCCGGGATGATGAACCCTCCCGGACACATGCAAAAACTGTAGACCGCGCGGCCGTCGACACGGGTGAGCATCGAATATTCAGCCGCAGGGAGGTATTTGCCACGTCCTCCGGGGTTGTGATACTGTATGCGGTCGATGAGTTGCTGCGGATGCTCCAGGCGCACTCCCACGGCAATTCCCTTCGGCTCTATGGCCACCCCACGCTCGTGGAGCATATTATAGACATCGCGTGCCGAATGTCCGGTGGCAAGTATCACCGGCCCCTCCACTGTGTCTCCCGCCGAGGTGACCACCCCACGCACCTCGCCGTCGGCGATGACGAGATCCTCCACACGAGTGGAGAAGCGCACCTCGCCGCCGCACCGGATGATGGTCTCGCGTATGGCGCGGATCACCTTGGGGAGGCGGTCGGTGCCGATGTGCGGATGAGCGTCGACAAGGATGTTTTCGTCGGCACCGTGGCACACGAAGATTTTCAGAATCTCATCTACCGGTCCGCGCTTCTTGCTGCGGGTGTAGAGTTTGCCGTCGGAGTAGGCTCCGGCACCACCCTCGCCGAAACAGTAATTGGAGTCGGGATCCACGATGCTCTCGCGGGATATGCGCGCCATATCCTTGCTGCGCTCCTCCACGCTCTTGCCGCGCTCCAGCACTATGGGTCGCACGCCGAGCTCTATGAGGCGCAGAGCGGCGAAAAGTCCGGCCGGTCCGGCGCCCACCACCACAGCCGGCGGCGCAGAGTGCACATCGGGATAGACGGTGCACTCCGGGCGCAGTTCTTCAGGCCGAGGAGCCTCGTCGAGCCACACGCGCAGCGAGAGATTGACCACCACATTGCGCTGGCGGGCATCGATGCTGCGGCGCACTATCTTCACCTCCTTGATACGGTTGACATCCACCCCGAGGCGGGTAGAGACTGCCGCCTGCAGACGCAGAGGCACATAAGCCACCTCGGGCGAGAGGCGCATTTCGAGTTGTTCGGTCATTGTTCGGGTTGGGTTTCTAAGAGTTCATCAGTGCAGGCGCTCTTCACTGATCTCATTTTCTTATCTATGCGGCGATTCATTATTATCATGGTGACAAGCGCCAGGATGAAAGCAAGCATATCGCTTCCGGCCATCGAAAACCACACACCCGTCACCCCCTCGAGTGGCGCCAGGATGAATAGCAGCGGGAGCAGGAATATCAGCTGACGGGTGAGCGAAAGAAAGATGGAGATCTGCGGTTTGCCTATCGACTGGAAGAAATTCTGGATTACAATCTGTGCGCCCACCACAAAGTAGCAGATAAAATAGCAGCGGAATCCGTGACGGGCTATCAGGATCAGATTTTCATCGACGGTGAAGAGCCGGCTGAGCTCGTCGGGGAAGATCTCGGTGAGCAGACAGCCGAAAGTGGTGATGGCGGTGCCGATCCATATGCCCTTCCACAGCGTGGTCTTCACGCGATCCCAGTGTCCGGCACCGTAGTTGAAGCCGAGGATAGGCTGCATGCCCTGGGTGACACCGAAAACCACCATCACAAAGAACATGGTGACACGATTGATGATGCCGAAGGCACCCACAGCTAAGTTGCCCTGTGAACCGCCATAGTCGAGCATCGCCTTATTGAGGAACACAACCACCACGCAGGCGGTGACATTCATCAGAAACGGCGACAGACCTATGCCGTAGATCTTCTTGAGTATCGCCCCCTTGCACCAGCTGTTAGCGGCCTCGAAGTGGACGAAACTCTTCTTGGAGAGGAAATGGGAAAGCACCCAGATGAAGGCCACAAACTGCCCGGCATTCGTAGCCCAGGCTGCGCCGGCTATACCCCAATGGAGCGTGTAGATAAAGATAGGTGCAAGCACCACATTTACAGCCACCGAGAGGAGCGCCGAAACCATAGCCTTCTGCGGGTAGCCGGTGGCACGCATCAGGTTGTTGAGGCCGATAAAAAGGTATGACATCGGCAGCCCGTAGAGGATCACCTCCATAAACTCGCGCGCATACTGAATGGTATCGGGCGTAGCGCCGAAAAAGTAGAGTATCGGATCGAGAAACAGCAGCGTCAGGCCTCCGAACACCACAGCATGTATCAGACAGAAAGTCACCACATTGTTGACCACATCGGTGGCACGCGACACATTGCGCTGGCCGAGGAAAATGGAACTGATGGTGGCGCCGCCGGCAGCGATAAGCGTACAGAAAGCCATCACCAGATTCATCAGCGGAAGGGTGATAGCCAGTCCGGCGATGGCCATCGGGCCCACACCGCGGCCGATGAAGATGCTGTCGACGATATTGTAGACCGAAATGGCCACACTGGCGATGATGGCCGGGATGGAATATTGGAGCAGCAGTTTGTCTATCGGCTTCACACCCAACGTCATAGGGTCGTTGCGCATCGATTCGGGCAACTGCTTCGCAGCGGTTGCCGCCGGATCGGAGGCGTTGCCATGTTGTCTACCGGGAAGATTCATACTACTGAAGATATGCAAATAATTTACAAAATTAGCGAAAATAGGCGGTATGTGAGTGTTAAAAGTTGTAACTTTGCTCCCGCAACCATCACTCTGCCCCTCGCCGACGACAGCCGAAGAGGGAGACCGACAATACGCAATTTCCAATAGAACACGATATTAGAATGAAATACAAGGCAGCTTTGTTTGATCTCGACGGCGTACTCATCGACTCGGAGACACTTTATACACATTTTTGGGAGAAAGTGGGACGCACCCACCACCTCCCGTCGCCCAATTTCGCGCATGAGATCAAGGGCACCACGCTCAATGATATTCTCACCACATATTTTCCCGAACCCGAGGTGCGCCGCGACGTCGACCGCATGCTCCATGAGTTTGAAAACGAGATAGTTTACCCCATCTTCCCCGGAGCGCTTGAGTTTGTGGATCTGCTCCGAGAGCGCGGCCTGAAAACCGTAATCGTCACCTCGAGCGACGATAAAAAGATGGAATTTCTCTTCAATCAGCACCCCGAATTTCCCTCGCATTTCGACGCCATCGTCACCGCCGCCGATGTGACCCACTCCAAGCCTCATCCCGAGCCCTATCTCGCCGGAGCCACGAAGGCCGGCGTGGATCCCCTCCGGTGCATCGTCTTCGAGGACTCCTTCCAGGGCCTTCAGGCTGGCCGCGCCGCCGGCTGCCTGGTGGTAGGCCTCTCCACCACCAACAGCGCCGAGCAGGTGGCGAAATTTGCGGATACAGTCACCCCGTCGCTCGCGGCGCTCAGCGCCCGCATCGACGAGCTGCTCGGCTGATCCGCCTGAGGCTCCCCCGCTCCCCTGCTCTTACGGGAAAAAATACAGCTGCGGCTGACATGCGCCGGAAATCGTCCGCTCATGTCAGCCGCAGCTGTATCTTATGTACTAACTCGCTGTCAGCAAGCCTTGAAGCTCATATCCAGGCCTTTCACCGAATGTGTGAGCGCACCTACCGAGATGAAATCTACGCCACACTCGCCGTAGGCGCGGAGGGTGTCGAGGGTGATGCCTCCCGACGACTCGATCTCCACATCCTTGCCATTGTGCACATGCGGATCGGCGGCAAGCGCCTCGGCCGGAGCCTCGTAAGCGCGGATATGGGCCACAGCCTCGCGGGTGCGCTCGGGAGTGAAATTGTCGAGCATGATGCGGTCTACGCCGGCACGGAGCGCCTGGTCAATCTCCTCGGTGTTGCGCACCTCCTGCTCTATCTGCAGGTCTTTGCCGTTGGCCTTGCACCAGTCTTTGGCGGCCTTTACGGCCTGAGGGATACCTCCGGCGAAGTCCACGTGGTTGTCCTTGATGAGAATCATGTCGAACAGACCGATGCGGTGGTTGCACCCTCCTCCGATCTTCACCGCCTCTTTTTCGAGCATGCGCATGCCGGGAGTGGTCTTGCGGGTGTCGAGCACCTTGGTGTGCAGCCCCTCGAGGCAACTCTGATATTTGGCGGTCATGGTGGCCACACCGCTCATGCGCTGCATGATGTTGAGCATCACGCGCTCGGTCTGCAGCAGCGAACGCACCGGACCCTCCACCACAAAGGCCACGTCGCCGGGACGCACATGGGCGCCGTCGTGGATGTATACCGTCATCTTGAGCGAGGGGTCGAATTTCTCAAATACCATCCGGGCCACATCTACCCCGGCCAATATACCTTCCTCCTTAACTATCAGCTGCTGACGGCCCATCTCCTCAGCCGGAATGGTGGAAAGCGTGGTGGCATCGCCATCGCCCACATCCTCGGCAAAAGCGAGGGTGAGAAGGTCGTCAATCAGTTCGTCGCGAGTTTTCATATCGATTTTCCGTTTTTGTTGGTTGCAGATGCAAAGTTAGCTAACTTACCTCACTTTTGCAACCGCCAAAACGCGATAAAGCATTAACTTTGCAGTGCCTCACTTTTTCAATACCCCACCGAGATGCAATCGCCCTTCATAATACTCAAAGAAACGCCCGTAATGGTGGCCGCAACCACTCAGCGCGGCGACAGCGCCGCCGACGCCAACCCCTACAGCGGTTTCTCGCTCTGCCACTACACCGGCGACACCCCTGAGCAGATCGCCGCATGCCGCGCGGAGCTTTGCCGCCGCTTCGGCATCGAAGAGAGCCGCCTTTATGTGCCGCGGCAGACCCACAGCACCCGCGTGCTGACGCTTACGGAGGAGAATGCCGACGACACGAGGCCTGATAGCGTGGATGCCATCGTCACCACCATGCACGGCGCAGTAATCGGGGTCAACACCGCCGACTGTCTGCCCGTGCTTCTCTACGACGAGGAGGCGGAGGTGATAGCAGCGGCACATGCCGGATGGCGCGGCGCTGTGAAGGGAATTTTAGGCGATACAATCAAGGCAATGGAGGCCGTCGGAGCATCGGCAGCGAGGATTCGGGCGATAGTCTGCCCGGCGATATGCGTCGACTGTTTCGAGGTGGGCGAAGAGGTGGCTGAGCAGTTTCCGGCCTCTTGTGTCAAGCGCATTCCGGGGTCAAAACCGCATGTAAATTTGCCTCAGTTTGCCCGCGAAGCTCTCATGGAAGCCGGATTGCATGACGCAAACATCACTCTGACAGGAGCTTGCACCCGCTGCAACCCCCGGCGATACTTCTCCGCCCGGCGATTGGGGATCAACTCCGGCCGGAATTATTCGTTTATAATGCTGAAATAGAAGGCATTAGGCTGGAATAGGAATATATAATTTTGAAATAGAGCGGGATGCTCATTTGAGAGCTTTGCGGAAGGCCTCGGCGGCTCCGCGCCACGCCGCGGGCACGCTGTCGATGGGATAGACCACAAAATTGCGACTGCTGTTGCCGCGCGGAGGTACAGTGAAATGCAACTGCACGAAAGCCGTATCTATCAGCGCGTTACCGGCGCTATCGCGCTTGAGTTTCACCTTGGCGAAGGCTCCGCCGCGCGTGTCGCGGGTTTTCATGTTGGAGATAAAGTTGCCGAGCGAATACACCACCACTTTTCGGCGTCCGGTGGTGGAGTCGGTGCGCAGCTCCATCGGCTGCACCACATGCGGATGTCCGCCTATCACCATATCCACGCCATTGTCTATGAGCCACGAGGCCAGGCGCTTCTGATGGTCCGACGGCAGCAACTTATACTCTAACCCCCAGTGCATGGCGGCGCACACCAGTTCGGCGCCGGCAGCGCGAGCCGAGTCGATGTCAGCCTTGATCTGTGCCTTGTCGATGTAATCGACTACGGCATCGGAGCGCACCTCAAAACCGTTGGTGCCATAAGTGTAGTTGAGCATTGCGATACGGAAACCGTTGACATCCACTATCTTAGGCAGGCGTTTGCGGCGCTCGGCGGCAGAAGTGTAGGTGCCGATATGCGGTATGCCGAGGCTGTCGAGCAGGTGCACGGTGAGTTTCAGACCCTTATCGCGGCGGTCGAGGGTGTGGTTGTTGGCCGTGAGAAAAAGATCGAAGCCCGCCTCGCGGAGCGCTTCGGCATAGGCCGTCGGGGCGCAGAAGCATGGATAGCCGGTAAAACCGTCATAGCCCAGAGGGGTTTCGAGATTCACTACGGCATAGTCGGCTTCGCCAATAGTCCGGCTGACAGGTGTGAAGCAATCGCCGTAATCGTAGCTGTGCCCTTGGCCGCGAGCCAGGGCGGCATCGAGCTGCGCCTGATGCATCATGGCATCGCCGGCGAAAAGCAATGTGGCTTCACTCGCTCCGGTCATAGCCAGGGTGAGATTCATTACTATCGCCATTATAGCTTCTGCCATAGCCTCAGATCATATGCGGCACAGCCACAGCGTGTTGTCTCTTATTTGTATATCTCTCCCTTGGCGGCGAGCAGGGTGTTGCGCATCAGCGACACGATGGTCATGGGACCTACGCCGCCCGGCACGGGGGTGATAAAGGCGCACTTCGGGGCTACCTCGTCGAATTTCACATCGCCGCAGAGGCGGAAACCGCTCTTGCGCGAGGCATCGGGCACGCGGGTGGTTCCCACGTCGATCACCGTGGCGCCCTCCTTGACCATATCGGCTGTAACCGATTCGGGGCGCCCCATGGCGGCGATGATGATGTCGGCCTGGCGGCATATCTCTTTGAGGTTGCGGGTGTCGCGGTGGCACACGGTGACGGTGGCGTTGCCCGGAGCGGCTTTCTGCATCATGAGCGTGGCCACAGGCTTGCCCACGATATTGCTGCGACCGAGCACCACGCAGTTGGCGCCGGAGGTCTCTACCCCGTAGCGCTCAAGCAGCATCATGATGCCGGCGGGAGTGGCGCTGCGGAAGCAGGGAAGCCCGATAGACATGCGTCCGACGTTGATGGGATGAAATCCGTCGACATCCTTGCGGTAGTCGATAGCCTCGATGAGCTTCTGCTCCGAGATGTGGCGCGGCAGGGGGAGCTGCACTATGAAGCCGTCGACCTCGGGGTTTTCGTTGAGCTTCTTTATCTCCTCGAGCAAGCGCTCCTCGGTGACATCGTCCTCAAAGCGGATGAGGGTGGAGGTGAAGCCGCATACCTCGCAGGCTTTCACTTTGTTGGCTACATAGGTCTCGCTGCCTCCGTCGTGGCCCACGAGGATGGCAGCAAGGTGAGGACGCCGGCGCCCTTCGGCCAGCATCTGCTCTACTTCGGCTGCGATCTCCTGCTTGATCTCGGATGCTACCTTCTTTCCGTCGATAAGTTGCATAGGATGTATGGGATATATGTAATGTGATGTCGTGGAGGGGGCTATCGGTCTCAGCGACGGCGCATCTGGCGCATCTGGCGCATCATCTGCATCGGATTTTTCATCGAGGTGGCGGCTTTCATCACCTTGCGGGTCTGCTCAAACTGGGTGAGCAGGCGGTTGACCTCCTGCAGCGATGTGCCCGAACCGGCGGCGATACGCTTGCGGCGCGATCCGTTGATAATCTGCGGATTCACACGCTCCTTTTCGGTCATGGAGCTGATGATGGCCTCGATACCCTTGAAGGCGTTGTCGTCGATCTCCACATCTTTCAGCGCTTTACCCACGCCGGGGATCATGGCGGCGAGATCCTTCAGATTGCCCATCTTCTTGATCTGCTGTATCTGGCCGAGGAAGTCGTTGAAGTTGAACTCGTTTTTGGCGATCTTGCGCTGCAGCTCGCGGGCTTTCTTCTCGTCGAACTGCTGCTGAGCCTTCTCCACGAGCGACACGATATCGCCCATGCCGAGGATACGGTCGGCCATACGGGCCGGGTGGAAGTAGTCGAGCGCATCAAGTTTCTCGCCCGTACCGACAAACTTGATCGGCTTGGTGACAACGGTGCGGATGGAGAGCGCGGCACCGCCGCGGGTATCGCCGTCGAGCTTGGTGAGCACCACTCCGTCGAAGTCGAGGCGGTCGTTGAACTCCTTGGCGGTGTTGACGGCGTCCTGACCGGTCATCGAGTCGACCACGAAGAGGGTCTCCTGCGGCTTGATGGCCTTCTTTATGGCGGCGATCTCGTTCATCATCTGCTCGTCTACGGCAAGACGGCCGGCGGTATCGACGATGACAAGGTCGAGATTATTGCGCTTGGCATGCTCTATGGCGTTGCGGGCTATCTCCACGGGGTCGGTGTTGCCCGGCTCGGTGTAGACGGGCACATCGATCTGCTGTGCCAGCACCTGAAGCTGCTCTATGGCGGCGGGGCGGTAGACGTCGCATGCCACCAGCAGCGGGCGCTTGCCCTTCTCGCTCTTGAATTTCTTGGCAAGCTTGCCCGAGAAGGTGGTTTTACCCGAGCCCTGAAGACCCGACATGAGGATCACCGTGGGGTTGCCCGAGAGGTTCACCTGTGCGGTGTCGCCGCCCATCAGCTGCACCAGCTCGTCGTGGACGATCTTCACCATCAGCTCCTGAGGCTTGACGGCGTTGATCACATTCTGTCCGAGCGCTTTGGCCTTGACGGTATCGGTGAAATTTTTGGCCACCTTGTAGTTGACGTCGGCGTCAAGCAGTGCGCGGCGCACATCTTTCAGGGTCTCGGCCACATTGATTTCGGTAATCTTGCCCTGGCCTTTAAGTATCTTAAAACTTCTCTCGAGTTTCTCGGTTAGATTCTCAAACATGCTTGTATCGTGTTGTATGTGAGGCCTCAAACTGTGGGGACCTCATAACATATTCAGTATATTATAAAAGTCGGTTGGTAGCTGTGTCGGGAAAAATGACGCTCGGCTTGAAGCCGCGGGCCTCCTCGGGAGTCATCGAGGCATAAGCCATGATGATCACCACATCGCCTGGCTGCACCTTGCGGGCTGCTGCGCCGTTGAGGCATATCACGCCGCTGCCGCGCTCGCCGGGGATGGCGTAGGTCTCGAGCCGCTCGCCGTTGTTATTATCCACGATGTAGACATGCTCGCCGGCGATGATCCCCGCAGCGTCCATCAGATCCTCGTCGATGGTGATGCTGCCGATATAGTCGAGGCGCGCCTGGGTGACGCTCACGCGATGGATCTTGGATTTCAGTACCTCAATCAGCATGGCTCGGATATTTAATATTGTCAATCAGGCGCACCTTGCCGCAGTACACGGTGATGCATCCCTGCGCATCGCCCTTTGCAGGCCACTCTTTGAGAGGCTGCATGGTGAGCGGATCCACAATCTCGTAGTATTCCACCTCCATCTGGTCTACGGCGTTGATGGCGTCGACCACATGGGCGCGTGTCTCCTCCAGCGAGTGAGTGCGGGCAAAGTCGCGGCTCTCGGCCAGGGCGCGGTAGATGGCAGGTGCCAGGCTCCTCTGCTCGGCGGTGAGGCGTGTGTTGCGGCTGCTCATGGCCAGACCGTCGGCCTCGCGGCATATCGGGCAGTCGACCACCTCGAGGGGGAAGCCCTCAAGCTCCACCATGCGGCGGATTACTGCTATCTGCTGGAAATCTTTCTCGCCGAAATAGGCGCGGGTAGGCTCCACGAAGGCAAACAGCTTGCTCACCACCTGAGCCACGCCGTTGAAGTGTCCCGGACGCATCGGGCCCTCCATCACCTCGGCCACCTCGCCAAGGTCGAACACTCGGGTATCCGGCTCGGGATACATCTCCTCTACTGAGGGGATAAACACCACATCGGCATGTGCCTCCTCGAGCTTGCGGCAGTCGGCCTCCTCGGTGCGCGGATAGGTAGCGAGATCTTCCGCGTTATTAAATTGCGTGGGGTTCACGAAATCGCTCACCACCACCACATCGTTTTCCTTGCGTGCACGGTTCACAAGCGAGATGTGCCCTGCGTGCAGAGCGCCCATCGTGGGCACCAGGCCCACACTCTTGCCGGCGGCACGTGCCTCCGACAGATAACTGCGCAAACCGTCGACAGTCCTGATAACTTCCATTTTTTCTTCTGTAAGTCTCTTCGTCGTTAATTCAAACGGGAGCCGCGCCCGGGATGCTTCGCCGACAAAGCCGAAAGCATCAGCCATTGCAGCTCCAATGTCCGTTGCCGCGCACCGGGATACGCTACATATCAGGCCGAAAACCGGCCACGTTGCATCTCCCGCAATGCGCGGGTGCAAAGTTACAAAATTATTATGTAACATGCCATCCACCCACCCATTTTTTTCCACCGCTCCCCTCTTCAGCCTATTCCCTGCACAAATAGCAATTGGAGATGGCGGTCACACCGGCATATTTTTTAATTTGCAAAGAGTGCGGGTTTTGACAGCTCCTTGAAAAGTATTACTTTTGCAAAAAACGGAATAACAGACATTTGTTATGGATATGAATAAAAAGAAACCCGTTGTATATTTTTGCCCGCGTATCACTGCCGACAATCTTATACAGGTATACCGTGCGCTGGGACGCGAGGCCAAAGGCCGCGTGGCCGTGAAGCTCTCGACCGGCGAGGCCGGCAACCCCAACCATCTGAGTGTGGATCTGATCAAGAAACTTGTGCATCTGGTAGATGGCACCATTGTGGAATGTAACACGGCTTATGATGGGCGACGCTGCAATGTGGCCGATCACATGCAGACCGCTGCCGAACATGGCTTTACCGCTATCGCCAAGGTCGACATCATGGATGCCCAGGGGAGCATAGAACTGCCCGTGGCCCACGGCAAGCACCTGAAGCACAATCTTGTAGGCCGCAACTGGCACAACTACGATTTCACCATGGTGCTCTCGCATTTCAAGGGACATCCCATGGCCGGATTTGGCGGTGCGCTGAAAAATGTGGCTATCGGTATGGCATCTGCCGAGGGTAAAGCGCTGATCCACACTGCCGGACAGTCCAACCAGGTGCCTGTCGACTGGGAGAATGTGCCGCCGCAGGACGATTTTCTCGAATCTATGGCCGAGGCATGCGAATCGGTCTTCAATCGTGCCGGCGACAACATCCTGTTTATCAGCGTTGCCAACAATCTGTCGGTAGACTGCGACTGCGTGGCCGAGCCCGAGCCTATCAAGATGAAAGATATCGGCATACTCGCTTCGCTCGACCCCGTGGCCCTCGACAGCGCTTGCGTGGACATGGTCTACAAATCCGACGACCCCGGCAAAGTGCACCTTATCGAACGTATGGAGTCGCGCAACGCCACCCATCTGCTCGACTATGCCGAGCAGCTCGGTATGGGCACGCGCCAATACGAGCTGCGCGTGCTTGAACCCGTTGCCAATGCCTAAAGTATCAAGCCTATAGAATGAATCGTGATCTGATGCCTTACGCCGCCTATCCCGTGATAATGATGTGCGGGGTGAGCGGCGCTGGCAAAACGTTCATAGCCTCTCAGCTCCGGGCTGAGGGCTATGAACGCCTGTCGGCCGACAAGATTGTGTGGGAAAAATATGGCGACACCTATACCTCGATGCCTCCCGCACGGCAGCACACCATCTACATGGATGCAATCGATGCCATCGTCGCTTCCATTCCGGCCAAGATAGCCGCCGGAAAGAGAGTGGTGATTGATGCCTCCATGTGCAAGCGCCGGCGCCGCGACCAAGTGGCCGAGATGTGCCGGCAGGCCGGCGCCGAGTGGGTCATCGTCTACGTCAGCGCCCCTCGCGAAGTGCTCCGCAGTCGCCTGCTTCAGCGCCGTGGGTCAGGACCCGACGATCAGCGGGTCACCGAAGAGGAACTCGACCGGTTTTTGCTCAATTTCGAAGCGCCCGAGCCCGACGAGCATTTCATCCAGATATAAAACAGCAGCGCTATCACCAGCGCATACACCGCGAAAATCAGCCAGAAATCCACCCATCCGCCGTATCGCGTCTCGGGTGTGGGCTGAGAAAACACCAGCGTGTTGGCTATCTTCTGGGCAGCCAACAGGCCTATCGTGCCACCGATGCCGCTGCTCATGGCCATGAAGAGCCCCTGCGCGCTCGCACGCACCGACGCATCGGCGTGGCGGTCGACATAGACATTTCCGGCGATATTGAAGAAATCAAACGCTACTCCGTAGACCAACCCCGAGGCGATCAGCAGCCACAGTCCGTGGCCGGTATCGCCTAGCGAAAGCAGGAGAAAGCGCACGCTCCAGGCTATCACGGCTATAAGTATCACCTTCCTCACCCCCAGGCGCCGCAGGAAAAACGGAAGCAGAAACATGCACGCCGCCTCGCTGACCTGCGACACGGAGATGATAGCATTGGCATTGGCCGCGCCCCATGTCGAAGCAAAGCCGGGCAGAGAGCCAAACTGGCTGATATACACATTCCCGTAGGAGTTTGTCACCTGCAGCGCCACCCCTATCAGGATACAGAACATGAAAAACACGCCCGTCTCCCGGCTGCGCAACATCAAGAGCGCCTTGACCCATAGCGAAGGGCCGCCCGAAGCCTCGCAGCGCGGCAACGTCAGCGAATATCCCGCCACACACATGGCCAAAGCCGACGCCACAACGAGCTGATAGCCCGACGACTGCAGTCCCGCGAAATTCACCGTCAGCATCCCGCAGATAAAGCCCAGAGTGCCAAACAGACGGATCCTCGGGAACGCCGCGTCGGCATTTATTCCCGCATCTCTCAGCGATTTGAGAATCACCGTATTGCTAAGACTGATAGTAGGCATAAAAGCCGCCGTTCCCATCGCGAAAAGCGGAAACAGCACCCCAAACTCCACCTTAGCAGCCGTTACCGCATACCAGCCCGCCAGCCCCATGAACGCCCCCACCATCACATTGCATATCCCCAGCATCGAACGCGCACCACTCCACCGGTCGGCCGCATAGCCTGCTGCCGCCGGCATAAAGAGCGACACCACGCATTGCACCGCGTAAAACCATCCGATATATTGCGCCATCCCCGCGTGGCTCAGAAAGTTGCCCAGCGATATCAGATAGCATCCCCACACCATATATTGGCCCAAGACCATCGCACCCAGTCTCACCTTGATATTCATAACAATACTATATTTAATGTCTCAGAACAGGCCTTTTTATCAAGGACAACAACCCATGCGAGAAGATCATCCAAAAACTTCCATTAAACTATGACACCTTCCATTCTACAGGAATTATGATGTCCTTGCCACTTTTTCGTAAGTCATAATCACCGGCAGTATATTTCTGATTCTTTATGTTCTCCTTATGATCATCGGATAAATCTTTAAGTTATGTTATCCTGTCCAACTTATATTCCGCTGAGGTTACTGCATCAGCGCTTGGGGTTACGGCATTAGCACCAAATCTTAGGGCATTAGCCTCCGAGTTTGGGGCATTAGCCGTATACATTCCGGCTTCAATCCGAATTTACAGCGCATTTGCTTTTGCCAACTATCGTTTACGCCAACATGCCCGGTTTAATCGGTCTTCCGGAATGCGCCACTATTGTCCGTTTTTTTTAACATAAGTCACCTCTGCAGGGGGTTGAATCCTTGCAGAGGTGAAAAAATGGTTCCTAATATTGTCTGATTTAATCCAATGAATCCTTATAGGCGGATTTTTCATCCGTCGGAGCCTGTCAGGCACCGGATTCTAAGCCGTTACCGCTATTCTTACGCGGTGTGGCGGGCAGAGGATTATTCGTTGACGGTGCAGACGCTGACACGGTTCCAGGAGTTCTCCTCGAAGAGGTCACCGATGCCCATGCCTTCGGCTGTGATGCGCGAGTCGGCGATGCCGTAGCGCTTAACGAGCACTTTCTTCACTGCCTCGGCGCGGCGCTGAGCGAGCTTCTTGTTGAAGGCGAGCGAGCCGTCTTTCGAGGCGTAGCCCTTGATGCTTACGGTAGCGTCGTTGTTGGCTTTAAGCTGGTCGGCTACCATGGCGATGTTGGGTTGCTGGTTGGCCTGGATGTTGGCCGAGCCGCAGTTGAAGAACACGTAGCGGATGTTGTTGAGGTCCTTAACGACTTTCTCTACAGCGGCCGGACGGCGGTTGCAGGCGTCGAGCTGAGCCTGAAGGTCGGCGAGCTGTGCGAGGAGTGCTGCGTTGTTGACGCCGCAGGCGTCGAGGTCGGCGCGGAGGGCGTTAATCTGGGCGTTGAGGGCGTCAATTTCGCTCTGGTCGTAGGGGCGAACCACGGTAAAGTGGTGTGTGCCGTTGGAGTTGCCGAAGTGGTAGGTGATACCGGCTTCGAGCTCAAACACGCCGTAGTTGCTGTTGTACTCGGCCGAATAACCAAGAGTGGTGGGACGGGGCGAACCGTTCATGTTCCAGAGGTAAGCCGGTTTGAGGGCTACGGTCCATGCTTTGTCGGCACCGAGGTTGAAATTGAAGTTCATGCCCACCTTTGTGCCCCACGAGTTGCCGTCGTGGCCTGTGGTGTGGGGATAATAGGAGTGGAGCCATCCTGTGCCGGCTACTACTTCAAGCTCGAACAGACGGGGCAGCCCGGCATAGCCTGCAAAGGCGTTCATCAGGTTCACCGCACCGAACACGCCTACATACTGGTGGTCGAATACGTTGGCCGACTTCACGGGATACCACGAGGAGGTGTTCACGCTCCATTCGCCCTCGAGGCCGAGGCCGAAGACGGGCGTGATCTGTTTGCGAAGCTCAACGCCTACAAGGCCGCGAGCATCTTTCCAAAAACCATGATCGGCCACAGTTTTAGATGACATTGCAGCTCCTCCCTTGAGTGTGAAGCTCCAGTTATCGGTAAACTTGCTTCCCATGACTGTAGTCTGGGCCGATGCCGAAATCGTACCCAAAGCAATAGCTGTCAGTAAAATAAGTTTCTTCATATCTCTCTAAGTTGTTAGTTTGGCTACAAAGATAAAAACATTTTAACATTCTACCAAAAGTAAAACACTCTTTTTAACGGGAAAGTTCTAAAAAAAGTCGGTGAAATTGGTATGTCAAACCATTAAAGCGGTATTGTCGCACGTGGAAAAATTGGTAATTCTCCGCGATATAAAACGGGAAAAGCGGGGATAAAATTAAAAGCAAGTGGATAAACGGATTAGCAAGATGCTGTTTTTCCGTAGTTTGCCTGCAAATGGGGCGATTTTCTCAAAAAGTACACCTTTTGTACCCCGTTTCAAGAATCGCAGGCACATTCCAAGTGTGCAGCCGTTGATAAAGACCTTATCAGAAAGAACCCGTGCCCGGGCTTCGTAATCAAGAACGATAACATGATGCTGCAAAAGGAGATATTGCTTCCCGAAGTCATCACCACCTGTGGGGTGGCAAATGGCAAGAACAAATCCTTGGTTCATGGCGAAATGACGATGGACTATTTGTTCGATAACTGACAAACAGGATCGGCGGGCTGCCAAAATTCCACTGATTATTTCTGTACAATATTACTATTTAACATTTTTTAACGGGGGGGGTAGGTAGATTGGAGACATTTTCATAATTTTGCGTTGCAAACGCCGCCGGAATCTAGCGACTGATTATATTCCCCCATTGCGGCGAGGGTGAGTACACATCATTTGCGATTCAGCCGGCGTACACCGCCGGAGGAAAGATGTGGGACGGCTGTTCATCCTTAAAAACTCACATAGTTGCGTCCCGTCTTGCAACATTCACTTTCAGACCATTGGAGACAAGGTCTGACAATCGGCGCCTTGCGCCCAGAAAAGAATGTTTGTAAGATGATTTCAATCTCATTAAAGATAACATTGCGATTTCACCCCAGGCTTCCGGAAGCCCGGGATTTCGTCATGCATATACCTCAACAATAACAATACAGCGATATGAATAAGATCAGAGTGCGCGGCAAAGCGCAGAACCGTACTGCCCTCGGCATAGTGAACGCCTATGTCATAATGCACCCGGAGGCTACTCTCGCCGACCTCCGTTCGGCGTTTCCAAATAACCTGAACCCCGACAAAGGCGTCAAGGAAAATTTCACCGACATCGAGAAGATATCTGAGGTCCAGCCCGAGAATTTCGACGGCTATTTCTCGAAAGAGGACGAACTCATCGCTCTCGCCGACTGCACGAAAGTGGCAATGGTGAAGATGTGGACTAAGCCGAGTTTCGAGCGACTTATCAACAAGGCGGCCGAAGATGAAATAGAAGTGGCCTCTTTTGAGGGCGCCGACCAGGGTTTCGGCAAGAAAGGCTATTACTCTCTCGAATACCTCAACGGCTATCAGCCTCCCGTGGCTGCCTCCGCGCCGGCTGCTGAAAAGAAAGGCAAATCCTGGCTGTGGATTCTCGCCGCATTGGCTGTGGCCGGCATCGCATGCGCAATCGTGCTGCCGCAGACATGTCATCGTGAGGCTCCTGCCGAGCCGCAGGTGATTGTGAAGACTGATACCGTCACTATCGTAAAGACCGACACGGTTTTTGTGCAGCAGATTGAGGAAATCGAGAAGAACTTCAATGCAGCTCAGTTTGAAGTCGACAAGGCCGATCTCAACGACAAGGCTAAGTTTGCCCTCCACGACCTCGCCAAAGTGATGGAGAAAAATTCCGAACTAAAAGTCAGGATCCAGGGACACACCAGCGCCGACGGCGACGAGGCTCACAACCAGCAGCTCTCCGAAGCCCGCGCCAAGGCAGCCTACGACTTTCTGATCAGCGAGGGAATAGCAGCCGACCGCCTCAGCTATGAGGGAAAAGGAAGCAGCGAGCCCGTTGATCCAAACAATCCTGAGGCAAACCGCCGCACTGAATTCATCGTCGAATAACCAACCAAATACCTGAATATCAATATGGCAGTAAAGAAAACAGCCAGCGGCAAGGTTGACAAGCGCACCAAGGAGTACAAGACCATGTGCGCCAACCTCGCCAAGGCACGCAAGGTGCAGCAGCGCAAGAGCACTTCTTCCGCTTCCACCGGAACCCGTAAGACAACCGCCGCCGGCAAGGTCGACAAGCGCACCAAGGAATACAAGACCATGTGCGCCAACCTCGCCAAGGCACGCAAGAAGAAAAACAGTCTGGCAAACCGCCTGAAACGCTTATTCCGTTAACAACATGAAATCGACAGCAGAACACGTGGCAAACGTGCTCGCCGTGGCTATTTGGGCCGACGGCGAATATGACGACGCCGAGCGCGAGGCAGTCACCACCATCGCTACCGACCTCGGATACACCCCGATGATTTTCCAGAAAATGGTCGAAGGTGGCGTCGGCGGCATGCTCAAGAGCACCGACGAGAAAGTGAACGCCATCCTTCAGGATTCGGCAGAGAAGATCATTCCATCAGAGAAACTTCAGGTCTATGAGGCAGCCATCGAAATCGTGCTGGCCAACAGCGTGATCGAGCATGACGAAATAGACCGTCTGCTCGCCGTGGCCGGAGCCCTCGACATCGACATTGAGGAGGCCGTCGAGCTTATCCTCGATATGGTCAACCCCGACGCCGAGATTGAAGAGGAAGAACTTGTGGATACCATAGCAAGCGCCGGCGGCGACTTCGACAAACTCGTCGACAACGTCGTGGAGCTCTGCGACAAGATCCACGACCCCGAGACATTCGCAATCATCAAATAACAATCACCTGTTGGATGAATTAAATTAATGCGTATTTCACTTGACCAATTCTCCGATGAT
>CAJLLX010000025.1 GCA_905207535.1 uncultured Muribaculaceae bacterium | reverse complement strand
AGAGGAAAAGGGAGGATCAGAGGCCGGCGCGGAGGGTGGCGCGGGCGTGCATGTCGGGGAGCTGGGGGAGGTCGAGGAGGGCGCGGAAGGCGGGGGCGCCGGTGCCATTGAAGGTGACGCGCATCTTCCACTGCTCGGCATCAAGCCAGGCTTTGAAGGTAAGGCCGTAAGGGAGGCCCCAGGCTTTGGCGAGCACGCTGCCTGCGGGGATACCCATCACCATTGAGCCGCGACGGCCGAGGAAATCGTCGGTAAAGCTGTTTTCGCTGTTGCTGTCGATGGGTCGGTTGGTGGAGAAGATCAGGGAGCCGTCGAAAGCGCCGAAATAATATGTACCATAGTTGGAAATATACTCCCATTGGGGGATGCCCGCTTCGGTGAACTCGGTGACTTGGCCATCGGCCTGACGGATGTATTCGTCAACACCTTCACTTAGCTCATGCTCAGGCACATGCACCATGGTGGCGACATTCCACGACTCGGGTTCCTGCATGGCGACGGCTTCGGGATTGCCTGAGACAGGCATGGCCCAGAGGGAGGTGGTGCCATCGGCCTGACGGAGATACATGGGGGCGAATCGTCCGAGGAGCATCTCGAGGCCGCGCTCGTTGCCGGTGTATTTGCCGTAAGCGAGCACTACGGAGGCTTCGGCCGGGGTATAGCGCAGAAAATCAGTGTCAATTTCGCCGAAATGATTGCCGATAGAGTCGCAGCGACCTTCGGTGTCTCTCACGGTGCCCACGAGCGATACGGACTGCTGCGTGACCTTGAAGGAGACACAGAGCCAGCGGCTCGGGCCGCCGAGAAAACTGATCATGGAGTTGCCGCAATTGATGGCCAGATCCACACCGTCGCCCGAGGCGAGAAACTCGCGGATGCCCGACCACTGGCCGAAATGGCTGTGGAGCGCCTGTGCGCGGGCCTCGGTGACCGTAATAAGGTCGGAGGCGATCCAGCAGAAATCTTCGCCGTCGAGAGCCGCCACCGCGCCGTGGAAAGTGGTGAAATCTAATCCTTCGCCCTCTTCAAGTCCCTGACCATGGGCCTCGAGGGCCTTTTCGAGCAGATCCTCGTCGAGTACGGGCAGGAGGACGACATCGCATCCGCGCGAAGTGGTAAAGGCTGTCATGCGGCTGAAATCCACCGCCTCCCCGGCGGCGAGGAGAGCTGCAAGCGGTTCGCGGAAATCGGGATTGACCATGAGCGACACCACCTTATCGGCCTCTACAGTGAGCGAATCGCCCTTGACAGCCACCGGCGACCCGGCCTCGCGAAGGAGCGCACGGAGATCAATGGTCTTGACCACCACCGCGGTGGAGGGCACCATCTCGATGGGATCGGGATGCTTATGGCTCGAGCAAGCCGAAAGTGTAGCCAATAATGCCACACACAGCGCCATCAGGGCGCTCCGACGGGCATGTAGTGCCAACATATATCTTGTCATCTGATACATATCATTATCCTTAAAGTCTATCAGTCAATGCGTTGCCTCTCATAGAGAGAAACGGCTGACAAAATCGGTGCAAAGTTACTGCTTATTCCGATATATTAACAACAATTCACACTTGTATTTTTGCTATGCGGAGAAGCACTTTTAACATTTTTCTTGTCAAAAAGTGGATATGCGCCATTTAACTTTGCCGCCCTTGCGGGGTCTTATAAGCGAATGGACAACGCAGAGAGCCCCTGCGCCACAATATACCGGCAAGATGACATACACGGCAGAAGAGATCAAGGAGCAACTTCGGACGGACCCGGACAAGGGGTTCCGCATGCTCGTGAGCAGCTTCATGCAGCCGGTATATAATAATGTGCGGCGCCTGGTGGTGAACAACGACGACGCTCAGGATGTGACGCAGGAGACCTTCGTGAAGATTTTCAAGGCCCTGCCGGGGATCGGCGAAGTGCAGTCGCTACCGGCGTGGATCATGAAGATAGCCACCAACGAGGCGATCCGCTTTCTCCAGAGCGAGAAAGCGCGCACTCAGGCCACCCGGCTCGACGCCGAAGAGGGGGTGGACCTGCCGGCCGACGAATATTTCGATTATTCCGACATCGAGGCCGTGAAGCTGCAGAAAGCCATCCACTGTCTGCCGCGCAAACAGCAGGCCGTGTTCAACCTGAAATATTACGACGACCTCTCGTACGAAGAGATAGGGCAGATCACCGACTGCAGCCCGCAGACAGCCAAGGTCAACTATCACTTCGCCAAGAAGAAAATCATAGAGCTGATGAGCGCCGAAGTGTGAAGAGACCCCTCCCCCGCCTCGGAGCCGACAGCAAAAGAAACGAAACGCAACTAACACGATTAGAGAATATGCCGCAATTTGACTTAGACCACTCGCCCCGCCGCACCCCCTACCGGGTGCCGGAAGGATTCTTCGACACGCTCGAAGAGAGCATACTTGCAGCCACCGTCGATGCCGGCAAGCAGCAGGAGGCAGCCGTGCGCGTCACCCGTTCGCCTCGCCGCTGGCGTGCCATAGTCAGCGCGGCAGCCGCCATAGTGCTTTGCGCCGCCATAGGGTTGGGGATAGTCACCGCCACCCGGCAGCCCGAGACGATCGACGTCAACCAGGCCTTCGCCAACCTCGACAGCGCCGACCAGCAGTATCTCATCGATACTTACAACAACGAGCGGATGCTCGAAGCCTACCTATATTAAACGATAGTGAAACTTACAACCGGAAACTCAGATATGAAAACACTGATTCACCTAATGCTGTTGCTCATCGTGGCTATAGCGCCCATGGAAGCATCGGCGCAGCAAAAACATCGCCGCGGTCCCGACGCCGCCAAGCGCGAAGCGCTCGCCAAAGCCCAGGCCGCCGAGATAGCCAAGAAGCTCAATCTCAACGACGAGCTCACCCAGCGCTACACCGAGACCTTTCTCAACTGCCAGAAAGATATCTGGAAAATCGGAGGTCCCAAATACCACATACGGCCCGAGGATCTGACCGAGGCACAGGCCAAAGAGGAGAACGAGGGACGCCTGAAATCGGAGCAGAAATTTCTGAACATACGCAAAAAATATTACGGCGAATACAGTAAATTTCTCACTCAGAAGCAGATCTTGCAGGCCAACAGGCTCGAAAAAGAGATGATCGACCGCATGATGAAGCAGGCCCACAAAAAGCATGACGCCAAGCGCAACAAGGGCCAAAGACGGCAAAAATAAATATCCGGAATCATCACCGGATACTTTCACATCTTGCCGCCTGACAGCGGCTCATCATGCCGCAGCGGTGGGCCCGGCATCAACTTTTATATCGTATCACGACCAAAATTCATCCCATGTATATCAGACGCCAATCACTGTTTCTGCTTTGGGTTATGACCGCCATTGCAGCCGTGGCATACAATGTCACCGGCGTGGTGACTGACCGCCGCGGCAGTCCGCTGCCAGATGCTACAGTGCGCATCCTGCAAGCCTCTGATTCGGCTTTTATAAACGGGAATATAGCCGACAACGCCGGCCGCTTCAGGATAGGCGATATAAACAGCGGACATTATCTCCTCGAAATCAGCTACATCGGTTACGCTAAAAAGAGGCTGCCATTCACGGTGGTCCGCCAAAATGTAGCGCTCGACACCATACATGTCAACGAATCAGATATCATGCTTGGCGAAGCCACAGTGGTGGAAGTGAAGCCAGCCATGAAGGTAATGCAGGACACGGTGGAATACAATGCCGAATCTTATAAGACTCCTCCCAATGCGATGGTAGAAGACCTGCTCAAGCGTCTGCCTGGCGTAGAGCTTGACAGCGAGGGCAAAATCACAGCCAATGGCAAAGAAGTCACGAAAATACTTGTAGACGGCAAAGAATTTTTCTCCGACGACCCCGCTGTCGCATCCAAGAATCTGCCTGTGGAGATGCTGGAAAAAGTGCAGGTGATCGACCGCAAAAGCGACCTCGCGCAAATCACCGGCGTGGACGACGGCGAGGAGGAAACGGTAATCAACCTTACCGTGAAAAAAGGGATGAAAAAAGGATGGGTCGGCTCGGCCGAGGGGGGATACGGCACCGACGATCGTTACCGGGGTGCTCTGAATGTAAATCATTTTCGAGACGACGACCAGGCCACCTTGCTCGCGGGAGCCAACAACGTGAACGATTTGAAGTTTACCAACGGTGCTTCCGGCCGATTCGGGAGACAGGGCAGCAAAAACGGCATCAGTGTGTCGCAGGGGGTCGGCGGAAATTTCAATATTGGCAACGGTGAGATATTCCGTGTGGGGGGCGATGTCATGTACTCCCATGTAAGCCGCAAGGGGCAAACCTCTCACGAACGTCAGTATCTGACACCAAATAATCCCCGCTGGCAGAGCTCATCCGACATATCCGATGCCAATAGCCACAGTCTGCGTGCCGACTTTCGCGTGGAGTGGAAGCCCGACTCATTTAACACCCTCGATTTCCGGCCCACAGTGGCCTATACCACTAATCATGTGCTCGCTGACGGCCTCAGCCGCATGACAGGCGGCCATGCCGAAGGCGCAAACGGAGAGATGGTGTACGACCGGCTCATTAACAGAAATATCGAAAACTCCGATGCCGACGGCAAAGCTATCGAGACATCAGGGCGGCTTATCTACAGTCATCGTTTCCGCTCGCGCCGCGGCCGGTCGTTTTCAATCTCGGCCGGATACAATATCTCCAACAATCGTGAAAACGAGTTCTCGTCGGCCTATACATATTTAACCCGGCGCCTTGACGACCCGGAAAAATACCGCGACTATGTGTACGAACAGCAGACGGACAATCACCGGTGGAGCACCAGCGTGAATGTTCGCGTGACATGGACCGAGCCATTGGGCGATGTGATGCGCGGCAACTATCTCACCCTCGCCTACCAGATGCAATACCGGCGCAACAATGCCGATAAGATATCCACCCAGCGGTCGCCTGATGAGAATCCGTGGTATCCCGACCAATGGGCCGATCCCGATCCTGATTTCAATCCCGAAGACCCGGATATGAGTGTTCTCACCTATGGCGACTGGGAATTCATGCCCGACATTTCCAATCGCTTTCGCAATGATTTTATGAATCAGAACATCCGGCTGGGATATAAAAAGGTAAATGCCAAATACAATCTGGAGACGGGAATAGCAGCCATCCCGTCGATGAGCCGCAGCCGCAATCTCATTAACAGCGATAAAAGCATACCAAAACGCTGTGTATGGAACTATGCACCCTTCCTGCGTTACCGCTACAAGATGAGCCGGCGCAGCTCGGTATCGGCCGACTATTCCGGACGCTCATCGCAGCCCTCGCTGGCACAACTGCAGCCCGTGGCCGACAACTCCAACCCTCTGCGGGTAGTGCAGGGCAACCCTAATCTGGCCCCTTCGTTCCGGCACAGTCTGCGCCTGAGATTTCAGAAATTCCGGCAGGAGACACAGCAGTCGTTAAATATCACCCTCGACGGCGAGATGACACAAAACGCCATAATCACAAAAACTACATTTGATGACGCCACCGGAGGCCGATACACCACCTACGAAAATATCAACGGCGTATGGAACGCCCGTTTATCCACCCTTTTCGGCCGCCCGCTGGGTCGTGGCAAACTTTGGTCGGTAAACAGCAATCTGAGCCTGAGCGCAAGTCAGGGAATAGGATATAACAACGGCGAGCGCAATGTGACATCCATGCTCACATTGCGCCTTTCACCTTCTGTGGCTTACCGTCCCGAAGATCTTGAGATAGAGTTGCGCCCCAACTGGCGGTTTCAGAAAACTTATTATTCGCTTGACCGTCTGGCCAACCGCACCGTCCACCACTATGGCGGCTCTTTCTACGCCACATGGTATGCGAAATTCGGTCTCGTACTGGCTACAGATTTGCACTTCAATGCCGCGCGGGGATACGCCAGCGGCTATAATGACGACGAGTGGATGTGGAATGCATCCGTATCATATCAATTTCTCAGCCGACGTCAGGCCACAATCACGCTTAAAGGATACGACCTGCTGCAGATGAGATCGAATGTCAACCACACTGTGACCGCCAACTACGTTGACGACTCACGTTTTACCTCCCTCACACGCTATTTCATGCTCACATTTACATATAAAATCAACACCTTGGGTCGCGGCCATGGAGGCCGGAGAGGCGAAGGCCACGGTGGAGGCCGCCGGGGCAGCCGGCGCCTCGGCCGCGAATAACGACAGTTTTCGAGACTGACCCGTTTTTTTGCGAACCTTACAGTCTGAAACACAAGCAGATGCATGACTCATTGCATCGGATGGCGACAGATGCAGCATCAGCCGAAATGTCACCCGCTTCCTGTCACAATACCTTTGGAAATATTTCACTCTACGGCGGCACAGCTTCGGGCACCGGCCCCGATCACTGCGGACTTTAGTTCTTTACTATCTGATTGTGAACGGAATAGGGCACTAAAGGTTAAATTAATGTTAAAACTTCCCGAACTCTTTAACTTCCTCCCGTTTTATTTGTCTTATCTACGTAAAACATCAGAAACATAACATACAAAATATTACAAACATCATGAAAAAGAAAATTGCAAGTCTCGCACTTATCGCCATGTCGCTGGTAGCTTTCCCCTCGATGGCAGAGAACAAAGCGGCTAAGAAAGCCGACAACACCGCCACCACCTGCGCAGTAGCACAGCGCGGCGACCGCCCCTCAAGACAGGCATGCCTCTTCGAGGGTATGAACCTCACCGAAGCCCAGCAGACACAGCTCCAGGAGCTCAACCGCCAACAGCGCGAAGCCCGCAAGGCCAAAGCTGAGGCCTTCAAGAAAGAAGCCCGCGAGGCCAAGAAAGACCTGAAGGAGCAGAAGATGCAGCGCGACTCCGTAGCCATGGCAGAGCGCAAGGCCGAGAAGAAAGCCTACCTCGAGAAGGTAAAAGCCATCATCGGCGCCGACAACTATGTCACCTTCCTTGAGAACTACTACATCAACGGCGACGCACCCCGCATGAACATGGGTCCCCGCAAGGGCAATCCCGGCATGGGATGCAAAGACGGTGCAAGAGCATTTCGTGGCGAGCGCCGCGGCAATGGCCAGAGACTCAACGGCGCAGCCAAGTAACAACCGACTCTGACGAACATACTTTCAACTAAAAAAACTTTCCGCGACGACCAGAAGGGTCATCGCGGAAAGCTTTTTTTATGTTCCTAAACAGCCGGAAAGGGGTCCGGAGGGGTATCAGCGGTAGGTGCGGAGCTTGGGCACAAAGGCATCCTCCATGTAATCGATGCGATAGTCGGAGGGGGTGCCGAAAACGAACGCCACGTCGAACCTCGGCGTCAGCATGATGCGGCGCGAGGAGAGGAACCCGTTGGCGGCACGCACAATGCGGCTGATTTTGGTCGGTGTCATGATCTGCTTGAGGTCGGCACCCTCATAGCGGCGCGTTTTCACCTCCACGAAGGCTATCCAGCCATCTTTTTCCGCAATGATATCGAGCTCGAGATGGTCCATGCGCCAGTTGCGCTCCACGATGGCATAGCCATCGCAGACCAGCTTGGAGCAGACGGCATCCTCGCCCCACGCACCGAGGGAATTGTGCTCAGCCACGGCTCAGGGATATTAATATTCGTCCCACGATTTGATCTCGATGTCGTCGAGGGGGAGCGAGGTGAAGGCCTTGATGAACGTAGCCGCCAGGCGAGCATTGGTGATCAGCGGGATATTGAGGTCGATGGCCGCACGGCGTATCTTGTAGCCGTTGGAGAGCTCGGCCGACGAGAGATTTTTGGGGAGATTCACCACCATGTCGATGATCTTGCGATGGAGCAGGTCGAGTGCCTGGGGATGTGCGTCGGCACCGTCGCCGGGCCAGTAGACGCGCACCGCCGGCACGCCGTTCTCGGTGAGGAAGCGGTGGGTGCCCTCTGTGGCGTAGATCTTGAGCCCGGCCTTATGCAGCTGCTGCGCAGCCTCGAGCATATCGGCCTTCTGGCGGGGTGTGCCGGTGCTGAGGAGCACCGAGCGCTTGGGGATGCGATGGCCCACGGAGAGCATCGACTTGAGGAGCGCCTCGTTGGTATCGTCGCCGAGACATCCCACCTCGCCGGTGGAAGCCATATCCACGCCGAGCACCGGATCGGCGCCCTGCAGACGCGAGAAGCTGAACTGCGATGCCTTGATGCCCACATAGTCGAGGTCGAAGAGCGTCTTCGAGGGCTTCTCCACCTTTTGCCCGAGCATCACGCGGGTAGCAAGGTCGATAAAGTTGATTTTCAGCACCTTGCTGACGAAGGGGAAGCTACGCGAAGCACGCAGGTTGCACTCTATAACCTTGATATCGTTGTTCTTGGCAAGATACTGGATATTGAAGGGGCCCGAGATGTTGAGCGCCTTGGCAATCTGCGCCGACACCTTCTTGATGCGCCTCATGGTCTCTACATAGAGCTTCTGCGGCGGGAACTGGATGGTGGCGTCGCCCGAGTGCACACCGGCAAACTCGATATGCTCCGAGATGGCGTAGATCTTTATCTCGCCGTCCTGCGCCACAGCATCCATCTCTATCTCCTTGGCATGCTGTATGAACTCAGTCACCACCACGGGGTGCTGCTTGCTCACATTGGCCGCAAGGGTGAGGAAGCGATGGAGGTCCTCCTCGTTGCTGCAGACATTCATGGCCGCGCCGCTGAGCACATAGCTCGGGCGCACCAGCACCGGAAAGCCCACCTCGCGAATGAAATCGTCGATATCGGCAAAGCTTGTCAGCTCGCGCCAGCGGGGCTGATCGATGCCGAGGCGGTCGAGCATGGCCGAGAATTTGTGGCGGTCCTCAGCGTTGTCGATCGACTTGGCCGAGGTGCCGAGGATGTTGACGCCGGCATCGTCGAGGCGTGTGGCAAGGTTGTTGGGAATCTGTCCGCCCACGGAAAGTATCACACCGTGAGGCGATTCCATCTCCAGGATATCCATCACGCGCTCAAAGGTGAGCTCGTCGAAGTAGAGGCGGTCGCACATATCGTAGTCGGTCGACACCGTCTCGGGGTTGTAGTTGATCATCACCGAGCGCCATCCCTGCTCCTTGACAGTGAGGAGAGCGTTGACCGAACACCAGTCGAACTCCACCGAGCTGCCGATGCGGTAGGCACCCGATCCGAGCACCACCACCGAGCGGCCGTCCTCCTCGTATTGGATATCGTTGGCCGAGCCGTTGTAGGTGAGGTAGAGATAGTTGGTCATGGCCGGATATTCGGCGGCAAGCGTATCGATCTGCTTCACCACCGGCACGATGCCGAGGCTCTTGCGGTAGGCACGCACGCGGGCATTGTCGGCGCCCGACACGTCGAGCTTGTCGCCGAGCACCGCGCGGGCTATCTGGAAGTCGCTGAATCCCTGCTGCTTGGCAAGGCGCATCAGCTCTTCGGGGATATCCTCGATGGCGGTGAATCCCTTGAGCTCCTGCTCAGTGTCGATAATATGCTTGAGCTTCTGGAGGAACCAGCGATCGATTTTGGTGAGCTCATGGATGCGCTCCACGCTGTATCCCTCGTGCAAAGCCTTGGACAGCACGAAGATACGCTTGTCGGTCGGCTCTTTAAGCGCCTTGTCGATGTCGTCGATGCGCATCTCGCGGTTGCCCACGAAGCCGTGCATCCCCTGCCCTATCATGCGGAGGCCCTTCTGGATCACCTCCTCGAAGGTGCGGCCGATGGCCATCACCTCGCCCACCGACTTCATCGACGAGCCGATCTCGCGGCGCACGCCGTGGAATTTTCCAAGGTCCCAGCGGGGAATCTTGCAGACGATATAGTCGAGCGCCGGCTCGAAGAAGGCCGACGTATCTTTTGTCACCGAATTTTTCAGCTCGAAGAGGCCGTAGCCCAGGCCAAGTTTGGCGGCTACGAATGCCAGCGGATAGCCCGTGGCCTTAGATGCGAGGGCCGACGAGCGGCTCAGACGCGCGTTCACCTCGATGACGCGATAGTCCATCGAATCCGGGTCGTAGGCATACTGCACATTACACTCGCCCACGATGCCGATGTGGCGTATGATCTTGATAGCCAGCTCGCGCAGATAGTGATAGTCGTCGTTGGAGAGAGTCTGCGAGGGAGCCACCACTATGCTCTCGCCGGTGTGGATGCCCAGCGGGTCGAAATTCTCCATGTTGCAGACGGTGATGCAGTTGTCGTAGCAATCGCGCACCACCTCGTATTCCACTTCCTTCCATCCCTTGAGCGACTTCTCCACCAGCACCTGCGGGGAGAAGGAGAATGCCTTTTCGGTGAGCGCGCGCAGCTCGTCGGCATTGTCACAGAAACCGCTGCCCAGGCCTCCCAGAGCGTAGGCGGCACGCACAATCACCGGGTAGCCCAGCCGCTCGGCAGCCTCGAGGGCCTCCTCGATGCTCTCCACGGCCTGACTCTTGATGGTCTTGACATCAATCTCGTCGAGCTTCCTGACGAACAGCTCGCGATCTTCGGTGTCCTTGATGGCCTGCACCGGAGTGCCCAGCACACGCACATTGTATTTTTCGAGCACACCCTCCTCGCAGAGCTCCACGCCGCAGTTGAGCGCCGTCTGACCGCCGAACGACAGCAGGATGCCGTCGGGGCGCTCCTTGTCTATCACCCTTTCCACAAAGTAGGGAGTGACCGGAAGGAAGTAAATCTTGTCGGCGAAACCGTCGGAGGTCTGCACCGTAGCGATGTTGGGATTGATGAGCACCGTCTCGATTCCCTCCTCCTTCAGAGCCTTCAAAGCCTGTGAACCGGAGTAATCAAATTCGCCGGCCTCACCGATTTTCAGCGCGCCGCTCCCTAAGAGGAGAACTTTCTTTATCTTTTCCATGCCTGGATATGCGGATGTGATGTTTTGACTGTGTGTGTGACTACTGATTGTTGGCAATTACCACCTTCGGGGCGCGGCTCAGAGCATCTCAATGAACCGGTCGAAGATAAACTCCGTGTCTCTCGGGCCCGACGAGGCCTCGGGATGGAACTGGGCCGAGAACCAGGGTTTCTCCTTGTGGCGGATACCCTCGTTGGTGCCGTCGTTCATGTTGACGAAGAGCGGCTCCCAGTCGGAGGGGAGGCGCGAGTCGTCGACGGCGAATCCGTGGTTTTGCGAGGTGATGTAGCAGGTGTTGGTGCCCTGCGTGCGCACCGGCTGATTGTGGCTGCGGTGGCCGTATTTCAGTTTGTATGTCGTGGCACCTGCGGCCTTGGCCAGGAGCTGGTTGCCCATGCATATGCCACAGATAGGCTTGCCGGTGGCCATGAACTTGCGGATATTCTCCACCGTAGCCTCGGCAAAGTCGGGATTGCCCGGGCCGTTGGAGATAAAGAGGCCGTCGCACTCGATGTGGTTGAAATCATAATCCCAGGGCACGCGCACCACCTTCACTCCCCTGCGCGTGAGGCAGCGGATGATGTTGAACTTCGTGCCGCAGTCTACCAGCACCACGGTCTTCTCCCCCTCGCCGTGCTCCTCGGGAGCCGCGCAGCTCACCTTGGCAATCAGATTTTCGGCATTGGGGTCGCTGAACTCCACCTCGTCTTCGTTTTCGAAATATATCTTGCCGAGCATCGAGCCCTTGTCGCGCAGATGTTTGGTCAGGGCGCGGGTGTCGATGCCGTAGAGGCCGGGAATCTTCTCGTCGCGCAGCCACTGGTGCAGCGAGCGGGTGGCCAGCCAGTGGCTCGGCTCCCAGGAATAGTCCTGCGCAATGATGGCGCGGCAATGGATGCGCGAGCTCTCCAGATATTCGCTCACATCATCTTTCACCGTTTCCGGCGGCACACCGTAATTACCAAGAATGGGATAAGTAGTGACAAGGATCTGACCTTCGTAAGAGGGGTCGGTAAGACTTTCGGGATACCCCGTCATGGCAGTGTTAAACACCACTTCTCCGGCCGTAGGGGCCTCATAACCGAAAGATTTACCTCTGAAGCATGTGCCGTCTTCAAGCATCAGGACGGCTTGGCGAGTCTGTCGCATAGAAATATGGAATACTGGCTTGTTTGTCCGGCAACCGAGCAAGCGCGCGGTTGTCGTGTGCAAAGTTAGCCAATATTTCCCACATAGCCAATAACACCCCGCCTAAATTGCTCGCTCCCCTGCCCTTCGTCCCCATTTTCGCCACGTCCCCCGTGCAGCCCGAAAATGGCAATAAGCATGCCCCATGCTTTTCTACCTCCGGGCAGCCATATGCGCCGACAAGCCCTCTGAAACGAAGCGGCTTGTCGGCGCAGATTTTTTACGGGCAAAGGGGTCAGGATTTTAGGGGAAAATGGAGGCAAAGGGGCGGGGAAGGGTGTGGGAAATCTCAAAACTTATTACTAAATTTGTCGTCTGCAAACACCAACCTTCAGTTACTCCGATGAGCAAATTCGTACACCTCCACGTACATACACAATACTCCATCCTCGACGGCCAGGCGCCCGTCGAAGCCCTGGTGGATAAGGCTATGGCCGACGGCATGCCGGCGATAGCCATCACCGACCATGGCAACATGTTCGGCATCAAGGAGTTTTACAACTATGTGTCCAAGAAAAACTCCAAGACCCGCGGAGCCATCAAGGACGCCCTCGCCGCTGCCAAAGAGGCCGAGGAGGCCGGCAACGCCGAGGAGGCGCAGAGCCAGCGCGACCGTGCCAAGGAGCTGGAGGGGAAGATCTTCAAGCCCATCCTCGGCTGCGAGGTGTATGTGGCCAACGAGTCGCTCCTGAGCCACACCGACAAGCACGACACAGGCCGCCACCTCATACTTCTCGCCAAAAACGAGCGCGGCTACCACAATCTGATCAAAATAGTGTCGAAGGCGTGGACCGACGGTTTCTACTCCCATCCGCGCACCGACAAAGCCGACATCATTGCCCACAAAGAGGGTATCATCGTGTGCTCGGCGTGCCTCGGCGGCGAGATACCAAAGCTCATCCTTCAGGGACAGATAGAGGAGGCCGAGAAGGCCGTGCAGTGGTGGAAGGAGCAGTTTGGCGACGACTACTACCTTGAGCTGCAGCGCCATAAAGCCACAGTGCCCCGCGCCAACCACGAGACCTTCCCCCTGCAGCAGAAAGTCAACACCGAACTGATGCGCATGGCGCAGAAATTCGGCATCAAGGTCATCTGCTCCAACGACTCGCACTTCGTCAACGAGGAGGACGCCGAGGCCCACGAGCGCCTCATCTGCCTCTCCACCGGCAAAAAGATCTCCGACGAAAACCGTATGCTCTACAGCAAGCAGGAATGGCTCAAAACCACCGCAGAGATGGAGGCCGTCTTCTCCGACGTGCCCGAAGCGATGGCCAACACCCTGGAGATAGCCGACAAGGTGGAGTTTTACGACATCGACCACGCGCCTATCATGCCCTTCTTCGCCATCCCCGAGGAATTCGGCACCGAAGAGGAGTATCGCTCGCGCATCACCGAGCAGGACCTCTTCGACGAGTTCACCCGCGACGAAAACGGCAATGTGGTGCTCTCGCAGGAGGAGGCCGAAAAGAAGATCAAGAAGCTTGGCGGCTACGACAAGCTCTACCGCATAAAATTTGAGGCCGACTACCTCGGCAAACTCGCCTACGAAGGCGCCGAGCGCCGCTATGGCTCGCCGCTGCCCGACGACGTCAGGGAGCGCATCAAGTTTGAGCTGCACATCATGAAGACCATGGGCTTCCCGGGCTACTTCCTTATCGTGCAGGACTTTATCAACCAGTCGCGGGCCAAGCTCGGAGTGAGTGTGGGGCCCGGCCGTGGGTCGGCCGCCGGCTCGTGCGTGGCCTACTGTCTCGGCATCACACAGATCGACCCCATCAAGTACGACCTGCTGTTCGAGCGATTCCTTAACCCCGACCGTATCTCGCTCCCCGATATCGATGTGGACTTCGACGACGACGGCCGCGCCCGCGTGCTGCAGTATGTCACCGAGAAATACGGTGCCGAAAATGTGGCGCATATCATCACCTACGGCACCATGGCCACAAAAATGGCCATCAAGGATGTGGCCCGCGTGGAAGGGCTCCCCATCCCCGAAAGCGACCGCCTGGTGAAGATCATCCCGCGCCACATGCCCGAGGAGAACGGCAAGGAGGCCAAGCTCAACCTCAAAAACTGCTACCGTCTCGTCGACGGATTCCGCACGGAGCTCAACAGCCCCAACCCCGTGATCCGTCAGACGCTAAAATTCGCCCAGCAGCTGGAGGGCAATGTGCGCGGCACGGGCGTGCACGCCTGCGGCGTGATCATATGCCGCGACAAGATCTCCGACTGGGTGCCGGTGAGCACCGCCGTCGACAAGCTCGAGGGCAAGCTGCTGGTGACACAATACGAAGGGCGCGTCATCGAGGAGACCGGACTGATCAAGATGGACTTCCTCGGCCTCAAGACCCTCTCCATCATACAGGACGCCGTGGAGAATATCCGCCAGACCCACGGCTTCACCCTCGACATGGAGAAAATTCCCATCGACGACCCCGCCACCTACCGCCTTTACAGCGAGGGGCGCACCATAGGCACCTTCCAGTTCGAGTCGGCCGGCATGCAGAAGTATCTCCGCGAGCTGCAGCCCTCGACCTTCGAGGACCTCATAGCCATGAACGCCCTCTACCGCCCCGGGCCTATGCAGTATATCCCTGACTTCATCGCCCGCAAGCACAAGAAGAAGCCTATCGTCTACGATATTCCCATCATGGAGAAATATCTCAAGGACACCTACGGCATCACCGTGTATCAGGAGCAGGTGATGCTCCTGTCGCGACTGCTGGCCAACTTCACCCGAGGCGAGAGCGACACCCTGCGCAAGGCCATGGGTAAGAAGCTCATCGACAAGATGAACCACCTGAAGGGCAAATTTCTCGCCGGCGGACAGGCCAACGGCCACAAGCCCGAGGTGCTCGAGAAGATCTGGGCCGACTGGGAGCAGTTTGCCTCCTACGCCTTCAACAAGAGCCACGCCACCTGCTACTCGTGGGTGGCCTTCCAGACCGCATACCTCAAGGCCAACTACCCGGCAGAATATATGGCCGCCGTGCTGTCGCGCAACAGCTCCGACATCACCAAGCTCACCAACTTCATGGACGAGTGCAAGTCGATGCGCATCACCGTCAAGGGTCCCGACGTCAACGAGTCGTTCTCGCGCTTCGGTGTCAACAAGCAGGGCGATATCCGCTTCGGCCTCACCGCCATCAAGGGCGTGGGCGACAATGTGGTGGCCGCCATCATCCGCGCACGCGACGAGAAGGGGCGCTTCGAGAGCCCCTACGACTTTGTGGAGCGTGTGCCCGCCGGGGTGGTCAACCGCCGCACCTTCGAGAACCTGGTGCTCTCCGGCGCCTTCGACTGGTACACCGAGCTCAAGCGCGAGGACTATTTCGAGAAAAACAACCGCGACGAGACCTTCATAGAGCAGCTCCTGCGCTACGGCGCCTCCTACCAGAGCGCCGAGCAGAGCAAGGAGATGTCGCTCTTCGGCGAGATGGACAACGAGATGCGCATCCAGGCGCGCCCCATCCCCAAGTCGGCCGTGCCCGTCTCCGAGGCTGAGAAGCTCGAGAAGGAGAAGGAACTGGTGGGGATGTACCTCTCCTCCCATCCCCTCAAGCCCTACGACATGGAGCTCAACTACGGTATGCTCACCATCAAACAGGTGCACGAACTCACCCCCGAGGAGAATATGGAGGTGTGCTTCGGCGGCATGATCACCAAATATGAGTCGAAGCTCACCCAGCGCGGCAAGCCCTTCGGCATCCTCACCCTCGAGGACTTCACCGGAAGCATCACCGTGCGCATCTTCGGCAACAAATTCTACGAGGTGGAAAAATATTGCCGTCCCGGCACCGACATATTCATCAACGCCCGCTACAAGCTCTCGTTCAAGGGCGACGAACTGATGCTCGACATCGAGCGCCTGCGCCTGCTCGAGGAGGCTCAGGGGAAGACCATCGAAGGGATCACCATCATCCTCGACCCCGACGAAGTGAAGCCGGTGCTCATCTCCTCGCTCCAGGAGCATATCCAAGAGTCTACTTCGCAGAAGGGACACCTCAACATCCTCCTGGCCGATCCCTCGATAGGCCGCTCGGTGAAACTCACCTCCAAAACCGGCCTCTCGATCAACCGCAACCTCATGAACATGCTCGACTCCTTCAAGCTGCGCTACGAGATCAGCCGCAACCGCGACATCACCGGAGGCACCCGCTTCGACGACCTTTCGCGCTTCGCCGAATCCACTCCCGAAGCCGCCGAGGCACCCGAGCTGCTCGAGATCGACAACGACTAATCCCCTACCTCAACCCGAGTATACAACATATACATATAAATATCCAAACACAAACATCAAAAAAAATGGCACTTACTATTACCGACGCTAACGCGAAAGAACTCATTGCCTCCGGCAAACCCGTAATCATCGACTTCTGGGCCACCTGGTGCGGTCCCTGCATGGCTATGGTGCCCATCGTCGACGAGATGGCCAAGGAATACGAAGGCCGCGTAGAGATCGGCAAATACAACGTCGACGAGGAGAGCGAGCTCAGCTCCGAATACCGCATCATGTCAATCCCCACCTTCCTCTTCTTCAAGGACGGCAAAAAGACATCCATCCGCCTGGCCGGCTCGCAGTCGCGCGAGACCTTCCGCGCCAAGATCGAGGAGCTCCTCGCCCTCTGATCCGCCCCCACTATCTTCCTCTCCCAAAAAGCTGCGGCTCAAAGTCGCAGCTTTTTTATTGCGCCCCCCTCCTCCCCTCTTCCTCTCACCCTTCCCACCCCTCCTGCTATGCGTTTTTTAGTTATCAAAGCTTTAGCTTTGATTAGTCGGCCTTAATCCTCAAGCTTTGATTCCATCTTCCCTCCCTTCCTCGTCCACCTTTTCCCCCTCCCCCTTTTTCCCGCATTTTTTTCAAAAATTTTTCCGGAAATATTTGCACATATCCTTTATTTAATCTAACTTTGCACTCAGTCTAAAAACAATACTCATTCCAACAAGAAATATGACTTCCGCACGCAGCCACCTCATCAATCAGCTCACCAGGGCCGGCATCCGCCCCTCGGTGCAGAGGCTCGCCGTGCTGGAATACGTCGCCTCGAGCACCACCCACCCCACGGCCGACGAGATCTACATGCATTTCAAAGAGCAGACGCCGATACTCTCGAGGGCCACGGTGTTCAACACCCTCCGTCTCCTTGCCGAGAAGCATCTGATCAATGACATCGACATCGCGGCCGAATCCACCAGATACGACTCCGCCGACTATCAGCCGCATGCCCATTTTCTCTGCCGCCAATGCGGCCGGATCTTCGATGTGCCGTTCGACATCTCGGCGCTCCACGCCCCGGATGCCTTCAAGTGCGACAACGTCAACCTCTATTTCAAGGGGATCTGCCCACAATGCAAAGCAAATAACAACAACTCCAAAAACATAGACAAATGAAAGACCTTAAAGGAACCAAAACCGAGAAGAATCTCATGGAAGCCTTCGCCGGCGAGTCCATGGCCCGTAACAAATACACATATTTCGCCTCCAAAGCACGCAAGGACGGCTTCGAGCAGATAGCTGCCATCTTCGAGGAGACTGCCAACAACGAGAAGGAGCACGCCAAGCTGTGGTTCAAGCTCCTCAACGGCGGCGACGTCTCCGGCACACTCGACAACCTCAACGCCGCTGCCGCCGGCGAAAACTACGAGTGGACCGACATGTACGCCAAAATGGCCGAAGAGGCCGACGCCGAGGGATTCCCCCAGATTGCTGCCCGCTTCCGCGCCGTAGCCGCCATCGAGAAGCACCACGAGGAGCGCTACCGCCGACTGGCACAGAACATCGAAGAGGGGATCGTCTTCTCGCGCGAGGGCGACACCGTATGGCTCTGCCGCAACTGCGGACACATCCACATCGGCAAAAAGGCTCCCAAGGCGTGCCCCGTATGCCTCCATCCCGAGAGCTTCTTCGAGATCAAAGCCGAAAACTTCTAAGCCCCGCTTAGTCCGACACTAATTCACTCACGTAGATAAAGAGCGGGAGGGTGTATCGCCGAAAAATGGCGATACACCCTCCTTTTTTTCGTTTAAAGCAGCCTCAGAGCCTCTCTTTGAGGCCTACAAGGCTATCAATTTCTGAAAGCTGACCGGCCTGTCACTCTACCTTCCTCAAATTGTGCCCCATGCGATGTTTTTTCGTCCCGAGATAGAAGCGGTCGTAATCGTTGGGCTCGATCTCGATGGGCACATTTTCCACCACTTCGAGGCCGTAGCCCTCGAGGCCGATGCGCTTGATGGGGTTGTTGGTCATCAGGCGCATTTTCTTGATGCCGAGGGCATGAAGTATCTGTGCACCCACGCCATAGTCGCGCTCATCGGCTTTGTGGCCGAGATGCAGGTTGGCCTCAACGGTGTCCATACCCTCCTCCTGGAGCTTGTAGGCGCGGATTTTGTCCATCAGGCCGATGCCGCGTCCCTCCTGGCTGAGGTAGATCACCGCTCCGCGACCCTCGCGCTCCACCATGCGCAGCGCCTGATGCAGCTGCTCGCCGCAGTCGCAGCGCAGCGACCCGAAGATGTCGCCGGTGGCGCACGACGAGTGCACCCTCACCAGCACCGGCTCGTCGGTGTGGAGGTCGCCCTTGAAGATGGCCACATGCTCCAGCCCGTTGCTCTTCTGACGGAAGGGGATAAGGCGAAAATGGCCGTAGCAGGTGGGGAGATCCACCTCCACACCCTCCTCCACGAGGCTCTCCTTCTTCAGGCGGTAGGCAATGAGGTCGGCGATGCTGATCAGTTTCAGCCCCCACTCGTCGGCGCGGCGACGCAGCTCGGGCAGACGGGCCATCTCCCCGTTGTCCGACATGATCTCCATCAGCGCGGCGGCGGGATAGAGCCCGGCAAGGCGTGCCAGGTCGACGGCAGCCTCGGTGTGGCCGCTGCGGCGAAGCACACCGGCATCCTGGGCGTAGAGCGGGTTGATGTGGCCGGGACGTCCGAAGGTCTCGGGCGTGC
>CAJLLX010000024.1 GCA_905207535.1 uncultured Muribaculaceae bacterium | reverse complement strand
TCGGGCACTACAGTGAATTTGTAGGTGCAGTGGCCGGTGTAGGTCTCGCCGGGACGGAGCACTACCGAAGGCCAGTTGGGTTTGTTGGGGCTGTCGGGATAGTGCTGGGTCTCGAGGCAGATAGCAGCGCGCTTGGGATAAGTTACGCCACCCTTGCCGGTGACGGTGCCGTCGAGGAAGTTGCCGGTATAAACCTGCACGCCGGGCTCGTCGGTGTAGACCTCCATGCGGATGCCGTTGCCGGTGTTCTCCAGCGTGGCGGCGCAGGCGGTGATGTCGCCCTTGGTGTCGAGTACCCAGTTGTGGTCGTAGCCGTTGGCATTGTGGAGCTGCACGTCGTCGGCGTTGATGTCACGACCGATGGTCTTGGGGGTGCGGAAGTCCATCGGGGTGCCCTCTACGGGAGCGATCTCGCCCGAGGTCATGAATGTGCTGTCCACGGGGGTGAAGTTGGAGGCGTTGAGCCACAGCACGTCGTCCTCTACCGACTTCGAGCCGTCGCCCGAGAGGTTGAAGTACGAGTGGTTGGTCATGTTGATGATGGTGGGCTTGTCGGTGGTGGCCTCGTAGGCTATGTTGAGGTCGTTGTCAGCGCCAAGGGTGTAGGTCACTTTGGCATTGACAGTGCCGGGGAAGCCGTTGTTGCCATCCTGGTCGGTGAGGGTCAGCACCAGGGTGGTGTCGTTGACCTGGTCGGCCTGGAATACGCGGTACTGCCAGCCGCGGGTGCCCATGTCGCCGCCGCCGTGCAGGCAGTGGCCGTAGTTGTTCTGCGGCAGCTGATATGTCTGGCCGTCAAGCTCGAAGCGGCCCTGGTTGATGCGGTTGGCATAGCGGCCGATGGCAGCGCCGAAGTCGGTGCCGTTCACCTCGGGGGTATAGGGCTGGATGCTGTCGAAGCCGAGCACTACATCCACCATCTTGCCCTGACGGTCGGGCACGAGCAGCGACACAATGCGGCCGCCGAAGTTGGTGATGCATGCTTCCATGCCGTTGGCGTTCTTCAGCACGAAGAGTGCGGTGGAGTCGCCTTGATATTCGCTCACGAATTTCTGAGGGTCAAGGCCCGAAGCGGTGAGTGTGGTTTCTTCGGTTTTGCTACCGGAGCATGCCGCGGTAAGGGCCACGAGGGCGCCGGCGGCTAAGAGCAGATTGGTTTTCATGTATCTACTTGTGATTATTGGTTAGTTGTTGGGTATTAGTGTCCTATGTGATTGTTGGCGTATCATCGCTGCAAATATAATAAAAAAGGACGATTGCGCCGCGATTTCCGCGCCGCTAATCGTCCTTTTTTATTCTATTGATGTCTCATCAGCGATGCATTCTCTCTCCGTATCTCTCCCTCCCCGTCGGGGCGGGGGAGCGGGGCGGGGTTTACTTCTTTGCGAAGAAGCGGTCCACGCGGTCGGGCGAAAGCATCTGCCACAGCGAGGCCACGGTCCAGCCCGGAGCGAAGATGTCGTTGTAGAATCCCTTGCCGTTGTGGCCGTAGTCCCAGGCGGTGTGCTGCACCACTTCGGGGTAGTAGCCGCGCTTGCCGATGTCGTACATATGGTCCTGAGTCGGCATCAGCTGCAGCATCGAGGTCTGGATCACCTTCGAGAAGTCGGCCATGCGGGGCTCGTTGTACTCCTTGGCCAGCAGATCGAGCACGGCGGTGAACTCGAAGATATACACGTCTATATGGTTGTTCTCCACCGACACGTTGCCCCAGCCGCGGCTCTTGAAGTCGACATCGCCCAGCATCTGACCCTCGGCGAAGGGCACATCCCACAGGTAGTACCACGACAGGCAGAAGTAGGCCGCTTTCTTGCAGAGGTCCATATAGTGCTGACGCTCAGCTCCCTTGGTGGCGTGAGCCAGATAGTAGAGGGCGGTAGCGGCGTAGAACGAAGCTTCCTTGTCCTCGCAGTTGGCGTCGAGGGTCGACGAGAAGTAGTCGGCCTTGTCGATCAGCTCATTTTCCAGATATTTGGCAGTGGCGCGTGCGCTCTCGAGGTAGCGCTTGTCGCCGAAATATTTGTAGCCCATGCTCATAGGCAGGGTGGCGCACGGTGTGCTGCCTCCCGAGGGGTCCACTACGCTGAGGTCGTCGTGGAATTTGCGCGGGAAACTTCCGTCCTCGTTCTGCACCTGCAGCATCAGGTCGAGCACCGAGCGCACCTTGGCGTCCCACTCGGGGTGCTTGCGGCCGGCTTTGCGCTCCGACTCAAGCCAGTTGAGCATGGCGAAGGCGCCCTCGCTCTGGCGGCGTATGCTCAGGAAGGGGATATCCTTGTTTTCGCGGGCACGCACCGATTCGCGGAAAAATCCTTTGGGGGTGAATCCGTGGTCGTAAGTGCTCTGGAAGATTGCCAATGCATTGTCTACCAGGTCCTGACGGTTGTGCTCCAGACCGTATTCATAGGCGTTGAAGGCATTGAGGAGCACACGGCCCACAAAGCCCACCTGATATTCGTCGGTGAGGTTGCAGTCGATGGTGCGCATCCTGGCACCGGAGTAGAATTTCAGATCGTAGTCGTCGACATAGGCTGTCTTGAAGTAGTCGGCGAGGTGCTCCTTGGCCTGCTCGGGGGTTATGCCGGTGTTCACCTGAGCGGGTTTGAGGGTGTCGTAGGCATATCCCCACACATCCTCCACGAAGTCGCTGTAGTCCTTGGCGTTGAACTTGCGTACCTGCCATGTGAGGGTGATCTCCTCACCCTTGTCGAGGCGCTCGAAGGTGCGCACGGGGTCGATCAGCGTCAGTTTGCGGATGTAGCGCCGGGGGCTCTCGCTGTAGGGGTAGCTGTAGACCAGCGATGCTTCGCCGTTGTTGTTCTCGAATCCGGTGCTTCCCAGCGAGGTATGGCCGGTGAGGATCACATCGCCCGAGAGGTTCTGCAGCACGCAGTCGGCATGGTCGTCGGGGTTGATGCGCATCACGGTGATGGCCTCGCCGTCGGCGGGATTGTAGATGCCGGTGAGGGGAGCGCTCAGGCGGTCTTCGCGCACCTCCCAGCTGTCGGAGGTCTTAAACGAGGGTGCCTTCTCGGGCGACCGCAGATTGTGGTGATACCAGAAGCCGGGCATGTAAAATTCACACTCTCCGTGCTTGGTGCCCTTCATGGTCTCGGTCTCGGTGATGTTGAACCAGCATTTCTCCAGTCCTTTCACCTTGAGGGTCACGGTGGTTACGCCGTTCTCCCCCTTGGTCTCTGTGCGTGTGATCTGCAGGGGCAGTGTGGCGCCGTCTTTGGCGCGCAGGGTGCCGTCGCCGATCATTTCGTAGGTCTTCACGGCGCCGCCGGGGGTCTTGAGTGCCAGCTCGGTGGTGGCGGCCTGTGCGGTGAGCGCTGCCAGGGCCGCAAACATTGCTATGTACTGTTTCATCTCGTTGATTCTCCGGTGATTAGTTTACGCGCAGAGGCTTGATGATGGTGGTGGTGTCGGCGGTGATGGCGTAGGGCTGACCGGCTGACTTATCCACATTGAGTGTCACGATGCGTGTGCGGCGGGGCGATACCACGGAGTCGTTGTGATGCACGTGATATACATATCTGAGGTTGCCGTCCTTGTCGGTGAATACGTCGCCATGGCCCGAACCTTTCTCGCCCACGATGTTGCGGTGGATGATGGGGTTGTTAGGATTCTTGGTCCAGGGGCCTGTGGGGCTGTCGGCGGTGGCATAGCCTACGGCATAGTCGTCGCTCATGAAGTGGTTGGCGGAGTAGAAGATGTAGTAAGTGCCGTCCATTTTCACCACTGTGGGGCCTTCCATGATCACAGCCGAGGGATAGGCGTCGGTAGCCTCCCAGGCCTGGTCGTTGCGGAATACCGGCTGCAGGGTGCCTTCCTTGATTTTGCCGGTCTCGATGTCAAACTCGCCTACCCACAGCCAGTTGCCGTTGTCGAAGCGCACGTGGTAGAGGTAGTATTTGCCGTCGTCATCGCGGAAGATGAAGGGATCGATATTTTTCTCGCTGCCGTCGATAGGCTCGGCTATCTCCTGGGTGAAGAGCGCGTTGACGCTATCGCCCTTGGCCAGCACCACCTGCTCATTGGCGGTGTATGCCAGCAGATATTTGCCGTCTTTTTTCAGGATCTGCGGAGCCCAGAAGCCCTGAGTGCCGAAGGTGTTCTCTCCGGTGCGGAGTATCATCGAGTCGGGGCGTGCCAGGCGCCAAGTCTGCAGGTCGTCGCTCTCGAGCATGGTGAAGCCCAGCGGGTCGGCGTTGCGGGTGCCGGTGAGGTAATATTTTCCATTCTCGGTGTAGATGGTGGGGTCCGCAAAAAATATCTCGGTACCCTCAGTGGCGGTTTCGGCAGGTGCTTTCGCCGTCTTGCCGCAGGATGTCAGCAGCCCCGACATGCCTATCAGTGTCGCAGCCATTGCCGGGAGAACATAATGTCTGTTCATGGTCAAAAAATTTGGTGTGAGGTTAAAGATTTTTAGAATTCAATGAAGCGTTAAAACGTCTGTTTAACGCTTCTTAATTTTATTTATTGCAAAGATAGCACTGATTTCCACTTCTTGCAGGTGATTCTGTGCCAAAAATGAGTAACCATGTCCAATACAGCCCGGGAAAATATGTTTTTGGGCATTTTTGCACAGATTTTCTATGAAAAAACACAAAATTCCCTTTGCGCTATCCGCGCGACATCGTATATTTGCCGTCGAAAAACGGAAACAAGGCTTTCTCAATCGCGGCCCATCGACGTCTCAGTCGCGCTCCCTTTCTCCCGCCGCGGCGCAGCCCCATGGGGCTGTTTGCACTTCTCACGAATTGCAAACAACAAAAAGACGATATAAATCAGAATATATAATATACGCGCAAGATTTACCAATCGAAGAAATCCGATACCATCTCTCCTCCCGATCACCTACCATGATAATAGTGTTAACCTATCTATATTAATTCATCTTTAACTATTAAACATGAAAAAGAATCTTTTACTCCTCTCTGCGGCTTTCGCATGTGCAGCAGGCGCTGCATCCGCACAGGGTGTTGCCGGTGATGCCGGTACGCTCACCGCACTCCTCCGCGAAGGCGTTACTGCCAAAGCTACCTTCAACGAGCGTGACTATGCCGAGAAAAACATCTGCGTGGCAGGCTCCGAAGAGAAGGGCTACCTCGCTTACTTCTGCGCTGACGACGGCGTACACGGCGAAGAGCTCTGGGCTACCGACGGCACTCCCGAAGGCACTTACATGGTCAAGGATATCTACGAAGGCATCTCTACCTCCAACATCCTCTGGCTCACCCGTTTCAACGACAAAGTGATCTTCTCCGCCACAGGCGACTCCCAGGATGGCCAGGAAATCTGGATCTCCGACGGTACAGCCGACGGCACCTACATGGTGGCTAACGTCAACGAATGGGGCGACAGCGAACCCCGCGGCCTCTGCCAGCTCAACGAGAATCAGTTCGTATTCTTCGCAAAAGACGATAACGCCGCCACAGTGGGCACCAACGGCCAGTGGTGGCTCTATGTATCCGACGGCACAGCCGAAGGCACCACTCTCGTTAAGGAGGTCAACAGCATGTTCCCCGGCCGCGAGCCTATCGACAACCGCACAGGCGACGTTGTCCGCGTAGGCCGCAAGGTATTCTTCATCGCCGACGTTGCTAACGTCAATGACGACGAGGTGACCTACGGTGACGAAGTATGGGTTACCGACGGCACTCCCGAGGGCACCAAGATGATCAAAGATATCAACACCGAGAAAGACCCCGCCGGTCTTGAAGGCTCTACCCGTGGTGCTGCTATCGCTCACTTCCTCAACTTCTACAACAAGAAGCTCTTCTTCAAGGCCTGGTCCTGGGCTTCGGGCAACGAGCCTTGGGCTTACGACCTCGAGACCGAAGAAGCTTATGAGATCTTCAACACCAACGACACCTTCAATCCCGACAACACCGACGACGCAGGTGTGCCCATGGGCAGCGGCGGTGGCGTGACCAAGACCGGTTATCCCGCATTCGGCCATGTATTCTTCCGCTCTTCCACCCCCTCCACCGGCTCTGAGCTCGGTATGACCAACTGCGAGAAGGGCAACTACAAGATATTCGACATCTCCACCAACATCAACGTCAACAACGGCAACACCTGGCCTGACGACGGCGTGGAGTTCGACGGCAAATATGTATTCTGCTGCAACCGCGGTATAAACCCCGACATCGACGATCCGGAGAACCCTCAGCTCGGTGGCGAGCTTAACATCTGCGACGGCGAGAAGGTATGGCTGCAGTATGACTTCGCTCCCGGCACCGGCGCTACCTGGACCCGCGAGCTCACCGTCTGCAACGGTACTCTCTACTACTGGAACTCCTCCAACGCCCGCGACGGTCACGCCGGTCGTCTGGTTCGCGTTGACGGCCTCGACGCTACCCCCGTGGAAGTTACCAATATCGATCCTACCAACGACGGTGTCCACATGCTCCGCAACCTCGACGGCAAGCTGATCTTCATCTCCGACGCTGACCACAACATCTACTGCTACGAGTACGACAACCCCGACAAGAAACCGAGCAACCGTGACACCATGCTCCTCGACTTCGGCGACGACGCAGGTATCGATGAGGTTGTTTCCGACTTCAGCAACGACGGTCCCGTAGAGTACTTCAACCTCCAGGGCATGCGCGTCAACGCCAACACCCCCGGCCTCTACATCCGTCGCGAGGGCAACAAGGCTTCGAAGGTTATCCTGAAATAATCCCTGACATCCGGCTGTCTGACGCCGGTGTCACCAACCTATACTGAAAAGCGGGTGTGCCCGCCCCCTTGCGGGCACACCCGGCTTTTCCACCTTTCTATCTTTCCGGCCGCAAAGGCGCAGCGCTGAGGGCGCACAGTCGCCCCCCCGAAGCAGCCCGCGCATGGCCCTGCCGCCTCTCCTCCCCCTCCCGTCTCTTTCTCTTCGTATCATGGCATTTGCCCTATATCGGTTGCCGCAAGCGGCGGCTTCCACCCCTTAAATCTTTCCGCATCTCCCTCCTTACCTTTTTTACCTACCAACGCAATTAACAGTTTCCCTCCCGCGGGGCAACCTCTTTTATAAATTGCTTTAGCAGTGCAAGTATGTTCAAGACAAAAATTCAGAGGCTGCTGATATTGTTTCTATTGGCAACCGTCAATCTAACCCTCGCCGCACAGAATATCTCTGTGTCCGGTACCGTAATGGATCCGGCTGAGAACGAGCCGGTCATCGGAGCCACCATCATGCAGAAGGGCTCCAAATCCAACGGTGTTGCCACCGACATCGATGGCAACTTCACCATTTCCGTGCCTTCCAACGCCACTCTCACCATCTCCGCCCTCGGCTACGAGCCCCAGGAGATCAAGGTAGGCGGCCGCACCAAAATTGATGTAGAACTCAAGCAGACCACCGCCTTGCTCGACGAGGTAGTGGTTATCGGTTACGGTGTACAGCGCAAGAGCGATATCACCGGCTCTATCTCATCCGTCAGCGGTAAGGATGTGAACGACGTCCCCGTATCCTCGGCTCTGCAGGCCCTGCAGGGTAAGGCTTCGGGTGTCAACATCATCCAGAACAGCGGCGCCCCCGGTGGAGCTACAACCATAAAGATCCGTGGTACAGGTACCATCAACGACGCCGACCCCCTCTATGTAGTCGACGGCTTTATCGTTGATAACATCGACCACATCAACCCCAACGACATCGCCAACATCGAGATCTTCAAGGATGCCGCCTCTTCGGCCGTCTACGGTGCACGTGCCGCCAACGGTGTAGTATCCATCACCACCAAGGGCGGTGAGAAGGGCAAAGTGACAGTCACTTTCGACGGCTACGCCGGCTTCTCCAACCCCTGGAAGAAAATCAAGATGATGGGCATGGACGAATATGCCCTCCTGCAAGACTACATGACCGGCAACAACATCTACTCGGCCGACGGTCAGCTCAATATGACCAAGCAGCCCGACGGCACCCTCGCCTGGGACCAGACCAAGGCCGACAACCAGGCCTTCCGTCATAAGACCGGTTGCGAAAACTGGTACGACGCCATCTCCCGCACCGGTGTCAAGCAGCAGTATGCGGCTTCGGTAAGCGGCGGCAGCGACAAGACCCAGTTTATGGTATCGGCAAGCTACTTCGATGAGAAAGGTATCATCAAGGGCTCCGACTACAAGCGCTTCAACGCCCGTATGAACCTCACCCAGAAGCTCTCCTCCTGGCTCGACGTGATCGTCAACATGAGCTACGCCAACGAGGACCGCGACCTGGTGCCCGGCGGCTCCGGCTCCGTGCTCAAGGACGCCCTCAATGTCAACCCCATGACACGTGTCTACAACGACCGCAACTACTTCGACTCCAACCACCCCATCGCACGTGTGGAGCGCTACCACCGCGACGTGAAGTCCGACCGCTTCGATGCCAACATCACTCTGTCGGCCAACTTCCTCAAGTTCTTCAACTATCAGTTCAAGGCTTCCTATTATCTGCAGCCCGAGACCACCAAAGAGTTCTCCGAGGTGGGCAAGCTCGAAGAGGACTTCGCCATAGGCGACCTCTCCACTATATATCAGTATAAGTTCGACACCCACAAGTGGGAGATCAACAACCTTCTTACCTTCAACTGGGCTGACAAGGACAAGATCAACAGCATCACCGCTCTCGTAGGTCAGACCGCCGAGGGTTACAAGAGCTCCTTCCAGGAGAGCACCAAGCGCGGTACTCCCTCCAACGATCCCTCGCAGTGGTACCTCTCCAGCGGCTACACCGGCGACAAGACCTATGGTCTCGACCGCAAATGGACCGCTGTCGGCTTCATCGGGCGTATCAACTACAATGTCCTCGACCGCTACCTCCTCCAGGCCAATATCCGTATCGACGGCTCCTCCAAGTTCAACAAGGACAACCGCTGGGGCTACTTCCCCTCGGTATCTCTCGGCTGGAAATTCTCCTCTGAGCCTTTCCTCCGCGACCAGACATGGATGAGCCTCGGTAAGCTGCGTGTAGGCTGGGGTAAGTTGGGTAACAACCGTATCGACGAGCTCGCACGCTACACCTACCTCACCACTCAGCTCAACTATCCCTTCGGAGCCGGCAACCATGTGCTCCGTCCGGGTGCTTCGGCCCTCACCATCGGCAACGACAACATCAAGTGGGAGAAGACCGAGACTTACAACGTGGGTCTTGACATGGCTTTCCTCAACAATACCCTCCTCTTCGGCATCGAATACTTCGACAAGCGCACCACCGACATGCTTATCGCCGTGCCCACTGTGGGCTCCGCAGGTCTCAACTCCAACCCGATGACCAACGCCGGCGCTGTAAAGAACTACGGTTTGGAGGGTAGCCTCACCTACCGCCGCCAGTTCGGCAAATTCTCCTTCGATATCGGCATGAACCTCTCCTGGATCAAGAATGAGGTGACATCGCTCGGCACAGGCAACGAGCCTATCTACGGCGCTTACATCGGCGAAGGCTCCATCGTGGACTACGTCACCAAGACCGCTGTAGGCCGCCCCATCGGCTCCTTCTTCGGCTACGTGACCGACGGCATCTTCAAGACCACCGACGAGGTGAAGGCTTCCGCACAGTACGAGCCCAACAAGAACCTCAACGAGCAGAGCGCCAAGCCCGGCGACTTCCGCTTCAAGGATCTCAACGGCGACGGTCAGATCACAGCTGAAGACCGCACCTACCTCGGCTCGCCGCTGCCCGACTTCGTATTCGGTGTGCCCGTGAGCGTGCGCTACGACGGCTTCGAGCTCTCCGCCTTCTTCCAGGGCCAGACCGGCAACAAGCTGTTCAACGTCATGGACTACTACCTCTACAATGCCGCTGCCGGCAACTGTATCGAGGGTTACGACAAGATGTTCTGGTCTGCTGCCGAGGACGCACAGCGCCCCTGGGCTACTCCCAACCCCGGCGCCACCATCCCCCGCGCAAGCACAGGCGACACCAACCGCAACTACCGCTCCTCCGACTTCTTCGTCAAGGACGGCAGCTACTGCCGACTCAAGGAGCTGCGTCTTAGCTACACCTTCAAGCCCGAGCTTATCAAGCGTATCGGTCTGAGCAGCCTCACTCTCTCCGCCACTGCCTACAACCTCTGCACATGGACCAAGTACGACGGATTTGACCCCGAGGTCGGCCGTCTCGAAGGTACCGAGAGCACCAACACCGCTATGGGCGTCGACCATGGTAACTATCCCCAGGCACGCTCGTTCACTTTCGGCATCAAGTTCGGCATCTAATCCATTCAGGCACTTAATTTTTAGATTTCACAATCATGAACTTCATAAATAAGAAAGCAATCCGCAAGGCTTTGAGCCTGATGGCTTCGGTAGCTTTAGGCGCCGGCGCTCTGACACTTGCCGGCTGCGACGATTTCCTCGACGAGCCGGTGCAGGGCAACTCCATCGACAAGGACTACTACGATACCACCTACAAGCTCCAGACGGCTCTCAACGCCACTTACGATATCCTCCAGAGCGATGCCATGACCGATACCGACTGGCGATTCGGCGAGGCTCTCGCCGACGACTGCATCGGCAACGACGAGGGGCTCACTTCGCAGATGGGACAGCTTGTCAACTGGACCTTCAACACCTCCAACACCTATATCAAAAACCGCTGGGAGATCTACTACAAGGCCGTGCACCGTGTAAATCAGGTGATCGCCAACGTAGACCGCGTGCGTGTGATCGGTAACACCACCAACGACTTCCAGAATGTGCGCTACATCCTGGGTCAGGCCAAGTTCCTCCGCGCTTACTTCTACTTCAACCTGGTGCGCACCTTCGGCGGTGTGCCCATCCGTCCCGAGGTAGAGACAGTGGAAAATCTCGTCATCCCGCGCTCTTCGCTCGAAGACTGCTACGCTTACATCGAGAAAGACCTACGCGAGGCCCTCATCATGCTCCCTGCACGCTTCACTCATGAGAATGCCGGCAAGGTGGGCGCAGGTGCCTGCGCAGCGCTCCTCATGAAGGTGCTCATGTATCAGGCCAAGCCGGGCGACGGCTCCGACAAGTGGACACAGTGCGCCGAGATCGGCGACTACTTCATCGGCAAGCAGGCCAAGACTTTCGGCGACATCCTCCGCTTCGACGAGCGCTATCCCGACACCAGCTGGGAGGACCTCCGCGAGTCGCTCTGGTTCAAACCCGTATCGGCTCTCGCCGATGGTGAGGCTCCCGAGACTCTGCAGACCCTCGCTCCCGAGATGGGCAACTCCTACCGTCTGGAGTATCTCGATGCTTACAACAACCCTATCACATACTACGAGCAGTTCTACGAGGCAGGTGAGTTCTGCGCCGGATCGGTATGGGAGGTAGTGTTCAAGGAGAGCGGCGACGGCTCCACCGGCGATACCAACGAGGGCTGCTCCATCTATTGGAAACTCTTCGGAGCCGACTGGAATCCCGCACTCAAGACCACCACACGTATCCGCTCCAACACCTTCAGCGGGGGCGACATCCGCAGCACATACATCGTAGGTCACAACGAGACCACCCCCGACAAGCAGAGCGTGGCCAACGGTCCCGGCAACCTCTCGCCCCTGAAGTGGTGGACGCCCATCATGGACCGTCCGACCAACTCCGACGACTCCGGCAAGAACCGCCGCATGCTCCGCTACGTAGAGTCCGTCCTCACCTATGCCGAGGCTCTCAACGAGTGCGGCCGCATGCAGGAGGCTCTCGAGCAGCTCAACACCTGCAAGCGTCAGGTTGGCTCGATCGACAACCGCAACTTCGAGGTGGCTGCCGGCGGTTACGGCTGGCTCCGCGACCAGATCTGGCTGGAGCGCCGCATGGAGCTCGCCTATGAGTGGGATCGCTTCTTCGATCTCGCCCGCTCGGGACGCGCCGCCAAGTTCATCCACTCCTACGCTGCCGACGTGCTCAACCACCGCGGCGAGCTCTTCCGCGAGGGTATCAACGAGATCTTCCCCATCCCGCAGACCGAGATCGATATCTCCAACGGTGTTGTCACACAGAACCCCGGTTACTAATCCCCCTACATTCTCTTACTTTAGTATCAACTCACAGATATGAAACTGTTTAGAAATTACATATGCCTCATGGCCGGCGCCGCCCTGATGCTCGCTTCCTGCGACGACAAGACCGCCGAGCAGCCCACTGCCGCTCTCAGCGTGGACAAACTCCACTATGAGGTCAACGAGAACATGACCGTACGCTTTGTGGGCAACGCCGACAACGTGGTGGTATATCCCGGCGACGAGGACCACGACTACGAGCTCCGCGACCAGTCGAACACCGGCCTGGTGGTCAACAAGGGCTTCCTCAACTACTCCTATCAGAAACCGGGCATCTTCCATGTGGTGTGCGTAGCCACCAACCACGAGGACGCCGGCAATTCGCTCAAGTCCGACACCACTTCGGTGTGGGTGACCGTCACTGACAACGCCAACGCCATCACCAACGTCAGCATCAGCCTCTTTGCCGGACGCAATGAGGTGTATGCCGACCTCGTCAACGGCTCCGACTGGCTCCTGTCGCTGTCGCGCAAAGCCCGCTTCAACGGCCGCGACGGCAACATAGCCCTGAAAAATCAGACTATCGCCATCTATCAGGAGTCTCCCTCGCAGACCGTAGAGATCAAGAAGGAGGCCGACGCCGACTACGAGCCCTTCAAGGCCACCACAAAGCGCAACCTCGCTGATGTCTTCGACATCCGCTCTACATCGGCTTCGGGTGACGTGCGCGACTATCGCCTCTACACGCTCTACTACGGCGAGTTCAAGGCCTTCAAGCTTGCCGGTGTCGCCGGCACGCTCGTACGCAGCGAGTACGACTATGCAGCTACCACAATGAATATCGAAGTGCCCGCCGGCACCGACCTCACGGCTATCGCTCCCGAGTTCACACTCAACGATCCCGCCAACGAGAAGGTCTTCATCGGCGACGTGGAGCAGACCTCCGGCACCCCCGTAGATTTCACCTCCCCCGTAACCTACCGCTTCGTAGCTGCCCACGCTTCCAACCCCGCTATCACAGTGGAGAGCACCTGCGTGGTCACCGCAACAGTCAAGTAATATCTCCGGACCCTCTGAAGCGCCTCTTCAGGCGCTTCAGGGCCGATTCCGGTTTCTTTATCATCATACTCCGAGGGTGTTGCCTCTCCCGGCTGATTCCCGGACGGCAACACCCCCGTTGTTTTTCTCTAATTCCGATGCTCTTCTCTCCCGGCATTTGTATCTGTCTTACTTAAATTCTTCCTTACCGGTCAATTTTTTGTAAATTTGAACATTCTTATGAAACCCTTACGTCTACTTGCCTCCGCTGCGTACGCTCCACCGACGCCGATACCGGCTCCGCGCTCGGTTCCGCCGCTCCCGTGGAGTGGTTCAATATGCTCGGACAGACGGTAGCTTCGCCCGCCTATCCGGCGTCAGGACTCCCAAGCTGAGAAAGTAATGATGAAATAACCTTGCATTAACTAAAATACACTCATCGCATGAATAAATCTATCGCGATTCTCGCTCTTGCCGCTACGGCTCTCACGGCTTCGGCCCGCTATCACGCTCCGTATGACTATCCACGTGTGCTCTGGGACATCAGTTCGGAGCAGCGCATCTTCGAGACCGGCAACTATGCCCGCCTCATCACCCTGCAGGACGGCCGCCTCATAGCCGCCGCCGAGAGCTACGGCCCCAACGGCATCAAGGTGTGCTACAGCAACGACAACGGCGACAGATGGACCACGCCCGAGCTCATCGCACCCAATCCCGTCAACAATATCTCTAATTGTGTGCCCGATCTCATCCAGCTCACCGACGGCACCATCATAGTGGGATACAACCCCCGCCCCCACGGAGATTATACCGTGGACCGGCGCTTCGGCATCCGCTGCGTGCGCTCTACCGACAACGGCGAGACGTGGTCCGACCCGATATACATCTACGATGCCTCGCATACCTTCGAGGACGGCTGCTGGGAGCCCTCGTTCCTGGAGATGCCCGACGGCGAGCTCCACTGCTACTTCGCCAACGAGCACCCCTATACCAGCAGCGGCGAACAGGAGATCTCGCTCTGTCGCTCCTTCGACAAGGGCCTCACATGGAGCGCTCCCGAGCGCGTAACCTTCCGTGCCGGACACCGCGACGGCATGCCCTCGGCCATCATCACCGCTGCCGGCGACATCGTGGTCATAGTGGAGGACAACGGACAGCCGGGATACAACGGCTTCCGCGCCACCACCATGCGATGCACCGTGGAGCAGAACTGGCACGACTGCTGGGTGGACGGCAACAGCCCCAACCGCCATATGATCTTTGCCAACAATACCGACAAGCAGAATCTCTCGGCTGCTCCCTACATCCGCCGTATGCGCAACGACTACACTCTCGCCTCGTGGCAGGGTACCAATCCGCTCACCGGCGGCCTCGACATGTTCACCGCAGTGGGCAATAAGGACGCGCTCAAATTCAAACAGGTGGCCCAGCCGTTCCACACCACCGACGGCGACCGCCAGTGGAATTCGGTCAATGTGGCTTTCGACAACCGTGTCTTCGCTCTCAGCTCGCATGGCGGCATCTACCTCATGAAGGGCTCCGTCATCGACTATGTGAAGGCCGACTTCGGCACACCCACCATCGACGCCTCCTACTCCAAGGATCCCTGGACTTCCCCGCGCTGCGAGCAGATAGTCCTCGGCCAGAGTGCCCGCACCCGAGGCGCTTTCGACTTCCTCTACGACAACGAGTGCCTCTACATGCTCGCCTTCGTCTCTGACAACGACCAGATCACCGACCGCGACACCGACCGCGACGGCGTGTATCTTACTATCGACACTACCAACAATCCCGACAACTATCCGCAGGACGGGATGTACCGCATTTTCTTTGACATCGACGGCTCTGTGAAGATGCAGGAAGGGCACAACAACCGCTGGAACGCCTCTGAGGCCTCGCTCGACGGCATCCGCAAGGAGTTTAAGATCGGGCGCACCTACTACGTCCTCGAGGTGGCTATCCCATGGAGCGTGTTCGGCTGGGGCGGCCCCCGCGTAGAGCAGACTATGCGCATGAATATCGAAATCAACGATATCCGTAAGAAAGAGCTGCGCGTCGAGGGATTCCCCGACGCCGTGTCGCGCCAGTCGTGGACATGGCCCGAATTCCGCCTCACACCCTCCGAAAATGTCGGCATCGTGGCCGCTGAGGCCGACGCCTCGGGCGTTGACGCTCCCGTGGAGTGGTTCAATCTCCAGGGTCTCCCCGTGGCCAATCCCGCCGGGGGAATATTCATCCGGCGTCAGGGCACCAAAGTAACTAAAGAGCTCCTTAAATGAAAATGAAACGCTTCCTCTCCATCATATCTCTCGCTCTGCTCACCGGTGTGGCCGCGCAGGCCGTTTACCACGAGCCTTACGACCGCTCGCGCATCTACTGGGACCCCTATACCCGTGTCGATGCCATGCCCTGGGGCGGCAATTACGGCCGCATGGTGCAGCTCATAGACGGGCGCCTCATGATTGTAGGCCGATACGGCGGAGGCCTCTGCTACACCATCAGCACCGACTACGGCGCTCACTGGACCGAGCCGAAAAAGATCGTCAACAAGCCTTCGGGATTCGATTACGGTTCGCCCGATTTCACCCAACTCTCCGATGGCACTCTGCTCGTGGGCCTCAATCCGCGCCCCAACGAGCCCTATTCGCCCGACCGCAAATTCGGCATCGAGGTGATGCGCTCCACCGACCTTGGCAAGACCTGGGAGGGGCCCATCCCGGTGTTTGAGGCCGAATATTACCGCGGCGACGGCTGCTGGGAGCCCTCCTTCCTTGAGCTCCCCTCGGGCGAAGTGCAATGCTACTACTCCGTGGAGCTAAAAGGCTGCGGCGACCAGGAGATCAAGATCTCGCGCTCCTTCGACGGCGGCCTCACCTGGGGCGCTTCGGAGCGAGTGTGCTACCGTGCCGGATGGCGCGACGGCATGGCCACCGCCATCATCACCGATGCCAACGAGATTGTGGGCATCATCGAGGACTTCGGCCATGGCGACTATCTCGGCTCACCCCGCGCCACCACCTTCCGCTGCTCTCTCGAGGACAACTGGAGCACCTGGGTCAACGCCTCGTCGCCCAACCGCCAGATGATCTTCGCCAACAACAACGACAAGAAGCACAACTCCGCCGCGCCCTACATCCGCAAGCTCCCCAACGGCGAGACCATGGCCTCGTGGATGGGCAATTCCGACGGACGTACCACCACCGAAATCGACAAATATCCCCTCTTTGTGGCTGTAGGCGATGCCGACGCACGCAATTTCAAGGCTGTAGCTCCCGCTTTCTACCGCAACGAGAACGAGTTTGCCAACTGGGGTTCCATCGCCTATGCCGACGACGGATATTGCTACGCCATGGCCAATGTAGGCACCTATGGCGGCGGCTGTGTGCTCGGTCTCATCAAAGGACGCCCCCTCAAGGGGTTTGAGGCGCCTTTCGGCACTCCGGTGCTCGACGGTTCGCCCCAAAAGGATGCCTGGACCTACCCCTCGGCGCGTCAGCTCGCCATGGGCTCGCAGACCGGCAACCGCGTGGCGTTCGATTTCCTCTATGACAACGATAATCTCTACATCTCGGCCTACGGTACCGATAAGGATATCCGCCTCGACGAGACTATCGACAAGGATGGCTTTTTCATCTCGCTCGATGTAGCCGGCGCCTGCGACACCTACCCTCAGGAAGGAATGTACCGATTCTTCTTCGGCGCCGACGGCACCATCTCCCTCCGCCGCGGCAGCGACAACCGCTGGCAGGCCGAGGAGCTCAATCCCGAAGGTGTGAAAGTGGAAAGCCGCGTGGCCAAAACTTACTACTACTTCGAGATCGCCATCCCCTGGACCCTTCTCGGCGAATCTACGCCACCCTCGCCCGAACGCACCATGCGCATCAATGTGCAGCAGCGCGACCGCCGCGAGCGCGGACTCTTCTACGAGTCGATACCCGATACCAATGAACGTTCGTCGTGGACCTGGCCTGAATTCCGGCTCGGCGAGAATTCGGGAATCGACGTCCCCGAGGCCGATGCCGCCTCTGCTGCCGCTCCGGTGGAGTGGTTCAATCTCCAGGGTGTCCCCGTATCCAATCCCGCCGGAGGTATCTTCATCCGCCGTCAGGGCGCCAAAGTCACTAAAGAAATCGTGAAATGAAACATCTGCTGTCAACCATCGGACTCCTGCTGCTCACCTCCGTGGCAGTGCAGGCAGTGCGCCACGAGCCTTTCGAGCGCTCGCGTATCTACTGGGATATGAACACCCGCCGTGTACCTCTCTCGCCGCCAAGCGGCTACGGGCGCCTGATAGAGCTGCAGGACGGCCGGTTGCTGATGATGGGCACGGCCTGGAGCCGAGGCATCGAGGTCACCTACAGCTCCGACTCAGGCGACCACTGGACGTCGCCGCAGACCGTGATCCGCCACCCGGACAAATACGAGCTGTGCAATCCCGATTTTGTCCAGCTCCCCGACGGCACCATCCTCTTAGGGCTCAACTATCGCCCGGTGGAGCCCTACTCCGAAGACCGTCCCTTCACCATCGGAGTGCTCCGCTCCGAGGACAACGGTCTGACCTGGAGCAAGATGACTCGCGTTCACACCGCCAGCCATCTCGGCCAGGACGGCTGCTGGGAGCCGGCTTTCCTCCTCCTCCCTTCGGGCGAAATCCATTGCTACTTCTCCCTCGAGCTGGAAGGGAACAACGATCAGCAGATCATGCTCTCCCGCTCTTACGACAACGGCCTGAGCTGGACCCCCGCGCAGCGCGTCAGCTACCGCCAGGGACACCGCGACGGCATGCCCGTGGCCATCCTCACCGACAACAACGAGATAGTCTACTCCATCGAGGACAACGGCCAGCCCGGTTACAACGGCTTCAGGGCCACCACTATACGCTGCACCCTCGAGGACAACTGGAGCCACTGGGTCGACGCCGGCTCCCCCGACCGCTCCAAGATGCTCGTCAGCAGCGCCGACCTCAGCCATATCTCAGCCGGGCCTTACATCCGCAAGCTCCCCGGGGGAGAGACGGTGATGTCGTGGATGGGAGAGTGCGACGGTATCGACGGCAAGGGTATCGACTATTACCATCATTTTGTGGCAGTGGGCGATGCTGATTGTCGCAATTTCCGTTGCACCAACCACTCGTTCTACGTCCCGGAAGGCGGTCGCGCCAGCTGGGGCTCGGTCAATGTCGACAATTCGGGCTATGTCTACGCCGTGGCCGGCACTTACGCCGGCGGCCAGACCGAGGGGAATGCCGTGATCCGCGGACGCGCCCTCAAAGGCTTTGAGGCCCCCTACGGCACTCCCACGCTCGACGGTACACCCTCGAAGGACGCCTGGACCTATCCCATGGGCCGTCAGCTCACCATGGGCTCGCAGACGGGCAACCGCTTCGAGATGGATTTTCTCTACGACGACCAAAATCTCTATTTCTACGCCTATGCCGTAGATCCCGAGATACTTCTCGACGAGAAGATCGACAAGGACGGCATCTTCCTCTGGCTCGATGTGGTCAACGCCTGCGACACCTACCCACAGAAGGGTATGTTCAAATTCTTCTTCGGCGCCGACGGCACCATCTCCATGCGCCGCGGCGAGGGCAACCGCTGGCAGGCCGAGGAGCTTGACCCCGAGGGCGTGGTCTGCGAAAAGCGCGTAAGCAAACGCTTTTATACCTTCGAAGGAGCCATCCCATGGAGCGTCCTCGGCGAGAGCGGAGCGCCTTCGCCCGACCGCCTCATGCGCATCAATGTGCAGCAGCGCGACCGCCGCTCCAGCAAGCTCCTCTATGAGACGATCCCCGACGCCGCCGACCGCTCCTCCTGGACATGGCCCGAGCTGCGCCTCGGCGAAAATACCGGCATCCCCGCATGCGAAATGCCGGATACAGAGCCGCTTACGATTGCCGTCGCAGGGCGCACGGTGTCGGCCGAAGGTTCCAAAATAGAGATTTTCTCCCCTTCGGGGGCCCTGATAGCCTCGGGGACGGGCAGTGTTGCCCTCCCTGCGGCGGGAATATACGTGGT
>CAJLLX010000023.1 GCA_905207535.1 uncultured Muribaculaceae bacterium | reverse complement strand
GAGAGCCGCCTGCCGGACGGGGACCCTGACCGCCTTGCGGACGGGGAGCGCCACCGGTCGACGGACGGGGGGCACCGTTGTTGTTGTGGTACGTGGAGTTGCCTGGACGCGGAGCGCCGCTATGTTGTGGTTTTTTATCCATTCAGTGAGTTGGGGATAGTCTCTTTTTTCGTTGTTTTGCGTTACGCTTATTCAAGGTTGGCTACCTTGCGGGCGATTTCGTCTGCAAAGGTAGCAATTTTCATCGTACCTTTATCACCTTCGCCCTGTTTTCTTACGGATACTTCGCCGTTTTCAGCCTCTTTTTCTCCTACGATGAGCATATACGGCACACGTTTGAGCTCATTGTCGCGAATCTTGCGGCCGATTTTCTCGTTGCGGTCGTCGACCGAGACGCGCACATCGGCGGCATCGAGCTGACGCGCTACCTCGTAAGCGTAGTCGTTGAACTTCTCGGAGATGGGGAGGATGATAGCCTGGTCGGGAGCGAGCCACAGGGGGAACTTGCCGGCGGTGTGCTCGAGAAGCACAGCCACGAAGCGCTCCAGCGACCCGAAGGGTGCGCGGTGGATCATCACCGGACGGTGCTTCTGATTGTCGGCGCCGGTATACTCGAGCTGGAAGCGCTCGGGCAGGTTGTAGTCTACCTGGATGGTACCCAGCTGCCAGCGGCGGCCGATAGCGTCCTTCACCATAAAGTCGAGCTTCGGACCGTAGAAAGCGGCCTCGCCAAGCTCCTTGCGGGCTTTCAGCCCCTTCTCTTCGCAGGCCTCGATGATGGCGGTCTCGGCGAGATGCCAGTTTTCATCGCTGCCGATATATTTCTGCTTGTTCTTGGGGTCACGCAGCGAGATCTGTGCCTCGTAGTTGTCGAAGTTGAGCGCCTTGAAGATGTAGAAGATGATATCCATCACCTTCAGGAACTCGTCCTTGATCTGCTCGGGAGCGCAGAAGATGTGGGCATCGTCCTGCGTAAATCCGCGCACACGGGTCAGGCCATGGAGCTCGCCGGTCTGCTCGTAGCGGTAGACGGTGCCGAACTCGGCCAGGCGCAGCGGCAGCTCGCGATAGGAGCGGGGAGCGGCGCGGAATATCTCGCAGTGGTGAGGGCAGTTCATGGGTTTGAGCATGTACTCCTCCCCTTCCTGCGGGGTGTGGATCGGCTGGAACGAGTCCTTGCCGTATTTTGCATAGTGTCCCGAGGTGACATACAGCGTCTTATTGCCGATATGCGGGGTGATCACCTGCTTGTAGCCATACTGGCGCTGGATCTTGCGGAGGAACTGCTCCAGGCGGTCGCGCAGAGCGGCGCCCTTCGGCAGCCACAGGGGCAGACCTGCGCCCACATTCGAGGAGAAGGCGAAAAGCTCCATCTCCTTGCCCAGCTTGCGGTGGTCGCGCTTCTTGGCCTCCTCGAGGAGTGCCAGATACTCATCGAGCATCTTCTTCTTGGGGAAGGTGATGCCGTAGACGCGCACCAGCTGATTGCGCTTCTCGTCGCCGCGCCAGTAAGCGCCGGCAAGCGACATCACTTTGGCAGCCTTGATCACACCTGTAGAGGGGATATGCGGGCCGCGGCAAAGGTCGGTAAAAGCGCCCTGAGTGTAGGTGGTGATGTGTCCGTCCTCAAGCTCAGAGATCAGCTCGCACTTGTAGTTCTCACCGCGGTCGCCGAACATCTTCAGAGCATCGTCCTTCGAGATGTCGGCGCGCACGATCTGCTCGTCGCGCTTGGCCAGCTCGAGCATCTTGGCTTCAATGCGGGGGAAGTCTTCGGATGTGATGGTGTGACCGTTGGGGTCTATATCGTAGTAAAAACCGTTTTCAATAGCGGGGCCGATGCCGAATTTCACTCCGGGGAAGAGCTCCTGCAGAGCCTCAGCCAGCAGGTGGGCCGAGCTGTGCCAGAAGGCGTGCTTGCCCTCGGGGTCATCCCATTTGAAAAGTTTTATCGTGGCATCTTCGTGGATGGGGCGGGTAAGGTCCCACTCCTCTTCGTTGACCGAAGCGGCCAGCACGTCGCGGGCGAGCTGCGACGACAGGCTTTGGGCAATCTGAAGCGGTGTTACACCGTCTTCAAACTGCTTCACCGATTTGTCGGGAAATGTAATGGTAATCATTTCTATTCTTTTGTTTATCAATCAATTGCCATCAACAACATGGCAACCAAACAAGCGCTTTCAGCGGCGGATGCGCATAGCATGCCCAAAAAGCGCCACAAATTTACAAAAAATATTCCGATTTAACCCCTTTTTATTCAATCATTTTTTTCACGCTCCGCGGTTTTTCCTTTTCATCTGCCCGAAAAATGCGGTTTCGGGGGCGTTAGCTGTAGCCGGAGAGGGCAAGAGAGAGGAGGCTGAGACGGATGCCCGGTTGGCTACGACGGAGCACGTTGGAACAGGCGATGACGGTAGATCCGGTGGTGATGATGTCGTCGATAAGGAGCAGATGGCGGCCTCGGAGGGTGTCGGCATCGCGCACGGCAAAGATCCCTTCGTCGAGGTGCATGCGCGACGTAGCGCTTTTGCGGGTCTGGGTCTTATGGCGCTTCACCGCCACGAGCTGATGCCCCACGGGGAGGCCGGTGACCTCCGCGATCCCCAGAGCTATCTCCTCAGCCTGGTTGAAGCCGCGCTTCCACTGTTTCCACCGGTGCATCGGCACGGGCATCAGCAGGTCGATGTCATTGAAGAAGCCCTCACGCTGCAGTTCGCGGGCAAACATCGCCCCGAGCTGCCGGTCGATCTCGGGATGTCCCATATATTTCGACTTCTTGAGCATCTCGGCGTAGCCTCCGGCCTTGTTGTAATAAAACATCGAGGCCATCCTCACGATCTTGCAGGCAGCGGTATATTTCAGCACCGGAGTGGCCGCGGGAGTGCGGTGGAGATTGGTGCGCGGGAGGTCCATGAGGCATCCGGTGCACATCACCTGCTCACCGTCCACAAGCGCACATCCGCACACCGGGCAGGTGCGCGGCAGCAGCACGTCGAGCAGACGGTGCGCCATATCTTTCCACACGGCCAATGCTTTCATGTCTCTAAGCTATCGGCTTCCTCCTCCTCTTCGGCGAGCTGCTCGGGCCATATCGCACGGGTGCGGATGAAATCAGCGATCATCGCAGTCTCAAATCCGCGCGAGGCCACGGCGCGAAAGAGCTTGGTGCGCCCGTCGTAGCTGTTGCCCTCGCGGATGCCGCGCGCTTTGGCACGCATCAGCCCCAGAAGCACCTCGGCATACTCCTCATCCTCTATAGCGTCGAGCGCCTCCTGAGCCACAGAGCGGTCGATCCGTTTGGCGCCGAGTGCGAGCGCTATCTTGCGGCGTCCCCAGCGGTTGTAGCGCAATTTTTCGCGCACGAAGGCTGCTGCAAAGCGGCTGTCGTCGTAAAATCGCCCGCGGCGCAGCGATGCAAGGATCGCCTCGGTGTCGTCGGCGCCTATCTGCCATGTCCGCAACTTGCTGCGCAGCTCCCATTCGCAATGCTCGGACCGGGCGCACAGATTTTCAAGCCTCATCTTGGCATTTTCAGGCGATATTTCTCTCTTTTTCAGTGGCATATGGCTCAACGGGAGGGCTATCGGGCAACGAACAGGAAACGGTTGCGCCCGTAGCTGTCGCGCACCACGCGCACATCGGCGTAACCCCGCGCCACAGCGTTTTTGCGCAACTGATCGGCATACAACGGATTGATTTCCAGGTAGATTTTCCCACCCGCAGCGAGATTGCCGTCGGCAAAATCGAATATGGCGTCGTAAAACTCCAGCGGATTGCTGTCGGGCACGAACAGGGCCGAATGAGGCTCGTAGTCGAGCACATTGGCCGACATCCCGGCCTTCTCTTTTTCAGCGATATAGGGCGGATTGCTCACGATGATATCGTAGTTTCCGGCCAGCGCCTCGCGCCCCCGCGCCGTAAGCAAGTCCGACTGCACGAATCGCACATCGGCATAAAGCGTCCGGGCGTTGCCGCGGGCCACATCGAGCGCCTTCGCGCTGATGTCAGAGGCCGTCACCGTGGCAAAAGGCAGATTGCGCGCCAGAGCGATGGCAATGCAGCCGCTTCCGGTGCATAAATCAATCACACGGAGGTCTTTGCGCTGATTTTCCTGCACGATGAAGTCGACCATCTCGGCTGTCTCGGGGCGCGGTATCAGCGTGTCGGGGGTCACGGTCAGTTTCATGCCGTAGAACCATGCGTTGCCGAATATATATTGTATCGGTTTCTGCTTCAGCAACTGAGCTATGACGTCGTCGAACTTGCCGAGCATAAAAGGCGTGAGGTGCTCCCCCGCTTTCAGCGCCATATCGGTGCGTGTCCACCCCTTCAGATTCTCGAAGATTATCACGGCCATCGCTTTGGCCTCCCCTTCGCCGTAAAGGGGTGTCAGTTTATCCGTTACATACCGACAGACATCGTAGACAGTGCGTTCGATGCCGGCTCCGGCGAGGCTGTCGAGCTTTTCGTTGGTGTTATCGTCCATCATATCTCAATAAGTGAATCGGCTACGAAATCGCGCACGGCCGGCGTGCCTATCACCTTATCCCACAGCATGGGCGAGATGCCGTTGCCTGGACGTTTCACAGTGATATTTTCTTCGGTGAGTATCTCCCCTGCGCGGATGTCGCGGACGGCCACGATACTCTTGCGAGCTATCTCGATGTTGCCGCGCTCGGAGGGTGTGACATGCTTCTCGCTGCTCCCGAGCGCCAGTTCGATATGTCGGATGCTCCGCACCATCGCTTCGAGTTCGGCGGGGTCGAGCGATGCCTTGTGGTCGGGCCCGGGGAGGGTCTTGTCGAGGGTGAAATGCTTCTCGATGATCTCGGCACCCATCGCCACGGCGGCCACCGGCACCTCAATGCCGTTGGTATGGTCGCTATATCCCACAGCCCCGGCTCCAAGGGTGCGCAGAGCATCCATAGCCCGCAGATTCACATCCTCGTAAGGGGTGGGATACTGCGTGTTGCAGTGAAGCAGGGCCACCCGGCTGCGCGGCGTACCGGCCTGCTCCAGCACCTGCAATGCGGCCTCTATTTCGCTCAGTTCCGACATGCCGGTGCTGAGGATCACACGCCCCTTCATGGCGCCTATCTTGCGGAGATAAGGCAGATTGGTGATCTCGCCCGAGGGGATCTTCCAGTAGTCCATTCCCAACTCGGCGAGGCAATCGATCGACACAAGGTCGAAGGGTGTAGACATGAATCCAATCCCCACTTCGCGACAGATGTCGCGAAGCGGCCGGTAGTCATCGAGTTTGAGATGTATCTTGCGGCACATCTCGAGCTGGCTCTCCTGCGCTCCGGTGGTTTCCTTCTGATATTCGGCCTTGGGGGCGATGGAGGAGATCACGAGCTCGGGCACTGCCGTCTGAAATTTTACATAGTCGGCGCCGGCCTTCTTGGCGGCGTATATCATCTCCACCGCCCTGCGGTAGTCGCCGTTGTGGTTCACTCCGGCCTCGGCGATGATAATCACTTTATTTTTTCCCGTCTCCATTATCATTATTCATTTTCAGATTTTCCGGGCCTTGGCGAGAGTTTGTCACTCCCGGGCATAAACACCACGTCCTGAAAGTAGCGGCATATCTTCACTCCGGGCTTCCAATCGTCGCACCGCTCCACATGCCCTTCGTGCCAGTCGCGCAGTATGAAGCCGGGGATATCGGCACCGGCATACACGGCGCATACCGCTCCACCGCCGAGGCGCGGGTTCACCTCCATTAGCATAAGCCTCCCGTCGCGGCGGTCGCGCAGATACTGTATGGTCACCGGTCCGCGCAGGTCGAGATCATTGAGCACTTTGTAGCTGAGGGCCTCCACGTCGCTGTCGGCCATGGTCATGGTGGTAACCACCTCTCCTCCGGCAACTTCGAGGCGGCGGCGGGGCACGGTGCACACCACATTGCCCTTCATGGCCACATAGCAATCTACGGTATACTCTTCTCTTTCAGCCACATACTCCTGACAGAGGTAGTCGGCGCTCTCGCCGCGGCTGCACATCTGCTCGAACTCCTCTTCGTCGCACACTCTGATCCCCTTCGAGGCCGAGCCGTGGCGCGGTTTGCATATCACCTCACCGCCTATATGCTCCAGGGCGGCGTTGCGCGGCAAGGGCACACCGATCTCGCGGAAAGCGTCGTCGGCCGCAACTTTGTCAAACATCAGTTCGGCCAGCTCGCCGTTGCGGCAGGGGGTCCACACGTCGGGATTGCCGGCACAGTATCGTGCCGCCACCTCCACGGCGGGATCGACAAACGGTATGATGATATCGATGGAATTTTCGGCAACGGTGCGGTGCAGGTCATCCATGAGGTCGTCGTCGCGCCAGCGGCGTCCCTCGATCACGGTCGCCACCTCGGCCACAGGCACCTGCGAGTTGAGCTCGTAGGAGAAAAGCTGCACCTCGAGTCCCATCTTTCGGCCGGCCTCCTTGAAGAGGCGTCCCATGGCCACGCGCTTGGCGCCCCCGAGAAAAAGTATGTTTACGATCTGTCGCATATCATTTGGATAGGGTGTCAGCGGTTATAGATGTTCCATTTGTAACGTCGCAGATTGTCGGGATTGGCGAACCACTCGGCAGTCCGCCGGAGCCCTTCGCGCAGATCCACCTCCGGACGCCAGTCGGTGAGCGTGGTGATCTTGCGGTTGTCGCCGCAGAGACGGAACACCTCGCTCTTGCCCGGGCGCAGTCGCTCGGGGTCTACTACATAGGTCACGTCGGCGCCCATCACCTCGGCTATCATCTTCAGTGTGTCGGCCATGGTCACTTCGGTGCCGGTGGCGATGTTGATCTCCTCACCTTCCACCCCCTCGGCCTGTGCAAGGGCCAGGAATCCGCGGCAGGTGTCGGTGACGAAGTTGAAGTCGCGAGTCGGTGTGAGGTCGCCCACCTTTATCTCCCGCTCGCCGTTGGCTATCTGGGTGATGATGGTGGGGATGATGGCGCGAGCGCTCTGTCGCGGTCCGTAGGTGTTGAATGGGCGTGCTATCACCACGGGCAGTCCGAAGGCATTGTAGAAACTCTTGGCAATGGCGTCGGCGCCGATTTTGGTGGCCGAGTAGGGCGACTGAGGCTGGCGCGGGTGCTTCTCGTCGATGGGCACATACTGTGCTGTGCCGTAGACCTCGGAGGTGGAGGTCACGATGAGCCGCTCCACACCCATGTCGAGCGCCGCCTGGCACATGTTGAGCGTCCCCTTCACATTTGTGTCAACGTAGCTCTCCGGCGCCACATAGCTGTAAGGTATAGCAATCAGCGCGGCGAGGTGAAACACTGTGTCCACCCCTTCGGTGATATGCCGGCAGAAGGCGGCATCGCGCACATCGCCGCACACCACTTCCAGATTCTCGTGGTGATTGCCTTCGAGCCATCCCCAGTTGTTGAATGAGTTGTACTGGCTCAGAGCCCTCACTTTTATACCTTTCGACAGCAGCAGATCCACAAGGTGCGATCCGATGAATCCGTCGGCGCCTGTCACCAGTGCTTTTTTTATCTCTCGTGCCATAATTATCTGTATATGACGGCTGCAATTGCGTCAGCCCTGTTTTTTAAGTCGGTATGTATACGTTTTCCCATCTTCCGAGGCATATTGGAGCACAGCCTCGCGGCCCGGTCGCTTGACAATCTGCAGCGTCACTGTCCCTCCGTAGGGCAAGTGAAGTTCTTCAAAGGGGTGAAACATCCACCCCTCGGGGTCGCTGTCGCTCTTGTAGGCGAAGCACAGCTGGAGATTGCCCTGCTCCTCGGCCCATGTGCCGAATCGCTTGGTGGTCTCATGGTTGCCGGGCTCGTCGACGGGCACCATGGTGAGCTGGAGCACATCGTTTTGGAATTTCCAGAAGATATTCTCCTCATAGTCGGCGTCGGGAGTGCCGTCGGTCTCGATGGCTGTCAGATGCCAGGTGCCGAACCAAGGTCCGATGTCGCCGTTGTTGCGTGTGCAGCTCCCGGCCAGCACCAACAGCGCCGCGCAGATCAGGGCCGCATATATTTTTCTAATCGTTTTTCCCATACTACTACAGTTTGAAGTCGCCTGTATATCTTACGGTCAGGCATCCGCCGGCGTTGTCGCCCATCAGCTTGCCGTGGTCGAGACCGGCCTGCACTTTCAGCGACAGGCCTTTCACCTTTTCGGGTTGCCATGTCACCTCGGCCATCACCGATGTATCGCTTTTCGGCTCTATCAGAGGGATGTAGCCGGTGCCCCAGCTGCGCCGGTAGCCGCCGAGCACACGATAGTCCACGCCCGGCACTATCTCACCCTCCACGCCGACGTGGAAGCCGCGCATACGATTATAAAGGAAGGCGGGCCAGCCGTCGGTGTTGTAAATCGGCGACACCATGAAGGGGGTGCCTATCGCCATGCCGTAGTAGGCATACGAATTAAATTCGTGATTGTTGTAATAGTCGTCGGCACCTTCGGCACGTCCTTTTATCCCGGCTCCCGGTGTGTCGTCGGGATCCCAGTGCATCGGGCCGCTCTGATTGGTGAAGTCGAGATACTCCACCACAACGCCGCTCACCGGTCCGCGGCTGTTGGTGTTAAGTTCAAGGCCCCACACTCCGTCCCAACCGTTGAGGAAGCCGATGCCAGAACCGTCCTCGAAGGGTTTCTGGAAATATGCCTTGAGGTCGTAGTCGTTGGGCAGACGATATCGGAACATCACATCCCACGACCCGAGGGTGCTGCCGGTGTAAAATGACGTACCGCTCTCGGTGGGGAGAAACATTTTGAAAAACTGCTTCACACCCTTGGAAAATTTCCGCTGCTGTATCAGCACTCCGTTGCGGTACCACTTGGTTTCGCCGCCAAACATGCCGGCGAGCTGCATGCCGAATGTCGCCGACAGCGGTTGCTGAGGATTGGTGCGGAAGTAGCACCGCTTATAGGTGTAAAGCGCTCCCTGATTGAGGTGATATCCCAGATAATTGTAGTGCTCGCGCTGCCACTTGTTGTCGGTCAGTTTGCCGTAGGCCACCTCTCCCTGTATCTGCAGCCACCCCCGGGTAAAGGGGATATCCTGAAAATCCATGAATCCGACGCGCACCTCGGGTATCGGCCTTGAGTTGCCGCTCTCCACGAGGTCGCCGCTCGACAGGCGCTGATTGAGCAGCGCCGAGCCGTGCTGTTTCAGTCCGGCGGTAAGAAACACTCCGCGGTATTTCACCTCGCCGTAGAGTTGCTGTATCCAGAATCTCGATGGTGCACGGCCGGGAGTGCCCACAGTGTTGCTCTCCCCCTTTGCCACGGTGTTGCTGTGCAGATAATCGACGCTACTGCCCCACCCTCCCACGAGGTCGATGCCGAATCCGTAGCTGAATCTCCTGTCGCGCTCGGTCTCTTTCCATGCCGAGGCGCGCAGCAGGGCGTTCTTGCTCTGAGTGAGCACGCCGTGATTGTTGGCGGTCATGTAGTAAGGGGTGAATTCGCCACCTCCGGCATTGACTGTCAGTTCTGCCTGATAGCTGACGGGCACTTCGGCGCTCATCGCAGCCGTTGCGGCAATGGCTGCGGCGGCAAGCGCCGGCCTCAGCACTACGTGCCATGCTCTTGTGCTCTTTTTCATGGTATTTTAGAAATCTGCATGCCCGTCGGCATGATATGTGGCCACATGACGCTGTTTTTTCTCCTCTAAGATCTCGTCGATCACCAGGAAGATGCCGGTCTCCTCCACGTTGCCAAATTCGTCGTTGATGGCGGTGCCGAAGATCCTCATCGTGGGCGACAGGCTCATGTAGGCGTTGACCAACGGCGGTATGTTGATGCCGTGCTCGCGCACGAAGGCGTTGAGCACACGGTAATCCTCCTTGAAGTCGTCGCTTGTCAGTGTATGGGCAAATTTATCTATGTCGCCACCCGTCACCAGCGGATGGAAGGGGTGGGCAAGATGGTCGGGATCGGGGAAATGCTTGTTGAGGAAGTAGAGCAGCATGTTGCGGCACTCGCGGTTGTAGCTCGGATACATCGTGAACTTCCCGAAGAGATATTTGATCTCAGGATGCAGCACTGTAAGGGCTCCGAGGCCGTCCCAAAGATTGTCGAGGGCGAAAATCGCCTTCGCGCCCGCTTTCGACGACTGATATTCCAGCCTTACGAACGAGCGCCCGAGTTCTATGGTCTGCGGTAGATATTCGCGCATGAACCGGTCGGAGAAACTGAACATATGCGAGGTGGCAATCCTCGGCGAGCCGTCGGGTTCGATATGTATATCCTTGCCAAGGATGAAGCGGTAACCGCCTAAGATGTTTTCCTCCTCGGGGTCCCACACTATCAGCTGACGGCAGGGAGGCTCCATGAGGTCGTAGCGGTCGATGTCGCAGTCCTTGCCCGTGCCTCCGCCGGCGGTGCGAAATGCTATCTCGCGCAGACGTCCTATCTCGCGCATCGTGGCGGGTGCATGATGTGCATCCACCACGTATATTTCGTTGTTTCCCTTGTTGGTCCTTCTCAGGAATGTGTCAGCTGTCAGCTCGGCCTTTATGGCCTCCACATCCACCGGGTCTATGATCTTTTGCGACATATCTCAGTTGTTGGAAGTTACTTGTTAGTTGTTGCCCCCGAGGCTTCGTCGGCTACGGGTGGCAAAGTCTCCGCTTCCCCCTTCTCCAGCCTCAGCGCGTACACCTCCCGGAAGAAGGCATCGGCCGTGGCCTGTGCTTCGCTGCCTCCCCGCAGAGTGCGCCAGTCGTGGCGCCGGCCCACGGTGACGGTGAACCGCTTGCCGCCGGCGTCGATCATCTCGCGCGGCAACAGCACCATCTCCACATTCAGCTTTATCCCGAGCCGCTTGCGCAGATTGGCTTTGCGGTAAAAGTCGCGCGAGTTTTCGCCGCTGAAATACAGAGGCACCACATCGCGGTGGTATTTGATGCACCGGTTCACGAAACTTTTGCGCCATCCGAGATCGCACACCATCTTATGCTCCTCGCCATCGAGATTCACACGGCGGTAGCGCGAGCAGAGCCCGGCGGGGAAGATGATGATGGGATCGTCGCCGGCAAAGGTCTCCTCCATCCGCTCGGAGCTGCCGCGGCTCTGCCGGCCGTGCTTGTTGATCGGCAGAAACACGCTCTCCAGAGGCTTCACGGCCATCAGCAGATCGTTGACCACAAACCACACCTGACGGCCGCCGTAATAGCGGCTCACCATATCGATGAGCGCCATCCCGTCGAGGCCTCCCAAGGGGTGATTGCACACGAATACCACGCGGGAATCGCTCGCTTGCGGCATCCGCTCGCCGTGGCGCACATGCAGCTCCACATCGAGCGTCTGCAGCACGCCCCGGCAAAACTCCGCGCCCTCCTTCCCGGAGTTGGCCTCCAGAAGGCGGTTGAGCTCGTCCTGACGTATCAGCTTCTCTATCTTGCGGATAAGGAAACGGGGCATGTAGCGGTACACTCCGGGTACACGCGCACGCAACACCCCGTCCACATCTATTCGTACTGCTGATGGTTCTTTCATTATCGGATATCGGCGCGATTTCATCGCGGCACATCCGCAAAATTAATCAATAATTCCCTTTTTTCGGCCAAATATGCTATAAAATCTTCCCGTTTCGCGCGCGACGCCGCTCTCATTTTCGCATATTCTCACTCGCGGTTGCACATTCTACTCCATTTTTTGTAATTTTGTGCAATAATCGAATAATCCCGCTACCATCTGCCGATGCCACAATCGTTTTCCGACCGGATTGCCTCCGCAGCTTCGCTGACCGGAGCCACAGCCAAATCGCTTGTCAAGGCTGCGCTCGCCCCGCGCGGACGTCGTATCCGCCCCTGCGCTCCCCCCGACAGGCCGCTCCTAGTCATGGCCAACGGCCCTTCGTTGCGCGACAATATCACCCGCGACATCGAGCTGCTCCGCCGCTCCGACACCCTGGCGGTAAATTTTGCCGCCAACGCGCCGGAGTTCGCCACCATACGCCCGCGCTACTATGTGCTGGCCGATCCGCACTTCTTCGGCAACAGCTCCGACCCCAATGTGGCATCGCTCATCGCCTCCATAGCCCGCGCCGACTGGCCGATGACGCTTTTCGTGCCGCGCGGCACCCGAATGCCGGAGCAGCTCGCATCCTCAGCCACGCTCACTGTAGCCACTTTCCCTTTCCTCGCCTTTGAGAGTTTCCCGGCGCTCGAGCGGAAGGCTTTCGACATGCAGTGGGGGATGCCGCGGCCGCGCAATGTGCTCATCCCCTCGCTGATGATCGCTCTCTGGCTCGGCTACCGCACGATCTATGTCGTAGGAGCCGACCACACCTGGACCCGCACGCTCTCTGTCGACGACGAAAACCATGTGGTCTCCGTGCAGCCTCATTTCTACGCTGACAACACCCACGAGAAGCAGCGCATCTCGGCCACATACCATCATGTGCGCATCCACGAGATCCTCCGCAGCTTCTCCATAGCCTTCGCATCCTACCACACCATCGCCCGCTATGCCGCCTCCGTCGGCGCCACCATCATCAACGCCACTCCCGGCTCTTTCATCGACGCTTTTCCCCGAGGATCGCTTCCCAACATCTAAACACCTGCTTCATTGGACACTTTTCACACCATATCAGCCCCTTCCGAAGGCTCCTACCGCGAGAAAATGAGCCGGTTTCTGGCTTTTGCACATCCGGTGAAGTCGGCCGCCGAGGCCAAGGCCATCGTCAAGGATTACACCAACAAATATTGCGACGCCCGCCATGTGTGCTGGGCTTACATGATCGGGGCTGCACGCACCGAGTACATGTCAAACGACAACGGCGAGCCGTCAGGCACCGCCGGTAAACCGATTCTCGGACAAATCAACTCCTTCGGACTCACCGACATCGTCATAGTAGTGGTCCGCTATTTCGGAGGTATCAAGCTGGGCACCTCGGGCCTCATCGTCGCCTATCGCGAGGCTGCGCGCGAAGCCCTCTCGGCAGCCGACATCATAGAATGTCACGACATGGCCACAGTCACCTTCACTTTCCCCTATCTGTCGATGAACGAGGTGATGCGCCTGGCCAAAACGCCCGGCGTCTCTATCCTTTCCCAGCAGTTTGACAACACCTGCACCATGACCCTCAGCGTCCGCGCCGACGAAGCCCCGGCCCTAACCTCGCGCCTCGCCTCCATCGCAGGTGTCTCCCTCCTCCCCGACGCTTAGGCCGCTATCCCACCTTATTGGGCCTATTGGGCTTATCTCCCACCAAAAAAGGACGCACGAGTCGTGCGTCCCCTGCAATCTTATTTCTGAGGCGTTTTTCGGTCGAAGAACGGATTCTTCGAGCTGCAACTCAGCGGAATGCAAAAATACTGCTTGCAGCCGTCGAGAATGTTAAGCCGCTCGGCCGCCATCCCGGCTGAAAACAGCACGCGGCAATCGATGCGGTGATCGGCGGCGACGGACACTGCCGACCCGATGGCGATGCCCACATCCACGCAGTTCATGGCGCACGGCGCCTGCTGAGGCTTCTCGCCGCAGGTGGGGAAGCCGCAATGCCCGCAGTTGAGCCCCATGGGGCGCTTGTGGGTAGCTATCACAACTATGGCGTCGGCGCTGAGTATGTTTTGCGAGTCGCGCTCATACACGGGGCGCCCGGTCTCCGCGTGGAGCACCTTCATCTCCTCCGACAGGCGCACGATGTCGTCGCCCTCGAGAAGGCAGCACTCCAGGATATCCACTCCGCACGCCTTGGGAGCCGTGCGGGCGGCGGTGAGCATCGCCATCCCTGCGGCCACCACCCGGTCGTGGCGGTTTTCGCGTTCGTTGACTATCATAGTTACGTATGTTTTTTATCAGTCGATCACCAGCATGGCGTCGCCGTAGGCTCCGAATTTGTATCCGTTGGCGATAGCCTCTTCGTATGCGCTCATTATCAGCTGATAACCGCCGAAGGCTGTCACCATCATCAGCATGGTGGAGTAGGGCATGTGAAATCCGGTCACCAAAGCAGTGGTCACGGTGAAATCATACGGCGGGAAGATAAATTTGTTGGTCCAGCCGGTGTAGGTCTTCATGTGGCCTCCCATGCTCACGGCGCTGGCGATGCCGCGGAGGGTGGAGGTGCCCACGGCGCACACCTGTTTGCCGTTGTCCTTGGCGTGGTTCACCATATCCACCAGGGTCTGGTCGACGCTCATATCCTCCGAGTCCATGCGGTGCTTGGTGAGGTCCTCCACATCGATCTCGCGGAAGGCGCCCAGGCCGCTGTGCACTGTGAGATATCCCATCTCCACGCCGCGGATCTCGAGGCGCTTCATCACCTCGCGCGAGAAGTGCAGGCCGGCTGCAGGAGCCACCACGGCGCCCTCGTTGCGGGCGAAGATGGTCTGATACATCTCGGCATCGGCCTCGGTGGGCTCGCGCTTGATATATTCGGGAAGGGGGGTCGACCCGAGTTTGAACAGATTTTCCTTAAATTCGTCGTGCGGACCGTCGTAGAGGAAGCGCAGCGTGCGGCCTCGCGAGGTGGTGTTGTCTATCACCTCGGCCACCATGCTCTCGTCGTCGCCGAAATAGAGTTTGTTGCCGATGCGGATCTTGCGGGCAGGCTCCACGAGCACGTCCCACAGTTTGTGCTCCTCGTTGAGCTCGCGCAGCAGAAACACTTCAATTTTGGCTCCGGTCTTCTCCTTGTTGCCGAACAGGCGCGCCGGAAAGACCTTGGTGTCATTGAACACCATCACGTCGCCTTCGTCGAAGTAGTTGATGATATCCTTGAACACTTTGTGCTCTATCACTCCGCTCTTGCGGTGTACTACCATCAGCTTGCACTCGTCGCGCTGCTCGGGGGCATCCTGGGCTATGAGTTCTTCGGGTAACTTGAATTTGAATTGCGACAGCTTCATTTCGTAATCTGTTCTTCTATTGTTCGTTGTTTGATTGTTTCATGTTTTCTTTCCGCTCGAACCACGGACGGATGTCGGCCCCTTCGTGGCGTATGGCCGACGGATCGACGGTCATAGGCTCCAGCGCCACTTCCGCGCCGTCTTCGTCGGTGAAGCTCATCGGCATGGCGGCCACATAGCTCACGGCGTCCTCTATCGCCATCGCCTTGTCAAGGCTGGCCTCACCAACGGCGTCGCGTCGCAGCGCCGTGAGGTAACCTCCGCTGCCCAGCGCCTCGCCGATGTCGCGGGCCAAGGCCCGGATATATGTACCTTTCGAGCAGCGCACTCTCACGGTGATCTCCGAGGGCGAGTATTCGAGCAGCTCCAGGGCGTCGATCTCCAGAGTTTTGGCTTTCAGCTCGGGCTCCTCGCCGCGGCGCGCCATCTTGTAGGCGCGATGGCCGTCGACTTTCACCGCCGAGAACACCGGGGGCACCTGACGGATGCTCCCGCGGAAGCGCCCGAGCACCTCCTCCACCAGTTCGCGGGTGATTTGCCCTGTCGGGTAGGTGGCATCCTCGGGGGTCTCGAGGTCGAAGCTGGGGGTGGTGGCTCCAAGCTTCACCGTGGCGGTGTAGGTCTTCACTCCGCTCTGCAGCTCGTCGATGCGGCGGGTGGCTTTGCCGGTGCATATCACCATCACCCCTGTGGCCAGGGGATCGAGCGTGCCGGCGTGTCCCACCTTGATCTTTCTGACTCCCCCTTTACGCAGGCGGGCCGAAAGCGCTCCGCGCAGCTTCTTCACCACGTGAAACGACGACCAGCCGTAGGGCTTGTCAATCACTATCACCTCGCCGTCGAGCGGCCGCAGAGTTCGTTGCTCCATCGCCGGTCAGTTTACCAAAGGATACACAGCAATCCCACTGCCACGCAGTAGAGCGCGAACCACACGAGTTTGCCCTTCGACACGAGTTCAATCATCCATTTGCATGCAAGGCAACCGACGCCAAACGAGGCTAAGAAGCCTACAGCCATCGGCACAAATCCGATGGGCGACTCCATAGCGCCTTCGTCTGTCAGCAGCTTGAGCACATCGAGCAGCGCCTCACCCAGAATAGGGATGATCACCATGAAGAAGGAGAACTGCGCCACCTGTGCGCGCTTGTCGCCAAGGATGATACCGGTGGCGATGGTGGTGCCGGAGCGGCTCAGGCCGGGAAGCACCGCTATTGCCTGGCCTATGCCGATCACGAAGGCATCGGTCCAGGAGATATCGCGCCCGGCCGATGCCGAGGTGCGGAAGTCGCGGTTGCGGAAGAGATGTGCAAAAAGCAGCAGAGCTGCCGTGACACACAGGCAGATACCTACCACATGCAGGTTGCCGCCGAAGAATGACTCCACCACATCTTTGAAGCAGAAGCCTACGATCGCCACAGGGATGCACGAAAGCAGGATCTTGAGCACATAGGTGGTGTTCTCGTCGTTTTTCAGCGTAAAAAATGAGCGGCAAAGCGGCACGAATTTCCACCACAGCACCACTATCGTAGAGAGCACAGTGGCCACATGCAGCACGAGGTCAAACTGCAGCGAGTCGGCCCCCGAGAGATTCAGGCCCAATATTTTACCAAAAATCTCAAGATGGCCGCTCGAACTGATGGGGAGATACTCCGCAAGTCCCTGAATGATACCGAGTATGAGTGCGTCTATCCAATCCATAGCATCGTTCAGGCTTCTTTGTTCTTATCCCACTTGCGCGGATGCATGATTATCGACACTCCCATGGCCACAAACCCGATAAACGAGATCGTCGGGCCAAGCACTATGCGGCGGAAACTGAATATATCGGGGTTAAACTCCTCGGTAGAGGCACCGCCGAGCATCAGCAGGAAGCCCACCACAATCAGCGCGGCGGAAATGCCCATCCATATAAAATTTTTTCTTACAAGAGGAAACTCGCTGGCGCTCTCCTTTTCCAGTCCCGCAGCCTTGTTGGCAGCGGCACGATTATCGATAGTTTTTTTGCTCATAATCTTTGTGTTTCGTTGCTCCCCTTTTCCCTTCTGTTATTGGGCCTATTGGGCCTATCGGGCCTATCTCCCCTCCCCTCTCCTCTCTTTCAATCAAACATTTCATCGTAATCTTTTCGCAAATAGCGGTTTGTGGCAAAGACAGCCGCGATGGTGCATATCGCTATACCCAGCACCACCATCCCGGCGCAAAGCAGCCCCACAGCGCTCCAGGGCAAAAATGCCGTGACATCGGCCTCGTTCCAGCTTCCGGCCCACGCCGCGATGCCGCAGAGCAGCCCCGAGGCAAGCAGTCCGGCGATGATCCCCTGCCAGCAGTTGACTATCAGGAACGGACGGCGGATAAATCCGCCCGTCGCTCCCACCAGTTTCATGGTGTGTATCAGGAAACGACGCGAATACACCGTAAGTCTTACCGTATTGTTGATCAGCACGAAAGAGATCAGCAGCAGCGCGCACGCTATCACTATCAGGATGATATTCAGGAAACGCGCATTGCGGTTGAGATTGCCTATCATCTCGGTATTGGCCGACGCCTCGTCGACTATCTCCATCTCATTCCACCGGGCCACAAGCGCGTTGATGCTGTCGGCATCGGCATAGGCGGCCTTCACTCGGATATCGAGCATCGGAGCATAGGGGTTGACGCCCAAGAGTTCCACAAGCTCCTCGCCTCCTCCATCGGTCTCCTCAGCCATCACTTCATCGGCCGTGAGATACTGATAATGAGAGACATAAGCAGCTACGTCGCACACGGCGCGCAGAGAGTCGGCGCTCGCCTCGGTGATACTGTCGTTGAGCACCACGGTGAACCCCATCTTTTCCTTAACCTGCTTGTTGATACCGTGGAAAGTGATATTTATAGCGCCAACCACGCCCAGAATGAAAAGCACCAGCATGACGCTTATCGTCGACGTCACATAGTCGCCCCATCCGGCCAGTCGGCTCCTCTTGTTCTTCTCCATTTATAAGATTAAGTATCTTTTTTAAACCTTACTCTAAGATTAAGTGACCGTTTTCAACGGTATGACCGAAGAAATCAGTTAACGCATATACAATTAAATGTATTAAACAATTTCGGTGCCATACTTTTTTAGCTCACTATCTTTAATCCATTTGTTTACAGGCATATATCTTCACCCGTCTATATCCGCGACGGTTTGCTGCCTATATCCGGGTGGAAGCCCTGTCTATATCCGGGGTTAGAATCTCTGTCTATATCCAAATGTCTGCAAAAAAAATTGTACTCTCTTTTGTTTCAGCCTCCTGCCCTATCCGACACATGCCTCAGCCCGTGGCTTCAGCCGTGTGCCTCAGTGGCAAAGACGTCCTTACTTTTTTTAGGGCCGTATGACCCCAATTGGTTGCAAAATTACAAAATCCGCACCCCCCTTGTCAACCCTTTTAACATTTCTTATCCTTTCCTTGCCCTTTTCTCTCCTTCGTTGCACTCCCTCCTTCGCTCCTCCCTTCCTCCCCGCTCCCCCTATTGGCCCTATGACCCAAAAACAGCCCTCAGCGGCGGCCACCTCCAGGCTCCATCGCCTGAAACCGTCCGCGCTGAGGGCGTAGTCCGTTAGTTTCCCATCCCCGGGGGCTCTAAATCCTGTTGCTTAAAGCCTTGCAGCGCCACGGACGCCTCAAGCCGGAGTCCACTTGCAGCACGACAGGCGCATCAAGCAGGGTTCACTTGCATCGTCACAAGCGTCTCATGCCGGAGTCCACTTGCAGCGAACGGGCGACACTATCGCGCCCTCCTTTTTCAGCTCGGCCATAGCCTTGTCCACAGCCTTGCGGTCAAGTCCGGTCAGCTCAGCGATTTTGCCCGCGTTGACCGGCTCGCCGGCCTTGCGCATCGCTTCCAGTACAGTATTTTTATCATCCATGATTACAAATATTTTAGTTGATTTCAAATATCAATTAGCTGATTATCAGAAGTCAAACCGCTCCAGAGTGAGCGTAGCCACCTCCTCGATAGCCGGCACCAGGCGCCGGAAATGCTCCGAAGCCATATGGGACTTCAGGTCGGCCTCCGACTGCCATGTCTCGTAGATCACAAGCCTGTCGGTGTTGGTGAGCGACCCCAGCAGATCATACTCCACGCAACCCTTATCGTGAAGCGACAGCTCCACAAGTTCCGTAGCCAGCGCTATAGCCTTCGCGCGCTTCTCCTCTGTCTCGGCGATAATACCGCAGTTAAGTCTTATCATATCCCTGTTGGTTGAATTAATTTCTTAAAATATTTATAATGAGAAAGTTGCGCATATCACAGATATTTAGTAAATTAGAGGTGAGCAAACCGATAATT
>CAJLLX010000022.1 GCA_905207535.1 uncultured Muribaculaceae bacterium | reverse complement strand
TATAAAATAGCACTATTTTTGAAAGTCGAGGGCAATCTTAAATGAAAGAGCCGTGGGCGTGGCCCTGCTCATAGAGCGCAGCCACAGGCGTTTCTGGCTGGTAGCCAACATAGTGCTCAACGTGGGCATCGTCGCCACCTTCAAGTATTTCAACTTCTTCACCGAAAATCTGGCGTGGCTCATGCGGTGGTTCGGCTGGGAGATGGACTGGTTCACCATCGACGTGCTGCTCCCCGTGGGCATCTCGTTCTACACCTTCCAGGCCATAGGCTACAGCATCGACGTGTGGCGCGGCACAGTGCGCCCCACGCGCAATCTGCTCCTCTTCGCCACCTTCATCGCCTTCTTCCCGCAGCTCATCGCCGGCCCCATAGAGCGCACCACGGCCCTCATGCCGCAGCTGGCGAGGGTCAACCGCTGGGACTACCGCGAGGCGGTGACGGGCCTGCGCTTCATCCTCTGGGGACTGCTCAAAAAGGTAGCCGTGGCCGCCCCCTGCGGCGCTGTGGTCGATGCCTACTACGGCGACTCGATGGCCGGAGAGCCCGACGGACTGCGCATCTACATCGCCGGAATCCTCTTCCTCATCCAGGGCTACTGCGACTTCTCGGGCTACTGCGACATAGCCGCCGGCTCGGCCCGGCTGCTCGGGGTGAAGCTCAGCATGAACTTCAACCGCCCCTTCATCTCGCGCAACTTTCTCGACCTCTGGAGCCGCTGGCACATCACCCTCACCCGCTGGTTCACCGACTATGTTTACATCCCCCTCGGAGGCTCGCGGCGCGGCAAGGCACGCATGTACGCCAATGTGGCGCTGGTGTTTTTCCTCTCGGGCCTATGGCACGGCGCCGGATGGGGCTTCATCCTCTGGGGATGCCTCAGCGGCTTGCTCTACATCCTGCAGAAAGCCTTGGGATATGACAACATGCGCCATGCGCCGCAGCCGGTGCTCGCCGATATGCCGGCCATATTCACCACCTTCTCCATCTTCGCCATCACCACAGTGCCCGTGCGCCTCAACTACGACATCACCTATGCCCTCGACTGGTGCTGGCGCTATGTGATACCGATGTCGATGATGGCCATAGTGCTGTTCCGCATCCTGTTCGCTGCCCTCCGCGGCGCGGCGCGGGCCATCGCCGGGCGCCGGGGGATAAATCACACCGCCCTCAAGCGCACATATTTCATCATCCTCGCCGCAGTGGTGGCCGCGGGGCTGTGGCTCCTCTACTACCCCACGATGATGCACCTCTACCTGTTCACCGCCCTCCTATTTTACGGCTGCGAATGGGGCACACGCCGCCTGCCGTGGGGCGAATGTCCCTATCCGCTTCCCCGCCGCCGAGTGTGGCGCCTGAGCCTCTATATGCTGTTTTATATTCTGATATTAATCTACGGACTGCTCCGTTTGCCACCCGTTGTCGATGCCACTACGTTCCTCTACTTCCAGTTCTAAGCCATTTGGCCGCTCGCCGTGGGGCTTCCTGCTCCGCGCGGGCCTCTTTGCCCTGCTCCCTCTGGCGCTGGCCACGGCGGCGTATATCTATTTCGACCCCTTCAAGGTAGTACGCTGGCACGACGAGCCCTTCGCCGACTCGCTGGGCATCAACAAGGGGCAGCTCTCGGTGCAGTCGTTCGAGCGCTACAATCCGAGCGAGCATTTCGACTCGTTTATCCTCGGATCGTCGGTTTCATGCTACTATGATGCCGACGAGTGGCGCCGCTATCTCCCCGACAGCGCCCGAGTGACACATCTTGACAGCTCCACTCAGATTCCCACCACTCTGGCCCTCTTCGTGGAGTATCTCGAGCGCCAAAAGGTGCCCCTAAGGCATGCTTTGGTGGTGCTTGCGCCCGATGTGCTGTCGTTTACCTACGATCCCGAGCGGCTGCCGTCGCTCAATCCTCCCGCCGTGGTGCGCAATCCGCTGTATGCCCTGCAGTTTCACTACAAATACCTCTGCGGATTTCTCAACTACCGCTATCTCGAGCCCTACGCCATATGGCGCGCCACCGGCGAGCGCATCGAGACCACGGGTGCGCATGTGTTCAACCGCCAGCCCGTCGAGTATACCCGCATTATCAATGAGGAGCGCATTCCCGCCTGGGACCGCCTGATAGAGGCCGATGTCGAGGAGTTTTACCGCCGCTACCCCACCCGAGGCTTCCTCCCGGAGGATGAGCCCTACCATCCTCTGCCACGGGAGATTACCCCCGAATATCGCGACGCACTGCGCCGCGTGGCAGCCGTCTTCAGCCGTCAGCACACCGATTACAAAGTGATCCTCGGACCCACCCCCGCGCTCTATGTGCTCAACCCCGAGCAGCAACGCTTCATGCGCGACACCTTCGGAGACCATTTCGTCGACCTCACACGCGAATTTCGCGCCGAGCAGTCGGACAGCACCAACTTCTACGACCGCATCCACTACCGCCCCACCCTGGCCCGCCGCTACCTCCGCCGCGCCTACTCCCCCCGCTAACCGCAAAGCCCGTTTGAAATGTCAAACATATCACGATGTAGGGACGCACCATGGTGCGTCCGGATGAGAAAAGCTGATTTAGCATCTTTACCTTTGAAAAATTGTCAAAATTTCAAAGGTGCAATGAGAAGCGTACATTCTGACATAGATGGCGCCACTTTAATAACCCGGCGGCAGGGGCGCAAAATTATTTTTGGGGAAATGAAGGATCTGAGGGTAGCGAAGCGGTTGCCCCAATTTTAACAACCAACATTTCACATTGACCCCAAAAATATTCAGTGAACTACCGCAAAAATGTTCAGTAAACTACCGCAAAAATGTTCATTAAACTGCCCCAAAATTATTCAGTGAATTGCCGCAAAAATGTTCAGTGAACTGTTGTAGTATTTTTTCAAGAAATATTAGTATCTTTGCATTTGAAAAATTGTCAAAATTTCAAAGGTGTAATGAGAAGCGTATATTCTGACATAGATGGCACCACTCTCAGGCAACGTATAGCAACTATGCCTGAGAACCGTGTGCTGTTCCGTTCAGATTTCCCTGATTACCATCCTGAATTTGTCGGTGGCACTTTGGCAGAACTTACAAATGAAGGTGTTTTAGTGAAACTCGCTCAGGGCATCTATGCTAAACCACGGAAAAGCAAATTTGGTGTAGTATTACCTTCCGTAGACAAGATTGTACAAGCTATTTCTAAACGTGATAATGCAAAAGTAATACCTTTTGGCGTGACAGCTTTGAATGCTTTGGGGCTATCAACTCAGGTTCCTATAAATTATACATATTTGACAACCGGCAGTGAAAGGACGCTCTACTTGAAGAATCAGAAAGTAGTGCTAAAACGTGGTGTGCCAAAAAATTTCTGCTATACGACACGACTCATGTCCTTAATGGTACAAGCTCTTAGGGCTTTGAAACAAGAAAACGTAGGACAGGAAGAGATACAGATAATACGCAGTCTCATAACAATGGAAACTGACAAAGAATCCTTAGCCAGGGATGTGGATATGATGCCTGCATGGATGAAACGGATTGTAAAACCTATGCTTAATGATTAAAGTTGAAAGGACATAATTATGGGGAAGCTATGGCTTAATAATGAGTTGATAGATCGTTTAGCGATGTTGCAAAAAGCGGAAACAGATCATACCGGTATCAATCAGGTGGCAATAGAAAAGGATTGGTGGGTAACTGTTACATTGAAAGCATTGTCTCAAACAGATTGTCACGAAGCATTGATATTTAAGGGAGGAACTTCTCTCTCAAAAGGATTCCATATCATAGAACGGTTTTCCGAGGACATTGACTTGGCTATCAGTCATGCATTCTTTGGTATAGAAAAGACAACTAAAAGCCAGCGTGAAAAGTTGCGTAAGACAGCTCGCTCATATATACATGAAACGCTTTCCGTCCAACTGGATGCCCATTTGAAAGAAATGGGTATTACGGGTTATAGTATTGAAAATGTCTCTCAAGTTCAAGATAAAAACGGTGAATGGAAAGCTATTGACTCAGACAAAGACCCTACGGTTATTCTGCTACATTATCCTTCAATAGTTGAAGAAACTATCAGTTATATGCCACCTCGTGTAAAAATTGAGATAAGTTGTTTGTCCATGGACGAGCCGACCGAAGAGCGTGAAATACGCTCGCTTATTGGTGAAAGTTTTGAGGATGAGGACAAAGATGCAAACTGCAGCATCAGGACGGTGATACCTACCCGCACGTTCTTGGAGAAATTATTCTTGTTGGCTGAAGAGTTTCAAAAAGAGAGACCAAGAAGTATTCGTATGTCTCGCCATTTGTATGATTTGGAAAAACTCATGGACACACGATATGGACAAGAGGCTTTAGCTGACCGCATTCTTTACGATGCTATCGTAGAACATCGGATGTTATATTATGCCCTAAAATACGTGAACTATAATCTTCATGATCCGGCCGCCATTAACTTCATGATACCTGAACAAGTATTGGAAGCATGGAAGCTCGATTATGCAGATATGCGACGCTTCTTCATCTATGGTAAATCGCTGGATTTTGATATGTTGATGCAGAGAATGGAAGAGTTGCAGGAAAGAGTAAGAGGTTGTGCCCGCTGATTGATGCCTCATCATTAAAGATTAATGAAAATAAGCGGTTGAAATGTAAGGGCGTTAGGGCGAGGCAGGGGGCTATTTGCCCCAGCGCTGGCGCTGGAGGTCGGCGGCGCGGTTTTCGGCGGGGTTGTCGCAGTGGTTCCAGAAGCGGGTGCCGACAAGGGCGTCGGGGAGATACTGCTGGGGCACAAAGTTGCCGGGATAGTCGTGGGCGTACTTGTAGCCGGCGTGATAGCCGAGGTCTTTCATCAGCGAGGTGGGGGCGTTGCGTATGGGAAGCGGCACGGGCAGATTGCCGGTCTGACGCACGGCGGCCAGGGCGGCGTCGATGGCCATGTAGGCCGAGTTGCTCTTGGGCGAGGTGGCAAGATATACGGTGCACTCGGCCAGAGGGATGCGTCCTTCGGGCATGCCGATCTTGCGGATCACATCGAATGTGGCGTTGGCCAGCAGCAGCGCGTTGGGGTTGGAGAGGCCGATATCCTCAGCCGCCACGATGACCAGACGACGGGCGATGAACTCCGGGTCCTCCCCCCCTTCGATCATTCTCGCCAGCCAGTAGACGGCGCCGTCGGGGTCGGAGCCGCGGATGCTCTTGATGAAGGCCGAGATGATGTCGTAGTGCATCTCTCCCTGCTTGTCGTAGGCCAGCGGATTCTCCTGCAGCCGTTCTATCACTATCTTGTCGTTGATCACCATCGGCTGCCCGTAGGGGGTGGACTGCTGTATGAGGTCGAGGATATTGAGGAGCTTGCGGGCATCGCCCCCCGAGAAGCGGAAGAGGGCGTCGGTGCTCTCCACCTGCACATTGCTCTCGCGGAGCACCTCGTCGGTGGTGATGGCGCGGTCGAGGAGCGTGCGCAGCTCTGGCTCCTCCAGCGGTTTGAGCGTATAGACCTGCGCACGCGACAGCAGCGGGCGTATGACCTCAAACGACGGATTCTCCGTGGTGGCGCCGATGAGGGTCACGGTGCCATTTTCCACAGCGCCTAAAAGGCTGTCCTGCTGCGATTTGCTGAAACGGTGGATTTCATCGATAAAGAGGATGGGGCGCCCCTTGCTGAACATGCTGCGGGCGTCGGCCTTGCACCGCTCTATCACTTCGCGCACATCCTTCACCCCGGCGTTGACTGCGCTGAGGGTGTAGAAAGGCGATTCGGTGGTGTTGGCGATGATGCGGGCGAGGGTGGTCTTCCCCACTCCGGGAGGGCCCCAGAGGATGAAGGAGCTGACGCTACCCGAGTCGATCATGCGCCGCAGTATGCTTCCGGGTCCCACGAGGTGTTCCTGCCCGATATAGTCGGCGAGAGTTTTGGGCCTGAGCCGCTCGGCCAATGGTGGTAACATAGTGGGTGAGGAATTAAAAGGTATGCAATCTAAATTCTACTATCTCAGCACTAAGCGAAGCGCGGGCTTTCGCCGAGGCGCGCTCCGCGCAGAAATTCGTCGGCGCTCATGCGCTTCTTGCCGGTAGGCTGCAGCGAGAGGATGTCGAGGAGCAGTCCGTCGCCGCACACCACTTTTAGGGCATGGCGCGACACCTCCACAGTGCCGGGAGCGCTCTGCGACGGCGCTTCGCAGCTGACCTTCGTGGCAAAAATCTTCATCGACAGCGGAGCGGCGCCCTCAGCGGCCACAAATTCGCTCCATGCCGCCGGATAGGGCGAGAGGCCGCGCACCAGATTGTGGATGCGGTGAGCAGGCAGCGTCCAGTCGATGCGGCAAGTATCCTTGAAGATCTTCGGTGCCGGAGTGGCCTCCTCCCCTTGCAGCAGCGCCTCCTGCGGGGTGCGGGTGACGGTGCCGGCAACGATGTTTTCCACCGTTTTGAGGGTAAGCTCGGCGCCCAGCGCCATCAGCCGGTCGTGCACATCGCCCACATTGTCCTCGGGCAGGATCGGCACCCGCTGCTGGTCGATGATGTCGCCGGTGTCGATCTCATGCTTCAGGAAGAAGGTGGTGACGCCGGTCTCGGTGTCGCCGTTGATCACAGCCCAGTTGATGGGCGCGGCTCCGCGATAGCGGGGCAGCAGCGAGGCGTGGAGATTGAAGGTGCCCATCGGGGGCATCTGCCACACCACTTCGGGGAGCATGCGGAAGGCGATGACGATGAACAGGTCGGCATGGAGCGAGCGCAACTCATCGACAAAAGCCTCATCCTTGAGCCTCACAGGCTGCAGCAGAGGGATGTCGTGGGCCACGGCATACTCTTTGACGGGCGACTGAAACAGCTTGTGCCCGCGCCCGGCAGGCTTGTCGGGCATGGTGACGGCCGCCACCACATTGTAGCCCTCGCTGACGAGCCTGTCGAGGCTCGCAACGGCAAATTCGGGTGTCCCGAAAAACACTATTCTCAAATCTTCCTTCTTCATCGTTCGTCTTAGTTTAACTTTTGGTATTGCGGATGCAATCCGCAATGTTGCAGTGCTTTAACTCTCCACATCCCGATTTCCGCTCTGCTCCACGGCCTGCTGCATCGCCTGCCATAGCGGATCGCCCGCCGGCACCGGCGCCGTGAGGCTCACAGGCTGCTTGCTCACCGGATGCACAAACTCTATATGCCGGGCCATCAGCGAGATAGAACCGTCGCGATTGGAGCGCGGGGCGCCATACTTGAGGTCGCCCCTGATGGGGCAGCCGATGGCCGAGAGCTGCACGCGGATCTGATGCTTGCGCCCCGTGAGCAGCTGCACCTCCAGAAGGTGATAGCGCTCCGACGAGGCCAGCACGCGGTAGCGCAGCCGCGCCTCCTTGGCCGACGGCTTGGGCCGCAGCGAGGCATACGACTTGTTGTTGGCCTCGGTGGTGGTGATGTAGTGGGTCAGCTCCCCCTCCGGGTCAGCCGGGAGCGAAGCGGTGATGGCCCAGTAGGTCTTGTGCACATCGCCGTTGCGAAACATCTCGTTGAGCCTCGCCAGCGCCTTCGAGGTCTTGGCGAAAATCACCAGGCCGCCCACGGGGCGGTCGAGCCGGTGCACCACGCCGCAGAACACATTGCCGGGCTTGGCATATTTCTCCTTGATGTAGGCTCGGAGCGACTCCACCAGCGGTGTGTCGCCGGTCTTGTCGCCCTGCACTATCTCTCCGGGGAGCTTGTTGACCACTATGATGTGGTTGTCTTCATAGACTATGCGGTCGGCAAGCGGCTGCTGCATTGTGTCGGACATGGGGAACGGGGGGGATGTTGATTTGTTCAAAATACCGGATGCGGACTTCCGGTGAGGTCCGCACCCGGTATAGGTTATGTCATTTCACGCCTGAGTGTGAGATTGTTAGCTTCTGAAAGGCAGCTATCAGATGCCCAGCTCCTTGCGGATGCCGGCGATCTTGGCCTTAGCGGCCTCGGTGGCGGCATGGTACTCGCTCTTGTCGGCGATCTTGCTGTGCACCTCTATGTAGAACTTGATCTTAGGCTCTGTGCCCGAAGGACGGATCGACACCTTGGTGTGGTCGGCGGTGAAGAACTGCAGCACGTTGGAGGTGACGGGGAAGTCCATCTTCTCTACCTTGCCGGTAGTGGTGTCGGTGCAGTTGAGGTCGGAGTAGTCCTTGCGGATCACTACGGGGCTGCCGCCAAGCTCCTTGGGAGGATTCTCGCGGAATTCCTTCATCATGGCCACGATCTCCTCGGCGCCGGTCTTGCCCGGACGAACTACGGAGATACCCTCCTCACGCGAGAAGCCGTACTTCACATAGATATCCTGGAGCATCTCCATAAAGCTCATCCCCTTGTCCTTGGCCCATGCGAGGCACTCGGCCATAAGGGAGATAGCCGAAACGGAGTCTTTGTCGCGGGCAAACTCCTCGGCCAGGAAGCCGTAGCTCTCCTCGCCGCCGCCAAGATAGCGGTTGACGCCCTCGTTGTCGCGGATCACGGCTGCGATCCACTTGAAGCCGGTGTAGCAGTCGTACATGCGGATGTTGTTGGCATCGGCGATGCTCTTGATGGTCTCGGTGGTGACGATGGTCTTCACGATGTACTCCTTGCCGGTGAGACGTCCCAGCTCGGCGTTGCGGGTCATCAGATAGTTGAGCAGGATCATCACGATCTGGTTGCCGTTGACGAGCACATACTCGCCGTCGGTGTCGCGGATCACGCAGCCGATGCGGTCGGCGTCGGGGTCGGAAGCCACTACGAGGTCGGCCTCCACCTCCTTGGCCTTGGCCACAGCCATAGCCATAGCCGAAGCGTTCTCGGGGTTGGGCGAGTCTACAGTGGGGAAGTCGCCCGAGGGGATATCCTGCTCGGGCACGTGGATGATGTTAGTGAAGCCGTAGTTCTCGAGCGAAGCGGGCACCAGTTTCACGCCTGTACCGTGGATAGGGGTATAGACGATCTTGAGGTTGGCATACTTCTTGTCGATCTCGGGGCTAAGCTGCAGGGTCTTGATGGCTGCGAGGTAGTCCTGGTCCATCTTGTCGCCGATGATCTCGATGAGGTCGGGGTTGCCCTTGAATTTGATCTCGCTCACGTTCTTGATGCGCTCCACGTGGTTGATGATGTTGACATCGTGGGGAGCGATGATCTGAGCGCCGTCTGCCCAGTAGGCTTTGTAGCCGTTATACTCCTTGGGGTTGTGCGAGGCGGTGATGTTGACGCCGCTCTGGCATCCGAGGTGACGGATGGCGAACGAAAGCTCGGGGGTGGGGCGGAAGCTGTCGAAGAGGTATGCCTTGATGCCGTTGGCCGAGAAGATGTTGGCCACGATTTCGGCGAATTTGCGCGAATTGTTGCGAACGTCGTGTCCTACGACCACCGAAATCTGGGGCAGGTCGGGGAATGCCTCTTTGAGGTAGTTGGCGAGGCCCTGGGTGGCAGCACCTACAGTGTAGATGTTCATGCGGTTGGTGCCGGCACCCATGATGCCGCGCAGACCGCCTGTGCCGAACTCAAGGTCCTTGTAGAACGATTCGATGAGCTGTGTGGGGTCGTCGGCGTCAAGCATCTGCTTCACCTCGGCACGGGTAGCTTCATCGTATTGGTCGGTAAGCCAAAGCATGGCTTTTTCTTTTACGGTTTTTAGAAGTTCCTGGTTGTTTTCCATATCCTGTATAGGGGTGTTAAATTATTTTCCGGTAGCGGGATGATGCCGCGGGGCGCAAATGCCCGCAGCATCCGGGCCGGCAGAGCGGCCAGCTTTACGCAAAGGTATTGAATAATAGCGTAGCGTGCAAACTTTTCAGTTTATTTATCTTAAAATTGTTAAACCACGCTACGATATGGCCGAATCGGCCACATAGGGCCGATAACTCTTTTACGGCTCACACTTGCACAACGCTTCTCTGCCCCGGAGTGTTCGCGGAGCAGAGGAGCCGGAACAGTAAAAAACGCTAAAACAGCGATTTTTCCTGCGCTTTTCAGCGTGCAGCCCACATCGAGCCGACCACATTCTCGCGATAGGCCATCAGCCCCTCCTGCGAGAGCTCCACAGGGGCCATGGTGCCGTCGGGGGTGATCATGTTGACATGAGTATCGTCGATGAAAGTCATGAATTTCACCGTATTGTCGTCCGTGGTCACGCTCCAGCTGCGGTCGCTGTCGTCGAAGTCGAGGCGCACCACTGTGCCGTCGTTGCACGAGGTGATGGTGTAGCCCTTGCCGTCGCACTCCACAAGGTAGCGGCCGTCCTGGCCATCGATCACCTTCTTGCCCATGGCTATGGGGTTGGTGCCGCTCCAGAATTCTACCGAGTTGAGCACCAGCACGTCGGCGATGGAGGTGACTTCATATACCGGGATGATCCAGAAGGCGAAAAACACCAGTTCGTTCACAAATTTGTTGCCTATCTGATTGTTCCAGTTGAGGAGCTTGTTGGTCAGTGCGAAACTTCCGATGCATGAGCTGAGAGTCATCGAGCCGGCCAGTGCCATGACCAGAGCTACCGACAGATACCATTTTTTCATAGGGCTGTATAGTCTTTTGGTTGTTAATATTTTAAAGATTGAAAATATATAAGCGGGGCGCCCGGAGTGGTCAGGTGACCTTCTTTTTGAGCGTCTCGTAGAAATTCATCACGCCTCTCACATAGGCCACCGTCTCGCGGCCTCGGAAATAGCCGTTGCGGCACACAGGGTCGGAGTAATACTCCGGATTGGCCTTCATCAGCAGCGCCTGCTCCACATTGCCGTTCCACACCTGCGGATTCTTGCCGTATTTCGCCGCGAGGGCGATGGCATCGTACACGTGGCCTATCCCGCCGTTGTAGGCAGCGAGGACAAACTTGATGCGCTCCTTCGGGTCGGCCACTTTTTTGGCCAGCGAGCGGTCGAGTTCGCGCATTATCTTGGCGGCAGTGCTGATATTGGCCTCCGGCTCGGCCAGGCGCGAGGCGTCGAGATTGTAGGCCCTCGCCGTCCTCGGCATGATCTGCATTATCCCGCGGGCGCCGGCCCACGACACGCGGTCGGGGTTGAAACGGCTCTCGTGATAGCCCTGCGCGGCCATCAGGCGCCAGTCGATGCCGTTCTCGCGGCCCGACTCGCGGAAGAAATGGTCGAAGGGCGACACATGACCCTTGGAGAGGTCGAGGGTGAAGGTGCCCATGTCGATCTTGCTCAACTCGAAGTAGCGTTTGAGCAGCTCGGCCTGGCGCCGGCGGGGTGTCTCCTGGGCAAACCAGCGGTCGATGCTGTCGGCGAGCCATGCGTGGTCGGGAGCCACGCCCCAGCGCGATTGCTGCGGGAAGCTCAGCGGCATGGAGATGTCGAGATCCTTATAGTATGTCTTGTTGATGCGGGCTATGTCGTTGTCCACCACCGTGAGGGGTATCTGCTCGTCCGACACCATGCTGATGAGGTCCTCGGTGAGCAGCGTGTCGCGGTCTATGACATGGATGTTGATGCCGCCCCCAAGCTCCTCGTTGAGATTTTCGAGGCGATACTGATATTTCGACCTCGCCTCCACGTAGATATCCTCCCCCACAAGCTCGGTGACGTCGGTGATGAGCTTTTCTTTATCCTTTTTGGGCTGCACCAGCACCTGATATGTGAGATTTTCAGGCCCGCAGGGGTGCACTTTCTTGCGATATTCGGCTGTGACGGGGATTTCGTAAGCTAAGAGGTCTACCTTGCCCGAATCGAGCATCTCCACCATCTTTTGCAGCGAGTGAGCCACCACAAGGTCGACGGCCACCCCCTTGTCGGCGGCCATCTGCGTCAGCAGCGCGTAGTCGTAGCCCATCGGCTCGTCGCGGTAGAGAAAGTAGGATGTGGGGCTGTAGAGCGTGGCCACGCGCAGGGTGTCGGGGAAGCGGTGCGAAGCCGCCTCATCTTCCTGCTCGGCGCCGGCGCCCTTGCCGCGGCATGCGGCGATGCTCACCAGAGCCAGCACACAGAGCGCTACGGCAAGCCATGGCCTGCCGACGGTGATTCCCTCTCTGTAGTGGTTGTCGCTCATACCGCTCGTGATAAAAAGATGGAACGTACCGGAGGGGATGTCAGCGCCGGTCAGCCCGGCTTCGCTCCCTCTGACTTACAACAACTGCGCTTGCCGCTTTGGTTCGCACGGAGGCGACGCAACCGGCCTTTTTTTCAATACTCGAAGCGGCCGTATTCCGACAGGATGGTCAGACGGTTGGCCGGAGCGTCCTCCACGCGGCCGATCACACGGGCGTCGATGCCGAACGATTTCGAGATCTCGATCACCTTCTCTGCCTTGTCGGGGCTGAGGTAGATCTCCATGCGGTGGCCCATGTTGAACACCTTGTACATCTCGGCCCAGTCGGTGCCCGACTGCTCGCGGATGAGCTTGAACAGCGGCGGGATGGGGAACATGTTGTCCTTGATCACATGCTTGTTCTCCACGAAGTGCATCACCTTGGTCTGGGCGCCGCCGGTGCAATGCACCATGCCGTGGATGTCGGCGCGCATCTCTTCGAGTATCTTCTTGATCACCGGGGCATAGGTGCGTGTGGGCGAGAGCACCAGCTTGCCGGCCACTAATGGAGAGCCCTCCACGGTGTCGGTAAGCCCCTTGCTGCCGCTGTACACGAGGTCGGAGGGGATGGCGGCGTCGTAGGTCTCAGGGTATTTCTCCGCCACGGCGTGGCTGAAGACGTCGTGGCGGGCCGAGGTGAGGCCGTTGCTCCCCATGCCGCCATTGTATTCGCTCTCATATGTGGCCTGGCCGAACGAGGCGAGGCCCACGATGACGTCGCCGCCGGCGATGTTGGCATTGTTGATCACCCGGTCGCGGCGCATGCGGGTGGTCACGGTGGAGTCCACGATGATGGTGCGCACCAGGTCGCCCACGTCGGCGGTCTCGCCTCCGGTGCCGTAGATCTCCACTCCGTAGCCGCGCATGGTGGCCAGCAGCTCCTCGGTGCCGTTGATGATGGCTGCGATCACCTCGCCGGGGATCAGCTGCTTGTTGCGCCCGATGGTGGAGGATACCAGCATGCGGTCGGTGGCGCCCACGCAGAGCAGGTCGTCGACATTCATTATCAGCGCATCCTGCGCTATACCTTTCCACACCGAGAGGTCGCCCGTCTCTTTCCAGTAGGCGTAGGCCAGCGACGATTTGGTGCCGGCGCCGTCGGCGTGCATTATGTTGCACCATTCGGGGTCGCCGCCCAGGATGTCGGGGATGATCTTGCAGAAAGCCTTGGGAAAGATTCCCTTGTCTACATTCTTGATGGCGGCGTGCACATCTTCTTTTGCAGCGGAAACACCGCGGAGGTCGTAACGTTGTGATGAAGCCATATGACTATCGGAAATATTGAATGTCGTGATACAATATCGTCAGAAGGGGAAAGAGAGCAGGATAAAGAGATAGAGGCAGAGCACCGGCACGGCCAGCAGCAGCGAGTCGATGCGGTCGAGGATGCCGCCGTGGCCCGGCAGGATGTTGCCCGAGTCCTTCACGCCCAGCGAGCGCTTGATCTGCGACTCCACAAGGTCGCCCCAGGTGCCGGCGATGCACACCACGGCACCCATACCCAGCAGCGCCGGGAGGGGCATGCGGTTGAACTCCGTGGGGAAGCAGTAGAAAAATACCGCCGAGGCTATCAGGCAGAAAATCAAGCCGCCGAAAAAGCCCTCCCACGATTTCTTAGGCGAGATGCGCTCGAAGAGCTTGTGGCGCCCGATCAGCGACCCCACGCAGAAGGCGCCGGTATCGCTCAGCCATATGAGGATGAACATGGCCAGCGTCACATACTCGCCGAACGCCACATAGAGCAGGCTCAGCAGCGCCAGAGGCCACACCACATAGATCTGCCCCAGCATAGAGTGGGCCAGATGCGAGAGCGAGTTGCCGTCCTGCACATAAAGCTGACTGATGAAGCGCAGTATGAAGTAGCAGAAATAACCCACGCCGCATATCACCGACGTCGGGCCGTCGAGAAACTCCGGGGGCGCCACCGCCGTGAGCAGCAGCGCGGCCCCCGCGAGGTCGAGAAGGCGCGTAGTGTTCGACACGAAGTTTTTATTCGTGATGCGGATAAACTCGTTCAGTCCCAGAAGGCCGAAGAGCATAGTCAGTCCCCAGAACCACCAGCCGCCGGCCAGCACCGCCCCCACTATCACGGCCACATACAGGATACCTGTCATGAGCCTTACCAATACATTCTTCATATAGCTATGCGTATGATAGTTACACATGTTCAGCAGGTGCCGGGACCCCGATCGCCGCGGGCCTGCAGCCACCTTTGAAAGGACAAATGTACTGAATTATTTCCATTCCCCGGCAATCTCGCCCCCATTTTCTCGCTTTCGCCCGCGCTTCAGCCCTTTTCTTCAAAGAGTCCCGACAACTCGCCCGTGTTCTCGTTATAGTCGAAGTCACCCCAGCCGTCATGCACCGGGTCGCCATTGTAAGTATCTAAATCTTCGTAATCAGCCATGATAATTCAATCCAATAAGATGATTTGTTGAAGACTTTCGTCATACATAATAGGCTTTCGAGCAATGATTAAATTTATAGCTTCCTCTATAATATGGAAAGGAACGATAAACCATTCTTTGGGTCGGTGGCCGTCGACAGTTATCTGTAACTGGACGGGCGCAAAGAGTTTGTGGATAAGAGCCTCGAAAGTCGACGATTTTACATTGTAGACTTTCCATGTAGCCACAACCTCGACATCAGCACAAAGATAGGTCGGTTCGTTCTTGGCGTTGGCTATACGGCTTTCGACCGAAGTAACGGTAAAGCCGATTTTATAGAGGTCTTTGAGTGCTGCTATTTCGGGGCGAGAAGATTTTGAGCGGAGCACATAGATGGTGCCACTCTCAACATCCTTGTCGGTGAGAGTGAAGCACTGCTCAAATTCTTCGGTAGTCATTTCCGAGCAATCTTGTATAGAATACCCGGTAACGGAAAGATTTTTAGTAAGGGTTTTAAATTTTATATCAGATTCAGAACCATTTTCATAAATAATGCGAGTACGACCATCGCGAGTTCCATATTGGTCTACCTTGTCGTTTTCAACACCGACAAGATAACCAATCATACCATCTTCAACAAAGTATCGCCCTGTTTGCAGATGTTTAATACTGAATTTTGCGAGACGATATTTGCCGGATTTCAATCCTTGGTGTATCTCCTTAAAACCATCGGCGAACTTGTCGAAGTCTTCACAAGGGCGACGTTTGCCGATATAATCGGCTTCTTTTCGTGCTTCAAGGCGTTGGCGCATATATTCGGGCACGTCAAAAAGGCCGAGGTCAGCGCCATCCTCAATATCAGCGAGCAATGGGTCGTTCAGAATAGCTTCAAGCTGTTCTTCCTCTGTCAGCTCTCGGTGATATTCGGCTTGCGGTTCTTCCACAGTCTGAACAGGATGAGGAAGAATACCGAGGTCATCGAATGGGCGACAACGCTCAATCTTCTTCTCACTTTTCAGAAGCCCGGTCCATTTATGGAATAGCGAGGCTTCTTCAGGCGTATCTTCGGGAAGTCGACCATTGGCTTCGTAGAAGGCAAGTATCTCTTGGAACCCGGCAATCAGGCGGTCGCTCGATGTTGCCCGCTTGCGTGGAGCGGTAACATCGGCCAAGAGAGGGTCGTTATATATTATTTCGAGTTCCTTTTCCAAGTTGATCATTGCTGCTGTGCGAGTTTATTGCGTTTGAGTTGACGGAGATGTTCGATAGCCATAGCTATACGGCGAGCCAGCGGATCGCCATCGGTAATCTCCGGCTTTACCTTTCCCGGATTTTCCTCGCGCCACTTGGGGAGATATTTTGTGAAGAGCAAAATAGCTTCTTCATCGGTCAGCTTTTCTGAGCGCTTATCCTCGATAACATACTGGATGGTGCGGAGCACTTCAGGGGTAAGCGATTTGCTGACTACCTCATATGCGCGTTGGAAAGGATTTATTTCGGCAATAAGGTTGATGTCAAGGTCGTTGAGATTGACAAACTTGTTGGCAATCTTGATGAACTTGTTACCGGAATCATCGGGGCCGACAACCTGCTCGCCCTGCGTGGCGATAATCAGAATTGTGTGTTTTGCAACCGCATCGACTTCTTCTTCGTTCAGATCGGGATATGTTTCGCGGATAATCTTAGGGATATAGACCTCGGTAATCATTTCGGCCATACCTTCGCCGATAATGGCTTCTCGGATATTCTTATCTGAGAGAGTTGTGGCTACGAGTGTGTCAAGGTCGTTTTCAACAATGGCCTTGGTCTTTTCGTTGAGCTTCGGCAGGTTTTTGACCTCGATAACGTGGTCGCCTTCGCCCGGCTTTTTCGGCTTTCCGGGATTGTCTTCATCGTCGACCTTGGTCTTGAAGTTCCATTTGGGAGCCATAACCTGCTCCATCAGCAATGAAGCGGATATGGCTTTCAAGAAGTCGTTGACAGCCATAGAAACATCATCTTGCGCTGCATCAGGGCAAGGAATGAGGTTGGTGAACTGCGCATGGGTCTTACCCTCGCAGTCACGGGTACAACGACCGATAATCTGAACGACCTCGGTCAGCGAGGCACGGATACCGATGGTGATACAGTGTTCGCACCACTCCCAGTCGAAGCCCTCCTTGGCGGTGCCGAGGGCTATAAGGATATCGAGCGAATCGCGGCTGTTCATGCGTTGCAGATAAGACTGCAAAGCATCACGCTGTTCTTTGCTGTCTTCTACGAGGTCGCCGACGGTGAGAATACGGCCATCGGAAGTCTTTACCTTGTAGAGATAGTTGTTATAATCCCGGTCAACAATCTCTCCGATATACTTGATAATCTCTGCCACCTGGTCGTGCTTATTCATAAAAGCCCCGGTCTTGCTATTGGGGTGTGGAATATGGATAAGCGTTTTCTTGTGGGTATCGAGAACGTCCGGAATGGCTGTAAGATAGTTGCCCTGGAAGAAGCTGTAGCCGATGCCAAGGCTTTTCAGCCATTTGTAACCGTTTAGCTGCTGATAGTAGTTGTAGTTTATGGTCGGCTGAAACATAGCCTCGTCTTCAGGGCGCATCACCGGAACGGCATCGCCTCGGAAATACGAGCCGGTCATGGCGAGTATATGAGCCGATGTCTCGTTCAGAAGTCGACGAATGAGAGTGCCGAGACGGTTGTCCTCGTCAGCCGAGCCGTGGTGAAACTCGTCGATGCCGAAGAAAACGTTGTCAAGTTTTCGCGCATCAATGCCGTTGAGCGAGTTAAGGAGCGTGGCATGAGTGCAGACGAGTTTAGTAGCGGTGGGATGATCGAGAAATTCTCTGACAATCGACTTCTTGGAGTTCTCGCTTCCGGCATTGAGGCAAAGGTTCCAATAAGGGGCTACGTTCCAGTCTGCAAAAAATCCGAACTTCTTCAAGGGGGTGTCCTTGAAGCTTCGACCGATATTTTGCTGCGGAACGGCCACAATTACTTTTTTAACGCCTTGATTGGCGAGTTTATCAAGAGCCACAAACATCATGGCGCGGCTTTTACCCGATGCCGGCGGAGCCTTGACGAGCAAGTGCTGACGATGGCGCTGAGCATAAACCATACCTTGCATTTCACGCATACCGAGTTCATCGGTATTGCTTGACTTGCCCGTTTGGGCATATTGTACTTCGACGAGATTTGTCATAATTAATTCATGTCAGACTTTAAGATTATACATTTGCCGAGTTCGTAATAATGGTAGGACACAAAAACATTGATGATGTGCTTTACTATGTCTTGCACTTTGGACTCAGTAAATAGATTGATTTCGGGCATTGCATTTTCGACGTAATAGGTAAGATTCTTTTGCAATTTGAGTCCTTCGTCGATAAGGCGGTCTATTTTATCATCATTGATTTGCTCGGAAAATATTCGAGCATAATCATATCTGTATTCATCATATCGTTTAGGCATATATCCTTTTATGCCATAAATATTTTCAAGAAGGTACTCCTTCAGGAAACTAAGATGAATACCAGAGATGTCAGTTTCGTTTTGTATTATATTCCATAGGTCAACAAACTCATTGTGAGCTATTTTCCAATAGTCACCAATCCATTTGTATCCGTCTATTACTTCGTTTAAGTGTTTGTTATCGTTGAGCCAATATGTGCATCTTTCCTCGATAGGCCATGCATCGCCATAGGAACACTCGACACTATATTCCCAGTCGTGCATTGATTCACATATCATCTGATTGGTAAATTCAATGCACGTTTTGTAGTTTATAAATTTGTTAGAGACGATAGTTTGGGTTTCTGCATCAAGAAGAATGTGGAAAAAATGACGTAGCCCCCAACTATATACGGCATCCAATTTACTATTATGCTGAATCTCTATTTTGCCAAAATGAGACAGACAAAGCGAGTAATTTGAATACTCGCTTAAAGATATAGCCTCAAAATCAGAAAGCACACGATACATTTCCTTCAAAATTTCTTGGAGGTGCATTGCTGAAACAATGTGTCGTGGTTTAAATGATTTTGTTCCCATTATTTCTTTGTCATTTTGGCGTAGAGCTTAAAGAGATGTTCAAGACGTTCTTCGTCAGAAGTGAACGGTTCGGAACGGTAGATGCGCTCCACTGCGAGGTCAAGCTGATGGTGAGCATCGCGCAGTTCTTCCGGCATGGTTTCCGGATTATACATTTCGCCGAGCGTCATATCGAAGTTCTCGTCGCGGACATTAAGAATATTCTGCGCAAGACGCTCCAGTTCCTCTTTCTCGGCAGTTGTTAGCTTCGGGAATGGGAATGTGTTATAGCAGGTTGTATTTCCATATTGCATGTCCATTTTCATTCGACCAGCTACAGCTCTAACCCAAACCATATGCATATATGAAGACAGTAGACCAAGTAAATAGAGGTCATATCCATCTTCACAATAAATCAATCGTACAGCATTTGATAATACACAGTTCTCATCGGCAACTCCCATTGGGATATATCGTCTTGCTTCCGAACCAGTTTGTGGGACAACGATTGATTTTTTGCGCTGATATTTCTGCTCAATAAACCTGTAAGGTTGTTCTGCATATTTACGTGTGGCAGCTTTTGTACTTGCTTGTCGAAATTCGGCGACCTGGTCGAAACGAGAACAAAGCTCTGGAATGCTATATGCTAAATATCTTTCATCATCTGTTTCAACATATATACAAAATCGTTCGTAACCTTTGACAAATTCTTCTGCACCGATATATCTGTGCATTAATTCTTTCGCTGATGGATTAAGAGATAAGAATCTGTCTTTTTCCTCCTTGGTGAACATATAATTATTGTTGTCCACCGGAGAACACCCCTTAATCATCTCTGGTCTTTTACTGATAGGTGTTAATGTATCTGAGTTTTTCCAAAATAAGTAACTAAAAAGTCGTTATTTCTTGGAAAATAATT
>CAJLLX010000021.1 GCA_905207535.1 uncultured Muribaculaceae bacterium | reverse complement strand
GCCAACCGCCGGGTGGAGATCCTCTCGGAGCTGCACCGGTCGATGATCGAACTGCGCGAGGCCTATGAGCGGGCGTGGCAGCATGGCGAGACTACCATCCTCGACCTCAACAAGATGAAAATCGAGACGGTGCGCTCGCTCTCGGAGCTGCAGCAGGCCGAGTCTCAGCGGCAGACGTTGATTCATGAGCTGCAGGCGCTTGCCGGCAATAGCGGCGATCCGGCCGAGACGGCCCTGACGCTTACCGATTTTCCGCTGCTTGAACTGGCTCCGCTCGATGCCTATCTCGCCGGGGTGGATCGCTCGCCCGAAATAGAATATCTGCGCGCCATGCAGGCTGTGGAGCGGCAGAATGTGGCCGTGGCCAAGGCCTCGCGCCTCCCGGGCATCTCGCTGGGCTACCGCCATGCCCTCGAGGAGGGAACGCATTTCAACGGACTCGCCGTGGGCATCACCCTCCCTGTCTATTCACGCCGCAGCGCTGTGGCCTCCGCCCGCAGCCGCGCTTTGGCATCGGATTACAGCGAGTCGGCGCGTCGCCGCGAGATCGAACAGAGCATCGCTTCCGACTATGCTGCTGCCGCCTCGGTGCGCGAGCAGATTGCGGGCTATGCGCCGGTGGTGGAGAATGTCAACAACCAGGCCCTGCTGCGCCGGGCCCTCGACGGCGGGCAGATCTCGCTGCTCGACTACCTGCAGGAGACCTCCTACTTCCTCCGTGCCCGGCTCGCCTACGTGGACCTCTCGGCCACATATGCGCGCCTCCTTTTCTCCCTCTCCCGTTATCTCTGATCTCCTTCGGCGGCTTTCAGTACGTCGAGAAGCTTTTGGGCGATGCCGATGGTGTAGCCTTCTGAGGCAAAGACAACCCGATTGAAGGTGTCGGCTATTATTACGATGGGATATCCGGAGCCGAATGGCTGAAGTTCACCGGCGATGGTGCCGCTGACGTCTGTGCCGAGAATGGCATTGGAGGGGAGGCCGGGAAATTCGGAGGAGATGGCGCCGGCAGCCGAGGGTTCGCCGGCTGTGATGAGCATTATTTTTCCTGGCCACTTCTCGAAGTCGGCGGCGTGCTGCCTCAGGTCGTTGAGCACATGTGAGGAGGGCTCGTGGTGGGGCTTGATCAGGGCGAGGACGTAGTAGCCGCGGCCGGTGGAGGAGAGGAGCGACCGGCGCTGCCCGCTTGCGGCATCAAGGTAGAGATTTTCGCTGTTGAAGTTGCCTATCACTTGGATGGCTGTGGTGTCCTGACGGATGATGAGGGGCTGATGTGTATGCGAGCCTTCCGCGACGGTGAAAACTGAAGCATGCGCCATCACCGAGCCGTCGGCGAGCCGCTGACCGCTCACCAGCATTGTATGACCGGCGGGCATGTCGACGCCGTCGGCAAATGTGTTGCGCCATGTTGCGCCTTCGTTGAAGTTGAGCAGCTGCGGCTTGCCATCCTTGATTTGAGAGAGGGTGAAGTGGGTGTAGTAGCCGGGATCGTCAAGGCGTCCCACCTTGTCGTATTCGAGTTGTAGGGTGGCTTTGAGCGGCTCTGATTCGCCCGATTGACCGTCGCTGAACACTATCTCGGTGTCCTTGCCTTGGTGGATATAGTGAGGCGTCATGGTGACAAGGTCGAGATAGGCGGGCACGCCAAACGAGCGCAGCGAGGCCACGGCAAAGATGTCGCGCGACAGCGGCGGGATGTCACGCCGGTGCGTGTAGACCTGCTCGGGCGAAATGTGGATATTTTTCGAGTATGTTTCTCCGGATGCTACGGCAATCTCCCGGCCGATGCGGTCGATCCATCGCTGAGGGTCGTTGCGATAAGCCGTGCGTTCGCTTTCGGGAATCTCCCGTAGGAAGAAGGAGCGATAGGGGGTGAGGGTCTCGTTGTAGATGCGCGGACACATCACGCAGCGCACGTACTCCCCGCGGTCGTAGCCCGCAGGGACAGAATCGGTGTAAAATTCATCGAGAATCCCGGGGGTGATGTCGCGGATATCTTTCTCGCTGAGCGAGGCGAGAAATTCGATGGCGAGAGCGGGGTCTTTGGCTCGCGTCAGGAAGCCGGAAATGGCCGCATGATTGCCGTAAGCCTGCGGCAGATAGAGGGCGGCGGAGTCAGGGAGGTGGTGACTGCGCACAATGTCGGCGGCTGACTGAGGGGTATAAAACGTTGCCATATAGGCATTTCGGATGGAATCCTCGCGGGCGAGCCGTCGGGTGTTGGCTTGGCGAAGTTTCTCGGGAACCTCCACCTTGTTTTTGGCCTGTCGGGGCGGCACGAGGGTGAAATCGAACGTCCCCGTCCAGCTTTCGTCTTTGTCGAGCGCGAGGCGCAGAGGCTGTTTGCTTCCGACTGTGTATTTGTCGATGCCGAACAGGCGTCCGTCCGGGCTGACGGCCCACACCACGAGGTCGCCCAGACCGGTGGTAAGGCGCGCTTCCCCGGTGCTGTCGGTGGTTTTCTGCGCTATGGGATAAAATTCGGCATAATTGTAGAGCATGAAGTAGAGCTGCGCTCCCTCCGCCGGCTTGCCGTCGCGGCCGACGACTGTCACCCGCGCGGTATCCACCGGTGCGTAATTGTCGGTGACATTGATCTGCGTGGAGACGGGGGTACGGGCCAGCACCTCTTCCGGGCCGTCGTATCGGCCGAGGGCCGTGGTGTTCATCAGCATGCCGCGCGAGGCGGGATCGTTGAACCATGCGAGGTCGAGGACTGCCTCCGGCTCGCAGGCGCCGAGGAAATGCCATCGGCCGTCGGTCCACACTTCCACCCATGCGTGATTGTCGTCGGTATGCGCCCAGCGGGGGGTGTAGACCTGTCGGGCCGGTATCCCCATGGCCCTCATGGCGGCTACGCCGAGGGTCGACTCCTCGCCGCAGCGGCCGAAGGAGGTGCGCAGGGTGGCGAGCGGCGGCGATGTGCGCGAGTCGGATGGACGGTAGGTGACCCGCTCGTGTAGCCAGTGGTTGATCTCGAGCGCCGCTTCCGTCATGCCAAGGCCGGCGACCCTCGGCATGAGAGAGTCGATCAGCACCTGCCGGGCATCGTCGAGATGCTCGTTGTTGACTCGCACCGGCAGCACGAAATTGCGAAGTTCGCGCTCGGGCACAAGGCTGCCCCACGGCATCTTTTCGCGCATGTCGAGGGCCAGCGCCACATTGCGCTCGTAAAATTCGCGCGGATAGTCGAGACTGTCCGGCAGGATCATCGTGGAATACAGATAGTCGGTGTATTGCCTCACCCGGTCGGGATTGGCGGAAAAAGCGGCGGGAGATATTACCGCCGAAAGGAGCAGGGACACGGCGATGCGTTTCATGGTTTCTGTATGGCTTTAAGTATGGCCCGAACCTCCGCGGCGTCGGTCGTAAGCCGCGTGTCGGAATAAAATTCGGAGCTTACGCCCCCTTCGCTACATTCTGCCAACGACCTTACCGGCTTGCGGGCGGAAGCATGGATTTCGTGGCAACTGCTGCGCCGGAGCACCTGGGCAGCATTGGCGCTGCTTACCCCGGCTGCAGCGATGAGCGATATGCGGCCACGGGCATGGAGATTGAGGCGATGCAACATGTCGGCACCCTCCATCGCCGTCCGCGCCAAGCCGGAAGTCAGCAGGCGGTCGGCGCCCATGCTTATCACCGTCTCAAGAGCCTCCAGCGGATCTGCCACGCAATCGAAAGCCCGGTGGAAGGTCACGCTCAATCCCGCCTCTTTGGCACGCTCAATAAGCGTGCCGCAGATGTCGGCATCAATCCTGTTGTCAGGCGTCAGTGCCCCGATCACCACCCCCGTAGCGCCGCAGCGCGCCGCCATGTCGATGTCGTCGAGCATTATCTCCGCCTCATAGCGCGTATAGACAAAATCGCCTTCGCGCGGACGGATGAGCACATGACATTTCACACCTATCTGCGCTGCCGCCGCGCGGACAAACCCCTCTGAGGGAGTCACGCCGCCCAGAGCCAGAGCCGCGCAAAGCTCCACCCTTTGTGCGCCGCCTTCCGCAGCAGCCATCACTGAGCCGATATCGCCGGCACAAACTTCAAGAATATTCTCCATACACATCCGGATTACATCTGCAAATATATGTATTTTCAGCGGTAATCCCGATATTTCCCCCGAAAATCCCCCTGCTCCGGCATGCGCAATGTTACAACGCAATGAAAACAAAAGCAAACATCGGCATAACCATGAGCCTCACCGCATAGATCCACTTTGTGTGCGGGATCAGAACGGACGGAAGCGGCCGGTCCAGCCGCCGTTGCGCGACAAGTGCATGGTGATGCTATCGGAGAGAACCGGCATTGCGGTCTTATGTCGGTAGTCCATGGCCTGACGGGGCGCATTGATGCCGTCCTCAAACCATTCGGCATCGTATTTCCCGCCCGGAGAAAGGAAATCGAGTGGCACAGTGACGTCGCGCCATCTGTCGCCATCGCCCCGCATGGCTGCCATCCACCATTCTTCGCCTTTGCGCTTGGCCACCACATAGAGCACCCCGGGCTCGGCAACGAGCACCCTGGTCTCATCCCATGTCTCGGGCACGTCGGCTATGAATCGGGCGCACTCGGGGTTGCGGTAATACATCGTGGGGCTGTCGGCGGTCATCTGCAGTCCGCTCTCGAAGGTAGTGAACAGGGCCATCTGGTAGGCTCGGGTGCCGATTGAAGCCGAGTTGGGGCGATCGCAGCCATATGCCTCGGGCTGCATGCTCAGCATGGCTCCGGGGGTGTAATCCATCGGCCCAACGGCGTTGCGCATGAAGGGAAGCCAGAGAGAGTTGTCGGGACATGTGTTGCCCATCTGCTCCATGCCGCGCACACCTTCGTAAGAGATCACGTTGGGATAGCGCACGTCGAGCCCTGAGGGCTTATGAGCCCCGTGGAAATCCACGAGCAAATGATTGTCGGCGGCAGCTTTGGCCACACGTTCCAGATAGTCGTTCATCCATTGGTCCGTACGGTCCATGAAGTCGATCTTCAGGCCCTTTATGCCCCACTCCGCCAGGATTGGGAACATATCGAAATGTCTTTCGACGTTAAGCCATGTCATCCACAGAATCAGCCCAACGTTTCGCTCCTTGCCATAGCGGATTAGCTCCATCACATCTACGCGAGGATTGGGAGTGAACGGATCCATCGTTGATTTTGCCCAGCCTTCGTCGAGGACGATATATTCGATGCCATGCTTCGCTGCAAAGTCGATGAAATATTTGTACGTATCAAGATTGAATCCCGACTCGAAATCGACATCGTCGCCATATACCGAAGCGCCGTTCCACCACTCCCAGGCGGCTTTGCCGGGGCGTATCCACGAGATGTCGTCAAGCTCGCAAGGGTCGCTCAACTGAGCTGTGAGTGTCTGCGAGGCTATATCGGCTCCCGACCCGAAGGCCATGTATCGCCATGGGAAGGCTCGCTCGCCGGCTGTGCGTGCCAGATAGGGGGCTTCCTCCTCTATGGTCACACTGCGGTCGCCATCTTCGCCGAATTTCAGCGGCATCCGTGGGAATACCGAGTTGAAGCCGCTGCCGTTGCCCTTGAGATACATTCCTGCGTAGTCGCGCAAATTGCTCTCCGACACGAGCATCCATTCATTGCCGGGCAGCTCGAAAAGCGCCGGAACGAGGCTCATGCGGTCGGTCTCATCCCATCGGTCAAGAGGCTTGTGGGTGTATGGCTCCTCCTGAGCGGTTTTCCAGCCGCGCGGCTGCTGCAGATGGGCCATAACGGCCTGAGGCAGACTCACTCTGAAGTCCTCGGCCATTACATCTATCGGGTGTGCGAAATGAGTGATAAATCTGTAGGCAACAGCATTGTCGAATACTCGAAATTCTACATCGAAATCGCCGAAACTCAGAAGCGCATCGGTGTAGCGGTCGCGAATCTCAGCATATTTCAGAGGCACCACAGGCTTTATCACCCCATCGTGGGCCGTTGTCTTAGCCTTCTTCATTTTTGACCCGATGCCAAGGCATTTGTCGCCAAGGTGCATTGCCACTGCGGCATCGATCCGTTGGCCCGAGGGAGTTGACACCGTAAAGCGCAACGAATCTGACGGCACCACCGTCACCTTCGTCTTCCCTTGGGGCGAACTGACATTGTACGGCCTGGCAGCGCTGAGGCTCATAAAGTTTCCTGCGGCGAGCCATAACGCTACCGCAATGCGTGCGGCATTTCTTCCCATGATAATTCTATTTTTTAGCAATTGCTTCATTTTCATCGGAAACAATTCAATTTCAATGGCGTGAATCCCCCTCCTGTAATAGTAAAACGGCAAATGCGGGAGCTAATTGCAAAAACATGCACAATCTTTTTCATCCCCAAACCTCATGCTTTTGTGTTCATTATCTCCCGCATGCATTTGCATCTCAAATCGTAGTGATGGTGAAAAATACGGGAGGCTGTGCTGCAATGATATGCGGCACAGCCTCCCTTTATACAAGAATAATCTATTTTGCTAAGTATTTGCGGTCTTTGCTAACGACGACCCCTTTATAGGATTTGTCGACGGGCATACCGCTGAGGTTGTAAAGCGGAGCAGAGGCCTCCTCATCATCGCTCTCAACGGCGGTTACGTCGGTACTGATCTTCTTGAAGAGCTGCCATTTGGCCAGCTGGAGATCGTTGTCACCATTGTTTTCGTTGATGTTGAGACGATAGTGAGAGTAGGGTTCCGAATTATTAACCGGGTATTCCACGGTGTTGAGGCGAACCATGAACGACTGGTCGTTGCGGGTATCGAGTGTCGTCCAGTTTTTACCGTCGTTCGATCCTTCGAGGGTCCACGATTTGGGATTGCGTCCCACATGATTGTTGGCATTAGTGATCGAGTAGCGGTCGACAACGACGGGAGTAGGCGTATCGTATTGTATCCAGCATGATTTGTGGCCAGTCACACAATATTTGGTAGCGATGTCGTTGTCGATGAGGTTTCCTACGGTCTCGTTATATCCGTCGGCCTGGAAGCCGGGATACTGACCTGTGATAGTGCCTCCATTGGCTGTCACATCGGTAGCAAGCTTCTCGTTGGCGCCGAAGAGCTGGATTTCCGACAGGGTGGCGCTTCCGCCGGCCTCGGTATCGGCCTTAGCCATCGCCTTTTCCGTGTCACTGCCGTGGAAAATCACCCGGAAGTATTTGCCGGTAGGAATATCGCGGGCGCTTGTGGTGCGGTTGCCTTCGATGGCTACCTGATACATATTTGTCTCGTATGTGGAGAGGAATACCTGATTGGAGCGGCTGTCGAGATCTTTCCAGTCGATGCCATTGGCCGATACCTGAAGTGTCCACGATGTGGGGGCGGTGGCAGGATCGGAGCTTCCGGTGGTGAGGGCATATCCGGTGGCGCGGAAGTTCTCGGGAAGCTCGAACTCGATTTCCATACCTTCGGCAGGGATGGTGCCCAGCTCGATTTCCGTGTCGGGATTGTTGTCGAACAGAGGAGCGAGGTTCACACGCTGACGGCTTACGGCGTGGTCGGTGCGGTCAAACTCCTCAATACGCTGCCAGAAACCGGGCGCCACCTCGGGAAGCACTACTTCGGGATTGATGGCCGGCGCGATATGTCGGGCCATGAGTATGGTACCCTCGTTCCAGGGGTGCACATAGTCGTAGGTGAGGTAGACCTTGCCTTCGGTGGGGCTGTGAAGGTCTACGACGGTGGCGCCGGTCTGTCGTGCCACTTCGTCAATCATCGGGATAATTTCAGAAGTGACTGTTTCATCGACGATAGACATCGTGTTGTTCCACGAAGCGATGGGGTAGCAGAGGATCACCTTGATGTCGGGATTCACAGCCTTGAACGAGTTGATGTACTCTACATAGTCGTTGACAAACTGATCTTTCTTTTTCCAGTTGTCGGGATTGGAGTCGTTGGTGCCGAATTTAGCCACGAGAACATCGGGCTCGAAAGCCAGGGCCGCGCTATATTTCTGCTGGTCCCAGTAGGGGTGCGACGAGCCTCTGATGATTGTAGCTCCACCTTCGCCAAAGTTCTCTACATAGTATCCTTCGCCAAGCAGGCTCTGCAGCACAGCCGGATAGCGGTTTTCTTCGTCAAGGCGTGCATTGGCTGTGATGCTGTTGCCGGTGCAGGCCACTTTGATTTTGCGTTCGCCGCCTGTGGTGCCGAAAAGCTGCCATTTGGCCAGCTGCATGTTCACTTCGCCCTTGTTGGCAGTGATGTTCAGACGGATACGCTCATAGCTGTTGGATGGTGCTACATCGAAGCGCAGGGTGTGGTGATTGGTGAGGAAGTCGCAGTCGGTGCGCTCGTCGATAGTCTCCCACGTGTTGGTCTCGGCATTGTAGCCCTGAAGTGTCCAGCTCTTGGGCGCGCGGTTGGGCAGGTCTTTGCACGAAATAAGCGCGTAGCCGGTGAGGGAGATTTTCTCCATCGACCTATACTCTACCCAGCCGGTGTAATAGCCCGAAGCGCAGTATTTCTGGTTGATGTTGTCGGTAATCAGGTTATCAACAGTTTCCACATATTCGCCGAAATTGTATCCGGGATGTTCGCCGGAGATGACGCCGCCATTACCGGTGATTTCCGTGACGATTTTTTCAGGGAAGCCGAGAAGCTGCCATTCGGAGAGATTTACTGTTTGCTTGCCATCGGCGGGAGTCATTATCAGGCGGTAATATTTGTATGACGGCAGCGTGTTGCGGTCGTCGGGCAGACTGAATTCGTACAGGCGGGTTTCGCCGTTGTGGCTGAAGATGACCCCTGAGCGGCTGTCGACATCAGTCCACTCTGTGCCGTCGTTCGATCCCTGCAGAGTCCAGGCTGCGGGGGCTTCGGCCACATCGGTGCCTGATGTGACGGAATAAGCGGTGAGTTTTACGCCCTCTTCAAGCTGTGCGATCACCTTGGCTGTGCCGTCCTGTGCTGAGATGGTCATAGCAGTAGCGGGATTGTTGTCGGCGATAGCTGTGATGTCGGCATCATTGCCGGCAGCCGACAGGGTGGCGCGGTCGGTCCAGTCGTATACAGCCAGTGTAGAATACATATCGGCGGGAATGTCGATATCGGGATTGATGGCATTAGCCACAACGTTGGCCATGATAGTAGCGCCGGAGGCGTTGGGGTGCACACCGTCGTAGAGCAGCGATTCGTTGCCCGAGAGGGCGGCATATAGGTCGATGACAGTGGCGCCTGTAGCATCGGCGACTTCGTCGATTTTCGGACAAATCTCGTCGCGGATCACATCGCCGCGTATATTCATATTGTTGCTGTAGGCCGGCAGTGGCTTGCAGATGAATACCTTAGGATGGCTTGGAAGGGCTTTGAATGCATTTACCAGCTCGGTATAGTCGCTTACAAACTCTCCGCGATGAGAGCTCCATATCGACTCTTTGGAGTCGTTGGTACCGAGGTCGATGACAACTACGTCGGGGTTCCATCCCAGCACCTCAGTGTATTTCCATTCCTTCACATAGGGCTTATTGCCGTTTTTGAGCAGCGTGCGCTCGCTGATACCATAGTTGAGCACCTGATATACATTGCCGAGAAGGGCGCTCAGTTGCGAAGGATATTTTTCGGCTTCGGAAAGGGCGGTATTTTCGGTGATGCTGTTGCCCACGCAAGCCACGCGGATGCGCTCCTGATCGGTAGTTTCAGTGCCGAAGATATGCCATTTGCAGAATTGAGTGTCGCCATCGCCGTTGTTGGCTGTGATAGAAAGGCGTAAGCGCGAGTAGGCTTTTTCAGTCTCAACAGGGAATACAAGAGTGCTGAAGCGCTGTGTAAATTTTACGCCGCTCTGCTGATCAAGCACTTCCCATGTAAATGTCTCCTCGTTGAATCCTTCGAATCGCCATGTCTTCGGGTCGCGGCCCGGGGAGGACACGCAGCTTGTGAGGGCGTACGACTGCACTTTCACAGGTTTGGGCGACACATATTCCACCCAAAGGCTCCTGTTGCCTGTCACGCAATATTTTGTGGAGATTTTGTCGCTGAGAAGGTTGGTGTAGATTTCATAGAAGCCGTTCTGGTTGAAGCCGCGATGCTGTGCGCGGAGCACACCTCCATTGGCCGTGATGCCCTGCTGCAGCTGTGCGGGGAAGCCGAAAAGCTGCAATTCGGCCAAGCCGAATTTCCCGGCCGGGAACGTGAAACGTATATACCTGTACGAGGCCATATTGTCGCGGTCAGAGTTCGGGACAAGGCTGCGGTTGATGGTCCAGTAAGGCTCGTTGTACGACTGATTCGAACGTGTTTCGATGGTCTTCCAGTCGGTGCCGTTGTCCGATCCTTCGATAGTCCACGATTTGGGACCGTTGTCGGTGGTGTTGTCGCCGGTGACGGTGTAGTTGGAGAGTTTCAGACTTTCGCGCATTTTGAAAGTCACGGTCATGTCCTCGGTAAGTTCGGTTACCGCGGCTGTTTCCTGATTGTTGTCGGTGATGGCGGCCAGCTGGTCGGCTGAGAGCACCGACGAAGTCATCTCTTCGCATAAGTCCGTCCAGTCGAACGTGCTTATGGTGGCTGCGTTGGCTGTCAGAGCCAGCCCGAGCCCGAGTGCGGTGATAATCGGTTTAAAATTCATAATGGTATTATCTTTATGTTAGTTAATTCCCTTTAATTGTTTGCAGGTGTGAAAACTATGTAATTGGCTCCGATATATGTGCCGGTGCCCGACTTCCCGCCGTCGACAAGCTCCATCTTCAGCTTCACGCCATCGCCGCTGCTGATTACGCAGGTGCCGAGATCGGCGTTGAGCATCTGTTCGCTCTCCGAGGCCGACTGGTCGATGGCATCGCCCATGGCCGTGCCGTTGATGTAGAACTGTGCCGAGCCTCGCTTCGACAGCGAGAGCTTGTAGTTGAGGCTCACCTTATAGGTGCCGGGGGTAAGAGCCGGCAGATTGTAAATCACATAGTCGCCGGGAGCCTGCATTATGGCTACGGAGCTGAAGCCGTGTTCGCTATCGGGGTTGCCGTTGTCGAAGCGGTTCATGGAGATGCTTTCGCTGGACTTTGTCACCGAGCCGTTGTAGTCCTCCAGTTCGATACGCACAGTCTTGAGTTCTTTGCCGGGATAGGGTACATCGTTGTTGCGGATTTCGGTAATGTCGGCCGAGCCTTGCCCGGCGGCGTCGAAGGTGATATCGCAGATCATGGTGGTGCCTTCGCCATAGACTATCACTTTGCCAGTGGCCGACGGCGTGCCAGTGGCCTCTACGGTGGTGCTGGATATCCGGCACGAGGCTACATTCTCATCGGCGAACACTATCTGACGGTCGTCGCCGTTGTCGGCGGTCAGCCAGAAGGCCTTGGCCTGCGAGGTGTTTTCCGAAAGGTCGATGTTGAGCCCCTCCCGGTTCAGTTCGCTGCCCGGGAAGCGTCCCTTATATGTGTAGGTGAAGGTGCCGTTGTCGTCGAGAGTCACATCCTCAACGATGTAATTCATCTGCGGGTGGAGCCAGCGGAGCGGATATGCGGCTGAAGCCTTCTCTATGCCGTGTCCGCCGCTTGTGGCGATTACCATAGCCGAACGCCGGTCGTTGTCGTCCATAAACATCCACACGTACGGACCCTCCTTGGGGTTCCACTGCGATGCGTCGGCCGAGGTGCACCCTTTGCCGAGCCACACGGGATGAACGATGGCGGAGGCTACTTCTTTCACGCGGCTGTTCTTGCGCCAGCGGTTGAATTTCCCGGTAAGTTCTATCCCTTTTTCGCTCCACCGATCGGGGAAGGTGTAAGCTTTCACATCGCGTCCGCACAGAGCGGCATATAGTATGTCGGTGGTCTCCGAGGGGTCTCCTCCCGATCCGAGGTACACGGCATTAAGCGGCAGATGGCCGAAGAATATGCCGAGAGCCTCTACGGGGGTGTCGTTGCCGGTAATGGTCATCCAGCCGTTGTTGGGCAGATGCAGCAGCTCGGTCATGCGGTCGCCCGGATTGGGATAGAGATCGAGCTCGCTTGTCACCTTGATTTCGAACGACGGATTTGCATCTACGATTTCGTTCATCATATTGCGTGAGAGCACATTTTTGCGATATACGTTGTCGGAGGGGTGCGAATAAGCGGTCTCCGTTAGGCACTGCCAATACTGAGTGAGGTCCACTGCCTGATGCGTAAGGCCGTAGTTGCTGATCATCGTCTCTATTTTGGTCTTTTTGGCGGCAATTACCTCGGGATCGGCAAGGTCGTTGCCGTTGTTGTGGCCTCCGCCGGAATTGGAGTACCACAGGCCAAGACGCAGCCCTCCGGTGCGAAGTTTCTCGGAAAACTCGGCCATGTCGGGAATGCCGGGGACATTAGGCTCTATCGGGTCGCGTGTTAGGTCGTTCTCGGTAATCCATTTGCCGTCAGAGGTCGAGTTGTTCCAGCCGTCGTCGATCAGCAGCATGTCGTAGCCGGCACGCACAGCCTTGGGCATTACGGTGCCGAGGAGATACTCCGATGTGCGAAAGCCGTTGCGGAACCATTCCCAGTCGTTAACCATCATTGAGGTGGCCGTGTCGTGGAAGTGGAAGCGGCGACGGAAATGATTCTCCACCGCCATTTTGCCGTCGATGATATCGCCCTTGAATGCTGTGAGGTTTACGGCGATATACTCAAATTCTTCGCCGGGAAACAGATTGAGCTGCAGCGATTCCGGGCTGGTGAGCACTTTTACGCGCTCAGGCGAGGAAGCAGCCCAGGCTGTCATTGTGGCGAAAGGACGGAGCTGATAGTAGTACGACGGCGACTCTTTCTTGCCGCGCTCCTCGGGGCCGTACTGTGTCTTCCAGTTGGTTTCGGGAGCCATATACCAGCCTGTGCCGTCGGCGTCGAGGCAAATAAAGCATTTGGCCACGTCGTTGGCATTGCCGGTAAGGGTTGCCTCCTCCATATTGCCCGTAGTGCTGAGCCATTTGCTGTTCGTCACATAGTGGAGATTGTGCTCGGTGCGGGCTATGTCAAGCGAAAGTACGTCGGAGCGCTCAATGAGCAGATTATCGCAGTCCGACAGGTTCTTTATGTAAGCCTGATAGCGCAGGCCACCGTTGTCGTTGTACAGCTCGAAATGAAGATTAGCCTGGAAATCATCCTTACGTACCGACACCACCAGTTCGTGTCCCACGCATACGTCGGGCATGGCCGACGACATGGCAATGGGGCGGTCCGACGCCCCGACCAGCTCCCATCCTTTCCCGGATGCCGTATAGTGGAAGTCGCGCGAGGGGCGTCGGGCCTCGTTCGAGAGATATTTGCCTTGGTAATCAAACAGCTCGTTGCCATTGCCGGTCACGTCGGCATTGGCGGCCTTGTTGTGAAATTGGGTAAGTTCGATGCCGCCTTCAGCGGTCCAGCGTACGGTGAACCGCAAAGCGTCGTTTTCCAGAATCCACGATGCTGTGTTGTCGGAGATGCTTGAGCTGACCACAGCTTCAGCGCCGAGAGCCGAGCCGGTTGTCAGCAGAAACGCTGCAAAGGGCAGCAGATATTTATATTTGTTCATTTTACTACGATTTTTACTGTTGTGGCGCGGAGACCGGAGCCGGAAAGAGAGAGCAGATACATGCCTTTTGTGCCGGGAGCGGCTACGACGCAGTCGGGGCCGACGGTCCCGGCGGCGATGAGGCAGCCGGAGACAGAGTAGAGAGAATATGATGTGAAGCCCTGCATGGAGAGCATTATTTCCGAGCCGGCGCTGACTGTGCTGTTGATGACAGGATCGGATTCGCCGTCGGAGATGACGCTGTCTACACCCGAAAAGTCCTCGACAACCACCGAATCGTCTACATTCAGCTCATTGTTCGACAAATTGTCGTGGATATTGGTATTTGAAATGACTACGCCATTGCGCGCATGGATGCCTGAGCCGAGAGTAGCTGAGTTGCCGGTCACAGTGCAGTGGCGTATCACAGCGCCATCGGTGGCCCTGATTCCGCCGCCTAAGGGGCGCCCGCCTGACGCCGTATAACTACCGGCGGGCAACACGCGGCAATACTGCCAGCGGTTGAGAGGCAGCAGTTCGCGAGTAGACAGATTCAGGGCGAATCGGCCTTCAAGGCCGGCCGATTCAGTCTCAGTCGAAGTCCATATTGAAGTGGTGCCGAAATCAGTAAAGCCGTTAGCGGCAAGCGTCGCGCTTACAATCTCATATTCAGGATAGCTGAGCAAGGTCTGCGCCTCGTCGGCGGTAAGGATGCGGCTTTGAACACCGCTGAGCGACCTTGCGGATTCTGCGAAGTACTCGGCGCGGTCATACTGGCACAGATTGCTCGTATATTTCTTGGCGATGACACTCACTGTGTGGGTGGCTTTATCTGAGCTGATGGCCACACCATTCACTCTTTCTATATATTCTCCCGCTCCGTGCAAACCGCTGCTGCAGTTGCGCACTACGCAGTGTTCCAGTGTGCATCCGGCGCTGATAAGCGCGCCGGCGCCCGAGCTGGCTGTGCCGTTCTCGATGACAAAGCCATCGAATTTTGCCGGCGCTGTACCTGCCGCTGTCTGCGTGAGCACACGAAAGCGGTGGTTGCCGTCGAGTATTGAGCCTTCGTCGGAATCCTCCGCGGGTGATGTCCTGTTGTCAAGAGATTCGTTACCCTCAGTGAACCCACCGAGCACTGTCACGCCGCTGCGCACATTGAAGCCGCCGTAGTAGCGGCCGTTTGCCACAAGGATGGTGTCGCCCGGCTCGGCGATTTCTATCAAATCATATAGCCGGCTCGATGCGTTCTCCCACGACCGGCCGCTCCCGTCGCCGTGGCTTTCGGGTGACGCATAATAGCGCTGCCCGGCATATGACGCCACGCAGCACAAGCTTAATGCAGCTAATAGATAATGTCTCATAATATCTGGTTTTGGTTTTAGATTCAGAGGATCCCGATTCACGGCGCTAAGGTATTAGATTTAGATTTCTGTCCTTGTCCAAATTTGTGATAATGATGTCCAGATTTGCAACTTATTGTGGACCGGCGCTGATTTCTCGGCTTTTATGTATATCTTTGCATGTCTCTTAAATCTTCATGCATGAAAAATTTTGGACAAATCCTACGTTCGCTTGCATTGGCATTGTGTCTCTTCCCGGCATTGTCGACCTCTGTGAGGGCAGAGACCATGCACATCATCACAAGCCGCGACGGACTGTCGTCGATGTCGGTGTTCTGTCTTCATCAGGACCGTTCGGGCTACATGTGGTCAGGCACATACGAGGGCCTGAACCGTCACCGGGGATACGACATCGACGTTTATCGCTCGGGGTTCGGCGAAAGCGGTCAGATCTCAGGATTCCTCATAGAAAAGATTCACGAGTCCGACGATGGCATCCTCTGGATTCACTCCAACTACGGATTCGACCGCTTCGATCCATCTACCGGACGGGTGGAGCATCACCCCGAAATCAACAGCTCGTACAGAAGCGCTGCTTCGCCGGGCGGGATGGCCATAGCCATGAAGTCGGACGGCACATTCTGTTATTACGACCATGCCACGCGAAAATTTGTCGTCGCCGACCTCCCGGGCGTGCATTACTCCGACATTATCAATCTGATGTTCGACAACCACGGGCAGCTCCTGGTGGCCCGCCGCGACAGCCTGCTCACTTTCGCAGTCAAATCCTCCGACGGCCAAAAGTGCAACTTTGAGCCGTCGGCCGCCTTTAGCTTCGACACTCCGATTAAACATATGTGTGAGGCCGCAGAGGGCAGATACTATATCCTCGACGAGAATTACACCATATCCATGTACGATAGCAGCGCCCGGGAGCGGAAATTTGTATGCACCATCAATCCGCCCCGATATATGCGGGGACTCATCGGCAGCATTGTGAGCGCCGGAGACAATATCGTGGTGGGATTCAAAAGCGAAGGAGCCATGATGGTGACCCCCTCCACCGGCGCCACACGCATCCTCGACATCCCCTACAGCGTCTACGACCTTTGTTACGACAGCAGACAGCGCATACTCTGGGTCGCTACCGACGGTGGTGGCATATACACCTTCGTCGACGGCCCGTTCAATTTCGACGAGCACTTTTTCAGCGATTTCACCTCTCTGAATTTCAGCAAACAGGTGCGTGCCATATATCACGATGATTACGGCCACTACTGGATCGGTACCAAGGGGTGCGGCCTGTATCAACTCCGACGCAATGCCGACGGAGACGCGATGCAGCATTGCTACACCACGGCCAACAGCGATCTGAGCCACGATATGGTGTTCAATGTCGTGCCGGGGCGCTTCCGCAAAGTGCTATGGATAGGATGCGAAGGCTCGGGCCTTTGCTACTATTCTTATGCCGACCATCGGATAAAGCGGCTTGAAGTGCCCGGCACACCCGGATTCAGGTGCATTCATGCCGTGGCCGAAGTCAACGACAGCGTGATATGGGCCGTATCCAACTGGCACGGACTATTTCGCCTCTCGCTCGACCCCTCGGCCGAGGAGCCGCGCATACTCTCTGTCAGACAATATCTGAAGAACGACTCCGAGCGCGGATCTTCCCAGTTTTTCACCATCCGACGCCAGGGCCACCGCTGGCTGTGGCTCGCCAACCGTGAAAATGGCATCTACCGACTCGACCTTATGTCGGGCATCATATCTCATATCCTCTTCGAGCAGCCGCGAGAGCTGGCTGTAAATGATGTTCACTCGATATGCACCGATGTGCCCGGGCGGGTACTCGTGGGGACATCCGCCGGACTCGTCGAACTCACCGGCGACATCTCCGGCAAAATCTACATGCGGAGGCTCTGCCGCGAACTCACCGGCGACAAGAGCATCCGCTCGATAGTGACCGACGGCCGCAACAACGCCTGGCTGGCCTCGGTCGACGGTCTGCTGCATCTCGACATCGCCACAGGCAATGTCACCGCGTGGCCAGGAGGAAGCATCACCGAATTTTGCGACAATGCCGGCTACTACGATGCAGCCGACAACCGCTTCTTCTTCGGAGGCACCGATGCCATCCTCGCCGTGAGCGAAGCACCCGACTACAAGGAGCAGGAGGTGCGCCTGCCTTTGATCTTCGAGTGCGTCGACGACGGACTGAGGGAATTCGCTACAGCACGCTACACCGATAGCGACGGCCGACTGGTATTTAGCCACGATGAAACCTATTTCGGCATCCGTTATAATGTGCTCGACTATCGCCGCAACGACGACTATCTCTTCGAATACCGTCTCAATGGTGTCTCGTCGCAATGGCTTCACAACGGCACTCGCCGACGCATCTCGTTTCTCGGCCTTTCGCCCGGATCATACAATCTTGAAGTGCGCTACCGCAAGGGCAACTATGTCAGCCCCGTTTACAGCACCGCCATAGTCATCACCCCGCCCTGGTATGCCTCGCCGTGGGCCAAGGCCATATACACGCTTTGCGCCGCCGCTGCTATGCTCCTGGCATTTCGTGGGATACGCTTGCGCCAAAAGCGCAAAATGGCCGATATCGAAGCCCGGCATAAAGAGGAAGTCTACGAATCGAAACTCGACTTCTTCAGCGGCGTGGCCAACGAGTTCGTAGAGCCCCTGATGCTCATTAGCGGATCGGGGAAAATTGTCGCTTCTGACCCCGGAGTCAACGACCGCACCCGCAAGTTCGCCAATATTATTTACCACAAAGCTTCTGTGCTCAAAGATCTCACACAGAAGCTCATAAGCTTTCGCCATGCAGAGCCCGGCGGACAAACTCCCGTGAGCGTAGATCTGAACGCGCTGCTCGGGGATATTGAGCGCCGCTTCGCCGCATTTTCACGCATGCGATCGGTAGAATTCGCTACGGCTTGCGAGCCCGGGCTTGTATGGGTGGCCGATGCCGCAGCCCTCAGAACCTTCATCGGAGGCATCACATCCGTAGCCCTGAACCACCTCCCCGCCGGCGGACGGCTCAAAGTGAGCGTAGCCGGCACAGGGCAGCAACTGACGATTACTTTCCTCATTACCGGTACGACAATCTACACCGGATATCTAAGAGGCGACGACAGCAAGCGCCAGCTGCTATATCGCCTGCAAGACCACAGCACCGATGTCAATGCAGTGATGGACGACATCGACATGGCTATATGCCATAATCAGATAGTCGACAACAAAGGTACGGTCACCGAAAGCACCGATGCTGCAGGAACGCAGATCATAGTAGTGACACTCCCGCGGCAGGAAGCCGTGAGCGACGCCACTATGGCCGTAGTCATGGAGACCCCTATGGGCAGCACACCGCTTGCTGCGACGGCACAAAACGACAACGATACCATAGCGTTTGATGAGCAACTTCGCACCATACTCTACGTCGACTCCAGCGAAGACATGTGCTGGTATATGCAGAATCTCTTCCGCAACGAATGCAACGTGGCGACATGCGGCAGCGTAGAAGAAGCTCTCGACAGCATCTCGCAGCGACTTCCCGACCTTGTCGTCGCCGACCTCCTGCTCAAAGACCGCACCGGCATCGAACTGTGCCGCGAGATCAAAAGCCGAAAATACACCGAGCATATCCCGTTCATACTCATGTCGTCGGTACATAGCGACGACGTCCGACGCCAAAGCACCGATGCCGGAGCCGACATCTTTATCTGCAAACCCTACGACGAAGACAATTTCCACTCCGTGGTAGCCGGCATGCTGCGACGCTCGGATGTGCTCCTCGACTATTACGACGACTCCATCAGCTCGTTTGAACTTGTCGACGGTGTGGTGATGCATAAAGAAGAAAAAGCCCTCCTCGACAAAATGACCGCCATAATCACCGAAAACATCAGCAACCCCGAGCTCTCCACCAAGATGGTAGCATCGATGATGGGCATGACAGTGCGCAACCTTTATCACTTTGTCGGACGTATCACCACAAGCACACCATCATCGATCATCCGCGATATGAGGCTCAATCGCGCCGCATACCTCCTCAAGCACACCCGCATGACCATGGAAGAAGTAGCCTACAAATCGGGCTTCAACCATCGCAGCACATTCTACAACGTCTTTTCGGCACGCTACGGCTGTACCCCGAAGCAATTCCATGAAAGCAACTGCGACGACGCCCTAACCCGCATGGACAACCCCGATTAATCCCCCCGCCCGCCGTATCCCAAATTTCATTTTTGTGGAAAATCCCGGATATGATGGTTCCTGCCTCTATTCCCGGAAACTTTGGATGCCGCCCCACAGTGTCGCGGCTTGCTGCGACCGGGCAACAAAATCATTCTCAGGTGTTTAAGGCAATGTCATAATGTCCTGTCTATTAATCTTGAAAGTTCACCTTGTATTCGTTCATCGTCATCTTCGCGATAACACAGATATAGCGATAATGGGTCAATGAACCCATCGTCGGAAAGTTTAACAGGGTCATATGCCCAAAATTCAATCCTGACCATGCCGTCTTCGTACTCCGGCTGAATAATACCGTTGAGTGCTTTAGCCTCCTCGGAAAGCCGGTATGTAGCGTATGCCTCTATTTTCTCACCTACCACATCCGTGTAATGCGAAAGTGCCTCCTCGTATGATTTAGGCAGCTTTTTTACGGTCGGCTCTATGGCAGAGATATATCCGATTCGTTTAACCGGATTCTTCATCATCGGGAGAGATTTGGTCCAGACCTCCTTTTTATCAGCCGAGAAAACGATTATCTTCTCTCTTCCGGCGCCCTGTTGCAGCTCGCAGACTCCGGCGTTGGCAAGTTCAGTAGCAGCGGTACTGATATTCTTTTTTATAATCCCGGTTGCATTCATAATCTCGTTATAGCTGCAGCCATTCAAAGCCTTTTTGAGAAGATGGAATAGCAGAAGAAACTGAGTATTGGCCGAGAATACCGATTTCTCGGAACCGTTATCCAGCTTGCTTTCCGAGAGTATAGCACCCAGTTCAGGGATGAACACCTGCTTATCGGGGACAATAAAACTTACTTTTTTCTTGATTAACAGTCTTCGCAGTACGCCTGTAATAGTCGGTACGACCAATACGCACGGGATGCCAGACATTTCCATGGCTTTGTAATACCGCTTGCAGAGAAGTTCCGGCTTCACGTCTTCCATGGTCGGTGACAGTAACAGGAATTCATGGCCTCCGATCAGGCTTTTGCGCACTTCAAAGAAATGACTCACCGGAACCGGAAGCGCATAAACCCCCTTTATCCTCCATTTCTAATCCGAGGATATTTACCATATAGTTTTCTGCGTTACGAAATATCTGCATAGTTACGTTTGCTTTGTAACGATGGAAAAATAATACCTGTTGGTTGAATTAATTTCTTAAAATATTTATAATGAAAAAGTTGCGCATA
>CAJLLX010000020.1 GCA_905207535.1 uncultured Muribaculaceae bacterium | reverse complement strand
TCCAAGCCGCGAGTGGACCGGCTCGTCGGCTCGATGTTGAGCCATCGCGACGACTGCATCGCCGCGCTCTTGCCCGAACTCGGCGACTCATCAACCTTTGGTCGCTTTCAGAGAAAGAAACAGCTTCGCTATGTCTATGAGTTAATCACGTCTTGCATGAACCGGAAACTTGTGAATTTTCTGCCAGATAGGGTCTGCATTACGGATATTGTCTCTATATTTAAAGTCATAGAAACAGTTGTACCATATAATCAGGAATCCGAGTATCAGGAAATACTGCGACAAGCTGTCGCAGTTATTGAAGAATCACGGTCAAAAGCCGCTCATGCCATTGTATCCACTTTGAATGAGATGCATTGGAATATCGGCAAGCTATTATTTGAAAAGAAGTTGGAGAGCAAGCATGGAGATCAAGTAGTTAAGAGGCTATCCGTTGACCTAAAGGCTATATATCCCAAGATGGGTATGTCTGTAAGTAATCTGTGGGCTATGAAGAAATACTACGGACGTTTCTATCTGTCAGATCCAAAACTCCAACGCTGCGTTGGAGTTTTACCATGGCGTCACATCAATCAGTTGATGACCAAACTGAAAGATGACGATAATGCCATTCAATACTACGCCGAGAGAACGGTTGCTAAGGGATGGAAGTGCGAGATACTGCTTAACGCTATCAAGATGCAGATGCATCTGCATCAGCCGGAGAGAAATACAACCAATAATTTTGAACAGACACTCCCGGCAACTCAAGCGGCATACGCCAACGACGTTTTTAAGGATACATATTATCTCGGATTCACCGGGACGACTGAAAAAATCCTTGAGTTGGAACTTGAACGTCGGCTTGTTGAGAAGATAAAACAATTCTTACTCGAACTGGGTAAAGGGTTCACCTATATAGGCAACCAGCACGTCCTGTCATATAACGGCAAGGATTACAAGGTTGATATGTTATTCTTCCACAGAGGTTTACGCTCGCTCGTCGCGATAGACTTAAAAATTTCCGCCTTCCAGGCCGAATACGTCGGCAAGATGAATCTTTACCTTTCGCTACTTGATAGATTGGAGAAAGGTCCCGATGAGAATCCCTCCATTGGTATAATCCTCTGCGCCGAAAAAGACAATGTAGACGTGGAACTCGCGCTCGACGGCTTTACCAAACCTATCGGTGTCGCTGATTATCAATTGATTGTTCCGCAACGCGAACTCAAGCAGTTAATTTCAGAGGAGATTTCCAATTTTACAAAAGAAATCGAATCCGGATCTAAAGAGTAGCTACCATGCTCATCCGTCAAAAAGCTGTCTTGGCTCATAAAAAGCGATATTAGCTCATAAAAAGCGGTCTTGGCCCATAATTGGCTCATCGAATCAGTTTCACCAACATGGATAGACCGCCGCCGCTCATCTCGGCAAGCAATCCCGGATCCGGTCGGAAACGGGGGAGAAAAACACGGGTGCAATTCGAGTTTCCTGAAGCTAAAAGGCCCTAATGTCGAGAAATGTCACTAACTTTGCATGCACCATGAGAAGGACTATTGCGATAATTGCAGCATGCACGGCGGTGTGTATAGCATCGGCCTCGGGCATCACATCGGAGATGGTGGAGGAGTCGCTCCGCGATCTCGACCGCGAGGCGGAGCGGCTCGACGGATACAAGAAGCTGCGCGTGGAGCGCATCGACTCGCTAAAGCATCTCCGGGCGGCCTACCCCCAGGGCTCGCAGCCGTGGCTCAAGGGCACTATGGAGATTGCCAAGAGCTACAATGCCTTCAACAACGACTCGGCCCTGTACTATTACACCATCGGCGTGGAGCAGGCGGCGGCCGAGGGACAGCGGCAGATGGAGGAAGAATTTCGCATGCGCCGTGCCACATATCTCACCATCAGCGGATACATCCACGATGCCCTCGCCGACATTGCGCAGGTCGACACCGCGGCCCTCTCGCCCGAGCTGCGGAGCACCTACTTCGCCGCCACAAGGCAGATGTATTCTTACATCTCCACCTACTACGACGGCCGCAACGCCATGTTCGACCGCTGGCACAAGCTGGCTGTGGAGGCGCAGCGCCGGCTGCTACCCACGCTCAATCCGGCCTCCAACACCCATCGCCTCAATCTGGGCGAGTATTATTTCTCTATCCATGAATATGCCAACGCCGAGAGGGAGCTGACGGCCCTCATCTCGGCCATCAACAGCGACAACCCGTCGTATGCGGTGGCATGTCACATTCTCTCGCAAATAGCTGCTGCAAAGGGAGATATCAACGGACGGCTCTACTACCTGGCTCAGAGCGCCATCTCCGACATCCGCAATGCCACACTCGAGGTGACCTCAATCCAGGAGCTGGGCGGACTGCTCTACGAACGCAGCGACGTGGGGCGCGCACACCGCTACCTCAACATCGCCATTACCAACGCCGTGGAGAGCCGCGCCTCGGTGCGCATGAGCCAGACCACCGAGCTGCTCAATGTGGTGGAGAGCCATCACAACCGCGAGACGGCCATGTGGCGTAAACTGCTGATTATCATTATCATCTTCCTTGCCGTGTGTCTCGGCGCCCTGGCTTTCACCATCTGGCACCTGCGCCGGCAGCTCCACCATGTGGCCGCCATGAAGCAGACGCTCCAGACCGCCAACCGCGCCAAAGATGTGTATATCAGCCAGTTTCTCAACCTCAGTTCCATATTCATGGACAAACTGAAGGAATTTTGCAAGCTCGCCAACCGCAAGATCTCGGCCGGACAGACCGACGAGCTCTACCGCATCACCAAGTCGGGCCGCTTCGTGGAGGAGCAGAGCAAGGAATTTTACTCGGTGTTCGACGACGCTTTCCTGCATATCTATCCCGACTTTGTGGAGCGTGTCAACGCCCTGCTGCGACCCGACGAGCAGATAGTGCTTGCCGAAGGGGAGCTGCTCAACAGCGACCTCCGCATCCTCGCCTTCATGCGCCTCGGCATCGACGACACCAACCGTGTGGCGCATACGCTCAACTACAGCGTCAACACCATCTACGCCTACCGCAACAAGCTGCGCAACCGCGCCATCAACCGCGACACCTTCGAGGCCGACATCATGGCCATCGGAGGCGCCGAGCAAGGCTAAGCGATGCTGTATAAAAATGAGATAACGGTTGCTCCCCAATCCCCCGGCAATCAGAAGCGCTGCATATCCACCAGGTGACGGTAATGTCCCTTTTCTATCTTCATCAGTTCGTCGTGGGTACCCTGCTCCACGATGCGGCCTTCGTGCATCACGCATATGATGTCGGCATTCTTGATGGTGGAGAGGCGATGGGCGATGACAATGGTCGTGCGCCCCTCCATGAGGCGGTCGAGAGCCTCCTGCACCAGCTTCTCGCTCTCCGAGTCGAGCGCCGAGGTGGCCTCGTCGAGGATCAGCACGGGAGGATTCTTGAGGATGGCGCGGGCTATGGAGATGCGCTGGCGCTGTCCGCCCGACAGGCGGCAGCCGCGGTCGCCGATATTGGTGTCGTACCCCTCCTCCGAGGCCATGATGAACTCGTGGGCGTTGGCCACCTTGGCGGCGCGGATCACATCGTCCATCGTGGCATTCTGCACACCGAATGTGATGTTGTTGTAGAATGAATCATTGAAGAGGATCGCCTCCTGATTCACATTGCCCATAAACGAGCGGAGGTCGTGCACGCGCAGCGCACGGATGTCGATGCCGTCGATGGTCACGCGCCCTTTCTGCACATCGTAGAAGCGCGGCAGCAGGTCGGCCATGGTCGATTTGCCCGAACCGCTCTGCCCCACAAGAGCCACTGTGGCTCCGGCGGGCACATCGAGGCTCACATCGTGGATCACCTCGTTGTCGCCGTAGGCGAAGGTGATGTTTTCATAACGGATATGTCCTTGCAGGTGCTTGATTTCCTGAGGCATCAGCGGATCCTTGATGGGATTCTCGGCCCCGAGGATCTTGTCTACGCGCTCCATGGCCGCAAGGCCCTTCTGGATGGAGTACATGGCCTTGCTGAGGTCCTTGGCGGGATTGATGAGCGAATAGAAGATGGTCATGTAAAAGATGAAGTCGGCGGCGTCGATGTGCGAGCTGCCACCCAGGATCAGCGTGCCGCCGAACCACAGCACGATAGCCACGGCGATGGTGCCGAGAAATTCGCTCATGGGGTGAGCCAGCGCCTGACGGCGGGCTATGCGGTTGCTGAGGCGGTAAAACTCCTGATTCTCGCGGTGAAAACGGTCCTCCACCTTCTTCTCGGCGTTGAACGCCTTGATGATGCGCAGACCGCCCAGACACTCCTCGATGTTGCTCATCAGCACACCCCACTGGTTTTGCTGGGCGAGGCTCTGGCGCTTGAGCGCCTTGCCCACTCGGCCCATCACCAGACCCGCGAGCGGCAGCAGGATAAGCACGAACACTGTCAGTTTCCACGACAGCATCAGCATGATGGAGAGGTATACGATGATGGCGATAGGATTTTTGAACATCATGTCGAGCGACTGCATGATGGAGTTTTCTATCTCACCCACGTCGCCGCTCATGCGCGCCATCACATCGCCCTTGCGGGCTGCGGTGAAGAACGAGATGGGCAGAGTCACCATCTTGTCGAACACATAGTTGCGGATATCCCTCACTATGCCCGAGCGCATGGGGATGATGATATAGGAGCAGAGGTAGGTGACACCCACTTTCAGGCCGGTAAGCAACACCAGCGTAGCGGCCAGTCCGGCGAGAGCCAGCGTGGGCCCGGCGATGTTGATAGTCTCCTGCACATAGTAGTAGAAGTTGTTCATCACCACATCCTTGGCGTGGTCCCAGTTCCAAGGCATGAAGGTGTATTGCACCGAGGCATCCACCCTGAAGAGCATCTTCAGGATAGGCACGATAAGGAAGAATGAAACTACGGTGAGAAATGAGGCAAGGATATTGAACAGGATGTTCAGCACCACATACTTCTTGTAGGGAGGCACAAATCGCCTTATGATTTCAAAAAAATCTTTCATCTGCTGTTGCTTTTTTGAGAGAGGTTAGAGGTCTTGGAAAAGCAACTGCAAAGATACGTATTATTTCGCGCCTGTGCAACAGGTCGCTTCCAGGGCTCTCACCCGTCAGGGACGCCACACAACCAATGTTGCGGGTATCCGCTCGCGGAAATCGGCCGGAGTGAGGGGCTCGCCTCCTTCGGCGAGCGGGCGCTGTCGGTCTGCGATTTGTGTATGTGCATCCCGGCGATGCGGCAGAGCGAATAGGCGTAGGCCTGACTCTCCTTCCCAAAGATGTTTGCACGGATTTTAGCTGAGGTGCGCACAGCCTCTTCGGCTGTGGGATACATCTGCGCCCTGGCGAAGTCGTCGGCCAGTGCGTCGAGCAGGTGCGAGGCTTCATTAGTCATCACCTGTCCCCCGGACACAAGTTCGTTGAGGCGCTGCGAATGGATCTTCACGCGCTCCAACAGCGTTTTCGCTCCGCCGCTCACACAGCACAGCGCCAAGGCACACACAAGAAGCACGAAATACTTTTTCACGGAGCAGCGCAAATGATTGATTCACACTTGTTAACGGGTCGTTCCCGCCACACGTTGCAAAGATACGAAAACAGCCCCATTCCTACAAATCAGGAGCCGAAAATCGGCGCTAACCGCCTGATTTTCGGCTCCTGACATATGTTTTACCTGTTCATCACAGGCCCATGTCGGCCCGTGAGCACTCGTTTTTTGCTAAGAATACCTCTTATTTACCCTCTACAAGCTCCATACCCTTGCGGATGGCCTGCTCGTTGACGGGGATAAGATTGTGATGGCGAGCGGGAAGCGCTTTCTTCAGTCCGCGCACCACGGCCTCTACCGGCACATCGGGACGCTTGGCAAGCAGGGCGCCGAGCAGTATCATGTTGTAGCTCTTGGCCTGACCCATGGCGATGGTAGCCTCCATGGCGTCGACGGGCACGATGGTAATGTCGGTGCGGGTGGGGGCATGGTGGATGCCGTAGGGATCGTAGATGAGCACACCGCCGGGCTTCACGCGGCTCTCGAATTTGTCGAGGCTCTGCTGATTGAGGATCACTGCGGTGTCGTAGGTATCGAGCACGGGCGACGAGATAGGCTCGTCGCTGAGTATCACTGTCACATTGGCTGTGCCGCCTCGCTGCTCAGGGCCGTAGGAGGGCATCCATGTCACTTCAAGATCGTTCTCCAGGGCTGCATAGGCCAGTATCTTGCCCATCGAGAGCACTCCCTGTCCGCCGAATCCGGCTATGATTATTTCGTCTTTCATATGGCTGTGCTTGGTCACTGAGGTTTAACGGTGGTGGTATCTTTCACATCGCCAAGGGGATAGTGGGCAAACATGTTCTCCTCCATCCACTTGTTCGACTTCTCGGGGCTCATCTTCCAGCCCGAGGAGCAGGTGGATACGATCTCCACAAACGAGGTGCCCTTCTTGTCGCGGGCATTGATGAATGCCTTGCGCAGAGCGGCTTTGGCCTTACGCACGGCAGCGGTGGTGTGCACGGCCTGACGTGTCACGTAGCATGTGCCGTCGAGCAGGCTTACCACATCGGCCACACGGAGCGGGAAACCGTTCAAGTCGTGACGGCGCCCGTAGGGGGTGGTGGCCGTCTTGGCGCCCTCGAGGGTGGTGGGCGACATCTGACCGCCGGTCATGCCGTAGATGCCGTTGTTGATCATGATGATCACTATGTTCTCGCCGCGGGTGCAGGCGTGGATGGTCTCGGCGGTGCCGATGGCGGCAAGGTCTCCGTCACCCTGATAGGTAAACACTACATTCTCGGGGTTCAGGCGGCTGACAGCCGTGGCGAGCGCCGGAGCGCGGCCGTGAGCGGCTTCGATCCAGTCGCAGTCGATATAGTTGTAAGCGAATACGGCGCAACCTACCGGCGCGATGCCGATGGCGGTTTCTTCCATGCCGAGTTCGTCGATCACCTCAGCTACGAGCTTGTGCACCACTCCGTGGGAGCAGCCCGGGCAATAGTGCATGATGTTGCGGTTGAGCAACCGCGGACGGGAGTAGACCTTGTTCTCCGGCTTGATTATATCTTCGCGTTTCATGCGTTGTGAGCTTTAGGAGTTATGAAATCTTTTTTCAGGGCGTCGAGCACCTCCTGGGGGTTAGGCACAATGCCGCCCATGCGTCCGAAGTGGCAAACAGGCACACTGTCCGACGCTGCCAGGCGCACATCCTCTATCATCTGTCCGGCGTTGATCTCCACACAGAGGATACCCTTGACATGCTTGGCCGTCTCGCGGATCACGTCGTAGGGGAAGGGCCACAGCGTGATGGGACGGATCAGACCCACCTTGATACCCTCTTTGCGGGCATCCTCGATGGCCTTGAGGCAAATACGGGCTATCGAACCGAAGGCCACTATCAGATAGTCGGCATCCTCGGTGTAGCGTGTCTCGTAGCGCACTTCGTTGGCCTCGATCTCGCGGTAGGTGCGCTGGAAGCGCTCGTTGTTCTTCTCCATCTGGGCAGAGTCGAGTTCAAGCGATGTCACCACATTGCGTGCGCGGCCACCCTTGCGGCCTGTCACAGCCCAGGGGCACTGCTCGGCAATCTGCTCGGGGGTGCGGCGCGGACGCTGCGGCGGGAGCACCACCTTCTCCATCATCTGGCCCACGATGCCATCGGCGAGAAGCATGGCAGGGGTGCGGTATTTGAAGGCCAGGTCGAAGCCCAGACCCACGAAGTCGGCCATCTCCTGCACTGTGGAGGGAGCGAGCACTATCAGATGGTAGTCACCGTGGCCTCCCCCCTTGGTAGCCTGGAAGTAGTCGGCCTGCGAGGGGTGGATGGTGCCCAGACCGGGACCGCCGCGCATCACATTCACTATCAGTGCCGGCAGCTCCGAAGCGGCCATATACGATATGCCTTCCTGCATCAGACTGATGCCGGGCGACGAACTCGAGGTCATCACGGCCTTGCCGGAAGCGGCGCCGCCGTAGACCATATTGATTGATGCCACCTCGCTCTCGGCCTGAAGCACTGTCATGCCGGTGGTCTCCCAGGGCATGAGAGCCTCAAGTGTCTCGAGCACCTCGCTCTGAGGGGTGATGGGATAGCCGAAGTAGCCGTCGGCGCCATAGCGGATGGCGGCATGGGCTATAGCTTCGTTGCCCTTCATCAGTTTTATTTCATCTTTCATACGGATCTAAAAGAAAAATACGGGGTTGTGTTGGATAATGTTGTGTTAAATACGCAAAGGCGTCAAGCCTCCACCTTTACCCTGTAGACCTCGATGCATGCATCGGGGCACACCATAGCGCAGGCGGCGCAACCGATACACGCATCCTCGTTGGCAGGATAAGCGAAATGATAGCCTCTGTCGTTCACCTCCTTGGGCTGGAGGGCAAGCACGTCGCAGGGACATGCCACGACGCAAAGGTCGCATCCTTTGCATCGCTCTCTCTCAATGGTTACGGCACCTTGGATTTTTGCCATGTCAGTCAATAAAGATTGGTTATTAATTGTTATTTACACAAGCCGGCGCGAGGACATTGGCGCCCTCTTCGCGCGGTTTACAAATCACAAAATTAGTGTTTAATTTTAGATTTGCAACATTTTTAACAAATGTTTAGCGACATATTTTCTTTCTCCACGCCGACACATTGGCGACAAGAGGACAATTTCGTAGGCAATTATCCACCGGGAAGCCATTTCTGCAAACATTTAGCCACTATTTCACACAATTTTCGCGACAACATGCTCCCGTTTCACTAACTTTTGTGTAACTTTGCATTCCAAAACCAATCTTTCAGCAGAATGAACAATAGCTTTACACGCTTTTATGCTTCAGCCGTGCTGTCGGCGCTGGCTTTCACAGCCATTGCACAGGCTCCGGCTGTCAGACAGGCTGTCAATGCCGATCCTATCGCCCGCATGGAGACCCTGCGCCCCGCGCAGAAACTTCAGCCTGCCCTGCGCCTCAAGGCCCCCAAAGGAGCCATCGCGCGCCTCAGCGCCCGCTCCGAGGGACTCAGCATCACCGTCAAGGGGATGGGCGAGACGACCTCGATATGGTCGGAAAACTTCAACGGCGGCGCCATCCCCGAGGGGTGGGTGATCGAGACCGACGCCAATGTGCCCTGGACAGTGAAAAAGATGTCGGGCAACTACGCTTTTACTACGGTCGACCCCGACGATGCGGGTTCGCTCTACGTGGAAGGCCCGTATCAGGTGTTCAAACGCGCCAAAGGCACCGCTACGTCGCCCGAAATCACCATCGGCCGCGGCAACACGCTCAATGTGGCTGTGGGATACTCGCTCAATTTCGATGACAACTGCCGTCTGCTCATCTCGGCATCGGCCGACGATTTCGCCACCGAGACTCAGCTCTGGAACAGCGGCGACGACCTCTCCGCTAAAAACTGGCACTGGCACATGCTCGCGCTTCCGCTCGATCAGTTTGCCGGCCAGACCATCAAACTGCGCTTCACCTACGCTCCCGGCAGCGATGACATGTTCGGCACCGGCGGCTATATGGGCGACTTCGCCATCGACAATATCGATATCACCGGTCCCGGCTCGGTTGAGAGCCTTTCGCTCACCACCGGCGAGCGCGTCACTTTTGTAGCCACGGGTGCTCCCGACGGCTGCGGATACCACTGGACCTTCCCCGGCGGCGTCCCCGCCGAGTCGACCGAGGCCACTCCTGAGGTATATTACACCACCGACGGCACCTACGACGTGAGCCTCGACCTCACCGGCACAGGCGACGGTATGGCCGTCACCCGCTCGGGCTTCGTCACTGTCACCGGCACCGAGCCTAAGGCCCATATCGGCCTCCCCGCCTCGTTCCTGCTCAACACCACCGGCCTGCCGCTGGTAGCACCTACGGCCGAGATCACTTTCACCGATGCTTCCGAGGGATTCCCCACCGCTCACGACTGGACCTTCACCGGCGTCGACCCCGAAGCATATGCCATCTACACCACCACCGAGGCCGAGCCCACGGTGCGCTTCAATTTCCTCCATCAGCAGGGTGTAGGACTGACGGTCACCAACGACCACGGCACCTCCACCGATTTCAAGTCGGTCAGCGTGGAGTATGAGGGTGTGGTGAGCAACTTCCGCAAGGACGATACGGCCACCACATTCGACATGGACGGCTACAGCTCCTTCCCGGGCAGCAACACCTCGAAAATTACCGCCTACGCCGAGCGCTTCTCGGCTCCTTCGGTGCCCTCGCGCATCTACGGCGCATATGTGTTCTTCAACCGCGCCGAAACCGAGGAGGTTGTCGACCAGATCGCCAGCATCAGCGTAAGCCTCTACACCTCGGTCGACGGCAAACCGGGCGAGAGGCTCGACTTCTGGTCGTGGCCGGTCTACGAGCTTGACCTCGGCGACGGCACCAATGTGGGCACCGCCTTCCCCTTCGAGGACGCTCCGGTGGTCGACAGCGAATTTTTCATAGTCATCGACGGCATCCCCGAGCGCTCCGAGACCTGCCACGTGACCTTCACCACAGCCCAATTCCGCGGCGAGGGTGGCACAGCGCTCATGCTCAAGGATGGCAAATGGATAGATGTGGCCGACTACTTCCCCGCCGGACAGAATCACACATCTTATAATGTGAAGGTAGCCATGGCCCACTCGGTGATGGAGACCCTCCCCTTCGGCACCCGCAATTTCTCCATCGGTCAGGATGCCGGCACGCTCGATGTGGAGATCTTCTCCTACATGGGATGGGACAAAGAGCTCTCCTACTCCTCGGTGCCCTGGCTTCGCATCGCATCCGAGCCGGGCGAGATGACTGTGGACACCGTCACACTGGAGTATGACGAACTGCCCGAGGTGATGCCCACCCGTCAGGGCATAGTGATGCTCTCCGACGGCGTCACCAGCCTGCCGCTGATCGTCGAGCAGCAGAAGGGCTCGGGCGTGACTGTCACCGCAGGCACACCCTGCTCGCTGACCTTCGACAGCGCTTCGCTCTCGCTCACCGGCACTGACGCCTTCACCGTAGCCGACCTCTCGGGGCGCACCGTGGCCACCTCCGACGGCGGCACGCTGAGCGTCGGCCACCTCGCCGCAGGCATCTACATCGCCCGCATCGCCGACGGCTCCACACTCAAATTTGTCCGCTAATAAGCGCGATTTTCCCTCATTAGGGACTTCTGAACGCACATTTTTACCACCTATACGTTTGCCCGCAAAGATATTTTGTGTATCTTTGCGGGCAAACGATATTGTCATAACCAAATTAATACTGGGTCCCGGGAGTCCGGACTTATCTACCTTAAATCGCGATGAAAAAGTATATCATACTCCTCTCGGCTGCGATTGCTTTGCAGCTCAACGCCGCCGAAAAGCTCACCGGCACACCTATCTGCAGCGGGCCGAGCGTCGACTATGCCACCGGTCAGCCTTCCACTACCGTACACACCGTCGAGACCCTCTTCGACGGCGATCTCAACACCTATTTCGCTGCCTACCAGCGCTCCTACGCCTGGGCCGGACTCGATCTGGGCACCCCACACGTTATAGAGCGCGTGGGATGGGCGCCCCGCAACGACTATTCCGAGGGTGAAAACCGCGTGAAGATGGCTGTGATACAGGGCGCCAACTCGCCCGACTGGCTCGATGCCGTGCCCCTCTTCATCATCACCGAAAAGGGCACCTTCAACGAGATGACCTACGGCGATGTCAACTGCTCGAAAGGATTCCGCTACGTGAGGTATGTCAGCCCCTCGGATGTGCGCTGCAATCTGGCCGAACTGGAGTTTTACGGCCATGAAGGGGAGGGTGACGACTCGCATATGTTCCAGTTCACCCAGCTCCCCACCGTGTGCATCAACACCGTCGACTCCAAGGAGCCCTTCGACAAGGAGACCGACATCGTGGGCAATGTCATCATCCTCGACGGCAACGGCTACAACGTGGATGCCTCGGCCACAGTGCGCGAGCGCGGCAACTCCTCGCGTACCCACCCCAAGAAGCCCTGGCGCATCAAGTTTGACTCCAAGCAGAAGGTGCTCGATGCTCCCGCCAAGGCAAAAAAGTGGACACTCATCAACAATCACAGCGACAAGACGCTGATGCGCAATATCGTGGCTTTCGAGATCTCACGCCGCATGCGGCTGGGCTATACCCCCTACTGCCAGCCGGTGGATGTGGTGCTCAACGGCGAATTCAAGGGCTGCTACCAGCTCTGCGACCAGGTGGAGGCCAAGAAGGGCCGCGTGCCGGTCACCGAGATGGAGCCCACCGACATCGAGGGGGAAGCCCTCACCGGCGGCTACCACATCGAGATCGACTCCTACGCCAACCTGGAGCCGGAGGGCACATGGTTTGAATCTACCCATCACCAGATACCCGTGACCATCAAGAGCCCCGACGACGGCGGCACTCCCGAGCAATTTGCATATATCAAAGACTATTTCAGCGAGCTCGAGAAGCGCGTCTTCACCTCGCGCACCTACAATGACGAAGTGAAAGGCTACCGCGCCATGCTCGACGTCGACATGTATCTGCGCTACTTCATCGTGGAGGAGATCATCGGCAATGCCGACGCCGTGTGGAGCATGCACATGTACAAGGAGCGCGGCAACGACAAGTTCACAGCCGGGCCCGTGTGGGATTCGGAACTGGCCTTTGACAACGACCACCGCGTGTACCCCACCAACGACCTCTCCACCCTCTGCACCCTCAGCGGACGCGGACCCATCGCCAACAATTTCCTCGAGTTTCACAAACGCATCTTCAGCATCGACAGCAAGGCCGTAAGGCGCCGCAACTTCCTCTACTCCGTGGCCCGCAACGAGAACGACCTCACCGGCCAGTCGCTCTGCGACTATGTCGACTACTGGGCCGAGCAGATCAAGCCTTCGGCCGACCTCAATTTCAAGCGCTGGAACGTACTCGGACAGTACATCTTCACCAATCCCCGCGCCGAGCTGTCGTTTGAGGAAGCTGTGGACAACCTCAAGACCTACCTGCTCGACCGCATCGACCGTCTCGACGACGAGAAATTCTTCAAATACGACCCGGAGGCAGCCTCGATCGACCTTCCGCAGGCCGATGCCGCCGACTCCTCGCAGTTTGGCGTGACAGTAAGCGGCAACACCGTGGCCCTTGCCGACGGTGAGGCTACATTCTCAGTCACCTCGGCCGACGGCCGCCTCTGCTTCCGCGGCAAAGGCGCCTCTACACCCCTCGCCCCGGGCATCTACATCGTCACCTCCGGCCCGGCGTCGGTCAAAGTGGCTATCTGATCCTCCCCTCATCGCATCTATTTGCAGTATTTGCACCATAAAAAGCGGTGTGTCAATCTCCTGAGCATTGGCACACCGCTTTTATTTTCATCGCCGCCGCGACCCTTGCGGCACGAGATTTTGTTTTATTATGGATAATTCGTAACTTTGGAAAAATATTGAACGTATCCGTATGACAACATATCTCGTGACAGGAGGAGCCGGATTTATCGGCGCAAATTTCGTGAAATATCTGCTCGGGAAGCATGGCGACGACGTGCGCATAGTGGTGCTCGACGCCCTCACCTATGCGGGCAATCTGCTCACACTCAAGGAGGAGCTGGAGCGCCCCAATGTCACCTTCATTAAGGGCGATATCGGCGACCGCCCTCTGGTGGAGCGCATACTCCGCGAAGAAGACCCCGACTATGTGGTCAATTTCGCCGCCGAGAGCCACGTAGACCGCTCCATCACCAATCCGCGCCTCTTCCTGGAGACCAACATCCTCGGCACACAGAATCTGCTGGAATGTTGCCGGCGCGCATGGCTCACCGACCGCCGCGACCCGGCCACCGGCACTCCCCTCTACCGCGAGGGGAAGAAATTTCTGCAGGTTTCCACCGACGAGGTCTACGGATCGCTGCCGCGCACTCCCGGCGACCCGTCGCCGCTGGTGCTCAACGACGAGGTGGCTCGCGTGGCCGAAGGGCGCTCGGGCCTCATCACCTACGGCAAGGGATTTTTCACCGAACATACTCCGCTGGCACCCCGCTCGCCCTACTCGGCATCGAAAACCTCGGCCGACCACCTCACCATGGCATATGCCGAAACATACGGCCTGCCGGTCAACATCACCCGCTGCTCCAACAACTACGGCCCCTATCAATTTCCCGAAAAACTGATACCGCTGGTGATCAACAACATACTCCACGGACGTAAGCTCCCGGTCTATGGCCGCGGCGAGAACGTGCGCGACTGGCTCTATGTCGCCGACCACTGCAAGGGGATTGACACCGTGCTGCGCCGCGGACGCACCGGCGAAGTCTACAACATCGGCGGCTTCAACGAGCAGGAAAATCTGCAAATCGTGCGCCGCGTGATAGAGCTGGTGCGCGAATTTGCCCTCGCCGACCCCGCCGTGCGGGCTCTGCTCGAGATTGATCCCAAGGATGTCAACGAGAGCCTCATCACCTATGTCGCCGACCGCCCCGGCCACGACATGCGCTATGCCATCGACCCTGAAAAGATTGCCACCGAGCTGGGCTGGTACCCCGAGACCTCATTCGAGGAGGGTATACGGCTCACCGTCAAGTGGTATCTCGACAATCCCGAATGGATAGAAAGCGTCACCTCCGGCAACTATATGCGCTACTACGAGGAGATGTACGGCCACCGTGGCGAAACACACTACGACTCTAATCCCACCCCTGAGCAATGAAAGGCATTGTACTTGCCGGAGGATCCGGCACACGGCTATACCCCATGACCCGCGGCGTGTCGAAGCAGATGATTCCCATCTACGACAAACCGATGATCTACTATCCGGTGTCGGTGCTCATGCTCGCCGGCATCCGCGATATCCTCATCATATCCACTCCCGACGACCTCCCCTCGTTCCGCCGTCTGCTCGGCGACGGCAGCGAGATAGGCGTGCGCTTCAGCTACGCCGAGCAGCCCCGCCCCGAAGGGTTGGCGCAGGCCTTCATCATCGGCCGCGACTTCATCGGCGACGACAGCGTGTGTCTGGTGCTCGGCGACAATATCTTCTACGGACAGGGGTTCACCGGCATGCTCCGCGATGCCGGACGCATCGCCTCGGAGCGCAATGAAGCCACCGTTTTCGCATATCCGGTGAAAGATCCGCGCCGCTACGGCATCGTCACCATCGGTCCCGACGGCCACGCGCTAAAGATTGTGGAAAAGCCCTCCGAGCCCGAGAGCAATTTTGCCGTCGTCGGCCTCTACTTCTACCCCAACGATGTGGTGAAGATAGCACAGCAGGTGCGCCCCTCGGCCCGCGGCGAGCTGGAGATCACATCTGTCAACAATGAGTATCTCCGTCAGCAGCGACTGAATGTCAAGCAATTCGGCCGCGGATTCGCCTGGCTCGATACCGGCACCGTAGATTCGCTCATGGAGGCATCATCCTTTATCCAGGCCATACAGAACCGGCAGGGATTTAAGGTGGCAGCGCTCGAGGAGGTAGCCTTCCGTCAGGGATGGATCGATGCCGACCAACTTCGCGCACTCGCCGCTCCGATGCTCCACAACGACTACGGCACCTATCTCGCCGCTCTGGCCGACAATGCCGGCAAATGATTGATTTTTTTTTCCAATAGCACATCATCCACCCCGCTCTCTCCGCCCACACTCATGCAGAAAAATACCATCGAAGCCGTAAAAATAATAAAGTTGCCCCGCATCTACGATGTGCGCGGCAACCTCACCTTCGTGCAGAACGAATGTCAGATACCCTTCTGCATCAGACGCGCCTACTGGATCTACGACGTCCCAGCGGGAGAAGAGCGCGGAGGCCACTCCCACCATAGCATGACCCAGCTGCTTGTGGCTGTGGGAGGAAGCTTCAACGTCAACGTCTTCGACGGACACGACTGGCGCACATATACACTCAACCGCCCCTTTGAAGGGCTTTTCATCCCACCGGGCATCTGGCGCACACTCGACAATTTCTCGTCGGGAGCCGTGTGTCTGTCGCTGGTGTCCAACGACTATACCGAAGACGATTACATCCGCGACTTCGACGAATTTCTCAAGCAGACCCACAGCGAAGAGTGACCCCCGCACGACATTTATAATAGGAAAAACTGACCCGGCAATGAAAAAGAAATACGAGTTTTTAGACCTCGCCACTGTCGACGCCCCCTATCTCCGCGACATCGAGGAGGCTGTGTGCCGCGTCATCCGCAGCGGACGCTACATCGGAGGTCCCGAATGTAGCGCCCTCGAAGAGCGCCTCGCCTCCCTCACCGGCTCCACCTTTGCCATCGGCGTGAGCAACGGCCTCGACGCACTCCGCCTTATCCTCCATGCCTATGTCAGGCTGGGCGTCATGGCTCCGGGCGACGAAATCATTGTCCCGGCCAACACCTACATCGCCTCCGTCCTCGCCATCAGTGATGCCGGGCTAACACCCGTGCTTGTCAATCCCGATCCACTGACGTCGAATCTCGATACTTCAGCCGCCCTCCGTGCCATCGGCCCGCGCACCCGTGGCGTGATGCCCGTCCACCTCTACGGTCGCGTATGCTGGGACGAGAATCTGCTCGCCATAGCCCGCGACATGGGTCTGAAGATCATCGAGGACAACGCCCAAGCCATCGGTGCCCGCTCCCCCATAGCCGGTATCGACGGCAAGTCGCACACCACCGGCGCGCTCGGCCACGCCGCCGCCTTCAGCTTCTATCCCACCAAAAATATCGGAGCCATCGGCGATGCCGGAGCCGTCACCACCTCCGACCCCGACCTCGCAGCCGCCGTGAGAGCACTGGCTAACTACGGCAGCGACCGCCGCTACCATAATATCTACCGCGGATTCAACTGCCGCCTCGACCCCATTCAAGCCGCCATCATCGGCGTCAAACTCAATCATCTCGAGGCCGAAAGCCGCCGGCGCCGTGAGATTGCCGACATTTATCTAAACGAAATCAACAATCCCGCCGTCCTCCTCCCTTTACGCTGCGGCGAAAGCTGCATATGGCATCAGTTTGTGGTGCATGTGGCAGACCGCCCACGCTTTACCGCCCATCTCGACGCCAACTCCGTCGGCTGGGACATCCACTACGCCACCCCGCCCCACCGCCAGCCCTGCTACAACACCGCCTCATCAGCCAACCTCCGTATCCCCGAGCCTCTCACCATCACCAATCAGCTTGCCGACACCTGCGTGAGCCTCCCCATCTCACGCTGCACCACCCCCGACGACGCCCGCCACATAGCCGACATCATCAATACCTTCCGCTGACCCCCCCGCCATTTTAGTAATTTTTAACCAAAAATATTGTTACAAAACATAAATACATAGCAGAAATAATTTGCAGCATCCAAGAAAAGCTGTACCTTTGCAACAAATTCCAAGTGCAATTATTCGAGGTTCACAACATTGCTAAGTACTAACCGTCCTTTTTGACTGAAAACCACATAGGATTAAGCTAAAGGTTAACGAGTGCACAATCGTTGAGAACGAGAAGAATATCAAGCTCTCTTTTTCATCGCCGTGAGGCGACCGAAACGGGGAACGCATTCAGGAATAAAGATGAATGTAAGTAAGATATAATCTCTACACGGAAATCGTCGGCCTATCGGGGCCGCTCCGGTTTCAACAATTAGAATCACAAATCTTGCCTTTTGGCTTTAATCCTTGGTTACCTGTGAAGGAAACAAAGGATTTTTTTATTTTACATCACTCCCGGCCGAACTTTCCCCGTCACATCGAAGTTATAATTATATCCAAGCTTTCTTAAATATAGTTTAAGTGCAGCACGGGATAAAACATCTATTTACAATGCTCTAAACTGTTTGCCACTATGAACGACTCTTTACACAACCGACGCCTTACAATGGTTGCGCGTATCGGGCGCAACACATTGCTCATCATGATGTTCTCCACACCCATGATACTGCCCTTAATCTTCTGAGCGCTCGCCCCCGCGCACGCACAGCGCACCCACCGCCAACCGCGCACCGCGCACGCACAGCACAGCACACACCCACCGTACGCGCACGCCCCGCGGCGCCCGTCCGCAAAAAAACGTAAAAAAAACCGTCTGCGGCCAATCGCTGGCTACAGACGGTTTTGGATTTTTTAAGAGCCGGACAGCGCGCCTCTTCGCGAGGCTGTCTTGCTATCCTGCATGCGCGTATCAGTCTTTCTTTGCTACGCGACGCTCCTTGATACGGGCTTTCTTGCCGGTAAGGCCGCGGAGATAGTAAAGTTTCGAACGGCGAACTTTGCCATACTTGTTGACTACGATAGAGTCAATGAACGGCGACTCGATGGGGAAGATACGCTCTACACCGATGTTGTCGCTCATCTTGCGAACGGTGAAACGCTTCTTGTTGCCCTCGCCGCTGATGCGGATTACAACGCCGCGATACTGCTGGATACGCTCTTTGTTTCCCTCTTTGATGCGGTAAGCCACGGTGATGGTGTCGCCGGGACCAAACTCGGGGAACTGTTTGCCGGTGGCAAATGCCTCTTCGGCAACTTTGATTAAATCCATGATAAAATTAAAGCTTTAAATTTAACAATAATCGCAATATTCGCGGGCTGCATGTCCCGCCAGAGATTACGAAATCAGCCGCAAAGGTACGATTTTTTGGCCAAACCTCCAAAATTACTCACCCGGAATATCTCCATTTCCATGTAAAATCGCAGTAAAATCGCACGAAATCTCGCCAATACGGGCCCAAAACGGGAGAAATAGACCAATTTACCCCCCCGATGGGAGGGGAAACGAAAATGATTTTGTAACTTTGCATTCCGCCGACGGCGCTCCACCCCGGCGACGAAGCAACAGTTACCTTACAACCAACTAACACTTTTACTACCCGACATGAGAAAATGGCGTGTGGAAGATAGCGCTGAGCTATACAACATCAACGGCTGGGGCCGGCAGTATTTCTCCATCAACGAAAAAGGGAATGTCACTGTGACGCCCCGACCCGGGCTGGCGCCCGTGGATCTGCGCGAGGTGCTCGACGAGCTGCAGGTAAAGGACATCACAGCTCCCCTGCTGCTGCGTTTCCCCGACATCCTCGACAACCGCGTGGAGAAGATCTCAAGCTGCTTCCATCAGGCATCCGAGCAATACGGCTATCAAAGCAACTATTATATCGTTTACCCAATCAAGGTCAACCAGATGCGGCCCGTGGTGGAGGAGATCGTGAGCCACGGCAAAAAGTTCAACATCGGCCTTGAGGCCGGCTCCAAGCCCGAGCTCCACGCCGTGCTCGCCACCAACATCGACGAGAACGCACTCATAGTGTGCAACGGCTACAAAGACGAAAACTACATAGAGCTCGCCCTGCTCGCCCACAAGATGGGGCGCCGCATCATCCTGGTGGTGGAGAAGCTCAACGAGCTCCGCACCATCCACGCCGTGGCCCGACGGCTCAACATCACCCCCGCCATCGGCATCCGCATCAAGCTCGCCAACTCCGGCGCCGGCAAGTGGGAAGAGTCGGGAGGCGACACCTCAAAGTTCGGCCTCAACTCCTCCGAGCTCCTCGAGGCGCTCGACTACCTCGAGAAGGAGGGCACCATGAGCTGGCTCAAGCTCATCCACTTCCACATCGGCAGCCAGATCACCAAGATACGACGCATCAAGAACGCCCTCCGCGAGGCCATGCAGTTTTACGTGCAGCTTTCCAAGATGGGCTTCGACATCGACTTTGTCGACATCGGCGGAGGCCTCGGCGTAGACTACGACGGCACCCGTTCCAGCGCCAGCGAGAGCTCCATGAACTACTCCATCCAGGAGTATGCCAACGACGCCATCTACTCCATAGTCGACGCATGCGAGAAAAACGGCCTCAAGCAGCCGTGCATCGTCACCGAGAGCGGACGCTCCCTCACCGCCCACCACTCGGTGCTCATCACCGAGGTGCTCGAGACTACCGCCCTCCCCATCTGGCGCGACGACGAAGAGCTCACCGGCGACGAGCACGAGCTGGTCAAGGAGCTGTACGAAATATGGGACAAACTCGACCAGCAGAGCATCTTCGAGAGCTGGCACGACGCCCTGCAGATACGCGAGGAGGTGCTCGACATGTTCTCCCTCGGCATCCTCGACCTGCGCAACCGTGCCCTGGCCGAGAAACTCTTCTGGCAGATAGCACGCGAAGTAGGCAACATCGGAGCGCAGATGAAGCATCCGCCCGAGGAGCTGCGCAAAGTAGCCAACATGCTCCCCGACAAATACTTCTGCAACTTCTCCCTCTTCCAGTCGCTCCCCGACTCATGGGCCATCGACCAGATCTTCCCCGTGATGCCCATCTCGCGACTCGACGAGAAGCCCACCCACAACGCCACCCTCCAGGACATGACCTGCGACAGCGACGGCAAGATTTCCACCTTCATCTCCCCGCAGGGCACCTCCCACTCCCTCCCGGTGCATGCCCTCAAGCCCGGCGAGCCCTATTATATAGGCGTATTCCTCGTCGGAGCCTACCAGGAGATACTCGGCGACCTCCACAACCTCTTCGGCGACACAAACGCCGTGCACATCTCCTGCTACAAAGACCACTATGAGATAGACCGCGTCATCGACGGCGAGACCATAGCCGAGGTGCTCGACTATGTGCAGTACAACCCCAAGCGGCTGGTGCGCAACGTAGAGACATGGGTCACCAAAGCCATGAAAGACGGCCGCATCACCCCCGAGGAGGGCCGCGAATTTCTCAGCAACTATCGCTCCGGCCTCTACGGCTACACCTACCTCGAGAAATCCTGATCCCCCTCCCTTCGCCCACTATAATCTAAGCTCTCAGCACTAAGCACTACCTAAGATGCCCCGCCACTTCATCAATCTGGCATATCTCGGACGCAACTACCACGGCTGGCAGCGCCAGCCCAACGCCCCCTCGGTGCAGCAAGCCCTCGAGGACGCCTTCGCCACGCTCCTGCGGCTACCCGAGGTA
>CAJLLX010000019.1 GCA_905207535.1 uncultured Muribaculaceae bacterium | reverse complement strand
GGCCATAGTGTGCGCCTCGATCATCGCCGCAGCTCAGGATCCGGCCCCCAAAGCCGGCGCCCACAAACTGCCGCGGCGCTCGCTGCGCCAGCCCGACACCATGGCCATACGCCCCACCATCCCCGGGGCCAACCGCTATCAGCGCGACCGAGTGTTTCTGGAGCGTGCCGACGAGCTCCGCGCCGAGCAGGGTTTCCCATATCAGATTGTGGTGGGCGATGTGGAGTTTCGCAAGGCCGACATGTACATGTATTGCGACAGCGCCCATTTCTACGACAATCCCGGCTCCATCCAGGCCTTCGGCAATGTGCGCATGGAGCAGGGCGACACCCTCTTTGTCTATGCCGACGAGCTCGACTACGCCGACTCCACCCAGCTGGCGGTGCTCTACGCCGATCCCGGCAAAAAGGTGCGCCTCATCAACCGCGATGTCACCCTCACCACCGACATCTTCAACTACGACATGAGCATAGAGCTCGGCTACTATGAGGTGGGAGGCACGCTCACCGACCGCGACAACCGCCTCACCTCGCAGTACGGCGAATACAGCCCCGCTTCGAAAGATGCCCTCTTCCGCGAGAATGTGCACCTCAACAGCCTCTCGGAGAAAGATACGCTCGACATCTACACCGAGGAGATGCTCTACAACACCGACACCCACATCGCCATCCTCGACACCACCTCCACCGTGATTTCGGGCGACGGCACCATCTACACCACTCAGGGCGTATACAACACCGAGACCTCGCAGGCCGACCTCTACCGCCGCTCGCTGGTGGTGGCCAGCGACGGCACCACCCTCACCGGCGACACGCTCTACTACGACCGCAATCTCGGTTTCGGCGAAGCCTTCGGCAACATAGAGCTGACCGACACCGCCAACAAGGTGATACTCAACGGAGACTACGGCTACTTCTTCGAGGTGAGCGACAGCGCCATGGTCACAGGCCGCGCCCTGGCACGTGAATATTCATCCTCATCCGACACCCTCTACCTCCACGCCGACACCATCCGCACGCTTCTGGTGATCACTCCCTCCAAGGCGCTCAACGACTCGGTGACCCTCCCGGCCGACACCACCCACCACATCGTCGCCGCGCCCCATGTGCGATTCTTCCGCACCGACCTCCAGGGCCTCTGCGACTCCATGACCTTCGTGCAACGCGACTCCATGATGTACATGAACTATCACCCGGTGGTGTGGAACGAAAACAAGCAGATTTTCGGCAACATCATAGAGGTGCACATGAACGACAGCACCGCCGACTGGGCCCGCCTCCCCGACTTCGCCTTCACAGCCGAGTGGATCGACGAGGAATTTTACTCGCAGCTCTCAGGCAAGGAGATGGTGGCTAAGTTTGACAACGGCGAACTGCGCCACCTCGATGTCAGCGGCAACGTCATGGCCATCTTCCTGCCGCAGGAGTCCGACTCCACCTACAACAAGATTGCCAACGTAGAATGCTCCTTCCTCGAGGCCGATTTCAAAAATCAGACCGTCGACCGCATGCTCTTCCGGCCCGAGTCGTCGGGCACCGTGACGCCGCTCTATCTCGCCCGCAAAAATCTGTTTTATTTGCCCGCCTTCCGGTGGTTCGAGCCGCTGAAACCCACCTCGCCCGAAGATGTCTTCAATGTCTCCTACGAGATGCTCGAACTGATGAAAGAGCCACCCTTCGGCTCGCGTCAGGGCCGCACCGAGACCCTTAATCCGCGAACTTCAGCGCCTGCTTCCGCTCCTAAAGCAGCTGAACCTGCCACTTCTGAGCCTGAGGCCGCACCGGCTACCGAGGCACCGGCAGCTCCCGAGGCACCTGAAGCACCGGCAACACCTGAGGCCGCAGACGCATCGCAAGCTACCGCTCCCGACAAGGAGTGATATACATTTCCCCCTTATACCCGAAGCCATGAACGAAAAGACCTCCGACCTTCTGCAATTTCTCGACAATTCGCCCTGCAACTTCCTTGCAGTCAACAATATCCGCACCCGCCTTGAAGCCGAAGGCTTCACCGAGCTGCATATGGGCAGCCATTGGGACATCACTCCCGGCGCCCGCTACTACGTGGTGCAAAATCATTCGGCCATCTTCGCTTTCATCGCCGGAACGGGCTCTGCCGCCGACGGATTCAAGATCATCTGCGCCCACAGCGACTCCCCCGGATTCCGCATCAAGCCCAACTGCGAGATGGTGTGCTCGGGCAATGTGCTGAAACTCAACACCGAGGTCTACGGAGGTCCGATACTTTACACATGGTTTGACCGCCCGCTGTCGCTCTCGGGGCGCGTGATGCTCCGCGGCTCCAGCGCCCTCAGCCCCGTCACACGCCTGCTCCACATCCGCCGGCCGCTGATGACCATCCCGCATCTGGCCATCCACTTCAACCGCGCCGTCAACGAGGGCAATCCCCTCTCCAAGCAGCGCGACATGCTCCCGGTGATGACCATCCTCGCCGACAAGGCCGAGGCTAAAGACTATATACTCAACCTTGTAGCCCGCGAACTCGGGGTGGACACCGGCAGTATCCTCGACTACGATCTCACCCTCTACGACACCACCCCGGCCACACTCTTCGGCACCAACGAGGAGTTCATCTCCTCGGGGCGCATCGACGATCTGGAGATGGTGCACGCCGCCCTCACGGCACTCACCGCCACCGCAGCCACGCCGCAGCCCATGACCCGCGTCATGGCCATCTTCGACAACGAGGAGACCGGATCGGGCACCAAGCAGGGTGCGGCTTCGCCCATCCTGCGCACCATCCTGGAGCGCCTCACGGCGGCTCTCGGGGGCGACACCGAGGCGATGTGCCGCGCCGTGGCCAATTCGTTCATGATCTCGGCCGACAACGGCCACGCCATCCACCCCAACTACGAGAGCAAGCAGGACCCGACCAACCATCCCGTGCCGGGAGGCGGTCCGGTGATCAAAATCAACGCCAATTGCAAGTATATGACCGACGCCGACTCGGCCTCGGTGTTCCGCGTGCTCTGCGAGCAGGCCGGAGTGCCGGTGCAGATGTTTGTAAATCACAGCGATGTGGCCGGAGGCTCCACTCTGGGCAACATCCTCACCTCGCAGCTGCCCCTGCGCGGCGTCGACATGGGAGCGCCCCAGTGGGCCATGCACTCATGCCGCGAGACAGCCGCAGTGGCCGACCATCTCTACACCATCGAGGCTTTCTCCCGCTTCTATACCGTGTGAGCAGCCTCCACGCTGCGCTTTTTCCTGAAAATGCGCCCGATAATGATGGAGATGGCGCCGTCGCCGGTGACATTGCAGGCCGTGCCGAACGAGTCCATGGCGATGTAGAGCGCTATCATCAGCGCACAGTCGGCCTCGCTGAACCCCAATATCGATGTAAACAGCCCCAAAGCGGCCATCACGGCCCCTCCGGGCACTCCAGGCGCCGCTATGATGGTGATACCCAGCATGGCGATGAATCCGGCGAACATCCCCGTGTCGTAAGGCATGCCGTGGGTCATCATCAGCGCTAAGGCGCACGCCGTGAGCTTGAGCGCGCTGCCGCTCATGTGTATCGTGGCGCAGAGCGGCACAGTGAAACCGGCCACATCCTTGTCCACGCCCATGTTGATGGTCTGGCGCAGCGTCACGGGGATAGTGGCGGCCGACGACTGGGTGCCGAGAGCCGTGAAATAGGCCGGCATCATGTTCCAGAGCAGTTTAAACGGATTGCGGCTGCCGCCCGAGAAAGGCGCGGCGATGCTATATTGCAGCACAAGCACCAGGATATGGAGCACAAAGATCACGGCGATGATGCGGATGAAGGTGCCGATGATTGTGGCCACCTCGCCGCTTACTGTCATATTGAGGAATATGCCGAAGATATAGAGGGGGAGCAGGGGGATGATGGCTTTGTTGATCACCAGCATCACTATCGACCGCGTCTCGCGCAGCAGCGAGGTGAATGTTTCCGAGCCGGTGAAGGCGCACCCCAGGCCGAAGATGAAGGCGGCGATGAGCGCCGTCATCACCGTCATCAGCGGCGGCATCTCTATGGTGAAATAGGGCGCGATGGCCGGAGCCGACGTCGTCTCGGCCACATAGTCCACCGGGGTAATCATGTCGGGGAAGAACGCCACACCGGTGAAATAGGCCAGGAAGCCCGCTCCGAGAGTGAAAACATATGCCAAAAGCGCCGTGACCACCAGCATCTTGCCCGCCTTGGCGCCGATATCGGCGATGGCCGGAGCCACAAAGCCCACGATGATCAGCGGGATACAGAAACCGAGAAACTGGCTGAAAATCGAGTTGAATGTAGCCATGGCGCGGGCGCCACACATGGGGCACACCATCCCTACGCCGATGCCGAGCATTATGGCGATGAGTATCTTGGGGAGCAGCCCTATGCGGTGCCACCAATTTTTGCCGGCGCGGGGAGCTTCGGCGCCGGAACGGGCGCCGCTATCGTTATCTTCGATCATGTGTAGCGAATTTTTAGGTTTAAGGTGGGATAAAACGGTGGAGGGCACGGCACGACGGCGTTGCCTCCCTGTCCGATTGCAAAGATAAGGCTTTTTCCCCCGTTCATCCAACGGTTTGCCCGCATTTGCCAGCATTTTTAGCAAAAATAATGAACCTCCTGCCTATTAAAGTGTTAACATTTTAAAAGCTCAACTAAAATAATATGAAAAAGATTGCCTCACTATTAATTCTCTCCGCTGCCGCAATGACAGCACTCACCTCTTGCAACTCCCGCGCACGCCTCGCCGAATCGATTCAGGGACAATGGACCGGCAACCCCGAGCGACTGCTTGACACCGGCGCCGCCACCGCCTCGGCCGTGCGTGTGATGGAATTTACCGCCGGATCTACCGACACCGAAGGCACCGTGACACTCAGCGCACTGATCACCGTGGAGAACACCATGCCCTTCAACGACTCGATACAGACCCCTCTCACCATCACCGCCACGGGCAGCGCCACCGTCACCGGAGTTTATCAGGCCAAAGATGACGACGAGCTGCTCATAAGCCTCGACGCCACCTCGCTCGCCACAAATATCGACCCCGAGGGCGTGCAGCTCAACTACAACATCGTCACTCAGGAATCGGGCTCGTCAGTCGATAAGCTGCGCCCCGCTGCCCTTGTGCTGGCTCGCCAGCAGATCACCCGCGCCGCACAGACCATCCTCACCAACGTCGGTGAGATCGACGACATCCATGTCGACGGCAATATCATGAAATGCGAGATCGGCCACAAAGACCTCGTCTTCTCGCGCGCCGCAGCCGCCGCCCCTTCCACGCGCTGATGGTTTTATCGCAGATTTTTCTTAATTTTGCAGATGCGGACTGTGCCTCATCTCGTCCCCCCCCGGCGGACGAGGAGAGATAGCCCGCATCACGCCTATGAAATCGAGAGACATCATACTCACCTCCCACTACCCGTCGCCCGCCGGCGAGCTTATACTCGGCGACATCGACGGACGTATCTGCATGGCCAACTGGGCCGAAGAGCTGCATCCGGGCGTCATCGGCCGGCGCCTTTGCCGCCTTCTCTGTGCCGACATGCGCGAGGGACACAGCAATCTCCTTGATGAAGCAGCACGGCAGCTGAGCGAATATTTCGCAGGCGAGCGCCGCGAGTTCGACCTGCCGCTCCTCTTAGCCGGCACCGATTTTCAGAAGTCGGTGTGGCAGGCGCTGCTCGCTATCCCCTACGGCACTGCTCTCAGCTACGGAGCGCTGGCGCAGCTCATCGGCAAGCCCCGCGCCATCCGCGCCGTGGCCAATGCCGTCGGCTCCAATTCCATCTCCATCATCGTGCCCTGCCACCGCGTGGTAGGCAGCGACGGCTCCCTCACCGGCTACGCCGGAGGCCTCGCGGCCAAGAGGGCGCTTTTGGCCACAGAGGGGATCACACTTGACCATCTTTCAATCTTTGATTCGCTATGACGGTATTTCAACAGATGCTCATATGCGCCGGAGGGCTCGGCCTGGCTTCGCTCCTCGGCTCCACCATCGGCCTGGTGGTGAGGAAGATTCCTCACCGCTGGAACGACATTTTTCTCGGATTTTGCGCCGGGATGATGCTCACCGCCTCGCTCGCATGCCTCATCATGCCGGCGGTGGAGATGGCCGGACGCGATGGGTGGTGGCAACCGGTCACCGGAGTGGCGCTCGGTGTGCTTCTTGTGGCTCTGCTCGACCGTATCACCCCGCATCTCCATCATCTCACAGGCCTCGACGGCAATCCCCATGCCGAAGAACCCCACAGCGCCGCCAACCGCAGCATCAACCGTGTACTGCTTTTTGTGATGGCCATAGCCATCCATAAATTTCCCGAAGGATTGGCCACCGGCATCGTCTTCGACGGCGAGAATACGGGCAACGCCTACACCGTGGCCATCACCATAGCGCTGCAAAACATCCCCGAGGGGATGGTGGTGGTCACTCCGCTGCTGATGATCGGCGTGAGCTATCTCAGGGTCATCGGCGTAAGCTTAGCCGTGGCGCTGCTTGAGATAGCCGGAGTGCTCGCCGGATATTTCATCGGCGACATCTCCGCGGCCCTGCTCCCGGCCATGACAGCCCTGGCCGGAGGAGCCATGCTCTATGTCATCAGCGACGAGATGATACCCGAGACCCACAGCCACGGCTTCCAGAAGTCGGCCACCTACGCCCTCGTGGCCGGAGTGATGTGCATGCTCTACATTCATATGCTTGTCTGAATATCCGGATGCCGGTCTGACCGGGCAGCGCCCTCGCCGTCTTTGCATTTTTTATGACATCCGCACACGTCAGCCCGGTGCGCGGAGTGATATTTGCGCCCCTGTTTTGCTAAGGTTAAGCGAAAAATTTCGTATTTTTGCAGAGCGCAAGCTTAACCTGAAATACAATCTTACTTAAACATATGGCAACTAAACCCTTTCACTACCAAGAGATGTTCCCCCTCGGGAAGGATACCACTGAGTATTACCACCTTACATCGGACTATGTCAAGACCGAAAACTGGGGCGGACACGAGTTTCTTGTAGTCGACCCGGAAGCCCTCACGGTGCTCTCGCGTCAGGCCACACACGACAACGCTTTCATGCTCCGCCGCGAGCACAATCTCATGGTGGCCAAGATCCTCTCCGATCCCGAGGCCTCGGCCAACGACAAGTATGTAGCTCTCACCATGCTGCGCAACGCCGAAGTATCGGCCAAAGGGCAGCTCCCCGTGTGCCAGGACACCGGCACAGCCATCGTACACGGCGAGAAGGGACAGCTTGTCTACACCGGTTGCAACGACGAAGAGAAGATCTCCAAAGGCGTCTATGACACCTACACCACCGACAACCTCCGCTACTCGCAGAACGCTCCCCTCAACATGTACGACGAGGTGAACACCGGCTGCAACCTCCCCGCGCAGATCGACATCCACGCCGTAGAGGGCGACGAATACCACTTCGTGTTCGTAGCCAAGGGTGGCGGCTCGGCCAACAAGACCTATCTCTATCAGGAGACCAAGGCCATCATCAACCCCAAGACCCTCGTCCCCTTCCTGGTGGAGAAGATGAAGACTCTCGGCACCGCCGCCTGTCCTCCCTACCATATCGCATTCGTCATCGGTGGCACCTCGGCCGAGAAAAATCTCGAGACCGTGAAGAAAGCCTCCATCAAATATTACGACAACCTCCCCACAAAGGGCAACGAATACGGCCACGCCTTCCGCGACATCGAGCTTGAGAATGAGCTCAAGAAGGCCAGCGAGGAGATCGGCCTCGGCGCACAGTTCGGCGGCAAATACTTCGCCCACGACATCCGTGTGATCCGTCTGCCGCGCCACGGCGCCTCCTGCCCCATCGGCATGGGTGTGAGCTGCTCGGCCGACCGCAACATCAAGGCCAAAATCAACCGCGAGGGCCTCTGGCTCGAGAAACTCGACGCCAACCCCGGCGAACTCATCCCCGAGGAGCTGCGCAATGCCGGCGAGGGCGACGCTGTGAAGATCGACCTCAACCGACCCATGCACGAGGTGCTCGCCGAACTCGACAAATTCCCCGTAGCCACCCGTCTGAGTCTCAACGGCACCATCATCGTGGGCCGCGACATAGCTCACGCCAAGATTAAGGAGCGCCTCGACGCCGGCGAGCCTATGCCCCAGTACCTCAAGGATCACCCCATCTACTATGCCGGTCCCGCCAAGACTCCCGCAGGGATGGCTTCGGGCTCCTTCGGCCCCACCACGGCCGGACGTATGGACCCCTACGTAGACCAGTTCCAGAAGGCAGGCGGTTCGATGATCATGATCGCCAAGGGCAACCGCAGCCAGCAGGTGACCGACGCCTGCAAGGCCAACGGCGGCTTCTATCTCGGCAGCATCGGCGGTCCCGCAGCCATCCTCGCCAAGGACTCCATCAAGAAAGTAGAACTTCTGGAGTATCCCGAGCTGGGCATGGAAGCCATCTGGAAAATCGAGGTGGAGAACTTCCCGGCCTTCATTCTTGTTGATAACAAGGGCAATGACTTCTTCAAGCAGCTCCCCTGCAACGGCTGCAAGCTCAACAAATAAGAGCCCGTGGCCTTCCCTACATGCTATAATCAAAAACAACAGTAATACATCATGCCACACAAAGCACTTTTAATGATTCTTGACGGATGGGGCATCGGCGCTCACACCAAGAGCAACGCCATCTACAGCGCTCATCCGCAGTTCTGGAATCATCTCATCGCCACATACCCCCACTCCGAGCTCCAGGCTTCGGGCGAGAACGTAGGTCTGCCCGACGGCCAGATGGGCAACTCGGAGGTAGGACACCTCAACATCGGCGCCGGCCGCATCGTATATCAGGACCTGGTGAAGATCAACAAGGCCATCGCCAACGGCTCTATCCTCGATAATCCCGAGATCAAGAGCGCCTACTCCTACGCCAAGGAGAGCGGCAAGGCCCTCCACCTCATGGGCCTTACCTCCACCGGCGGCGTGCACTCGTCGTTCGACCATATCTTCGCACTCCTCGACATCGCCAAGAAATATGGCCTCGAGAAGGTGTATGTGCACTGCTTCATGGACGGCCGCGACACCGACCCCCACAGCGGCAAGGGCTTCATAGAGCAGCTCACCGAGCACTGCAAGCAGACCACCGGCTCCATCGCCTCGATCATCGGCCGCTACTACGCCATGGACCGCGACAAGCGCTGGGACCGCGTGAAAGTGGCCTACGACCTCCTCGTCAAGGGTGAGGGCAAGCAGGCTACCGACATGGTTCAGGCCATGCAGGAAAGCTACGACGAGGATGTCACCGACGAGTTCATCAAACCGATCAACAACTCCACCGTCGACGGCACCATCAAGCCCGACGACGCAGTGATCTTCTTCAACTACCGCAACGACCGCGCCAAGGAGCTCACCGTCGTGCTCACACAGCACGACATGCCCGAGGAAGGGATGAGCACCATCCCCGGCCTGCAGTACTACTGCATGACCCCCTACGACGCATCGTTCACCGGCGTGCACATCCTCTTCCCCAAGGAGAATGTCAAGGATACCCTCGGCGAGTATCTCTCGCGCCTGGGCAAGAAGCAGCTCCACATCGCCGAGACCGAGAAGTATGCCCACGTGACATTCTTCTTCAACGGCGGTCGCGAAGCTCCCTTCGAGGGTGAGGACCGCATCCTCGTGCCCTCACCCAAGGTTGCCACCTACGACCTCAAGCCCGAGATGAGCGCTTATCAGGTCACAGACAAACTGGTTGAGGCCATCCGCTCGGAGAAGTACGACTTCATCGTGGTCAACTTCGCCAACGGCGACATGGTTGGCCACACCGGAGTATACGACGCCATCGAGAAGGCCGTAAAGGCTGTCGACGAATGTGTCAAGACTACCATCGAGGCTGCCAACGCCGCCGGCTACGAGACCATCATCATCGCCGACCACGGCAACGCCGACCACGCCATCAACGCCGACGGCACACCCAACACCGCCCACTCGCTCAACCCCGTGCCCTGCGTTTACGTCACCGAGAACCACAACGCTACCGTCGACAACGGTATCCTCGCCGACGTGGCTCCCACCATCCTCCACATCATGGGCCTGCCCCAGCCGGAGGATATGACGGGCAAAGATCTCGTGCACCCCTGACGATGACTTGACATCGTCCGTCAAGGATACAGCAATCCCCTGCATCTCAGCCTTAAAGGCTGCCCTGCAGGGGATTGCTATTTCGTATAAGTGTAAATTACCGATTGCGCTGTTAAGAAACAAAGGATAACGCTTTACAGTAAGGCCGCGGCAACCTCTTCCCAATGTAAAATCAATTGGCGGGACGGGAGCGGCGCAGTGATCGGCGCAGGCGCTTGAACATGCCGTAGGCCATCATCCCCATGTCTACCCACTTCATTGCCGACTGAAAGCGGTCCATGGCGCCGGCCATCACGTCGGCGTCGCGCTGCATCTGCGGCGACACCATCAGCGCGAGCCGTTCGCGCACTATGTCGGTTTTAAGGCGGTTGACCAAGCGGCGGTAGCGGATCTCCTCAAGGGTGTATCCTCTGAATCTCTCTGTGGCGCCCGTTGCGGCGCTCTGGGCCGGATGGCTCTCCGGCGTGCGGTGGTGCATATGGCGTGTCATGACAGTGAGTTTTCGTTGTTGGCGTCTCCGTCCCGGTCGTTTTCAAATACCAGTCGGCTGACAAACCGTGCTATTGGATTGACTATAAGCGAGGTGCGCATGAGCAGTATCACCAGCACCATGGCTATGAAGATGCCGAAGCATATCAGATAGCAGGCCCACATGGGGAGCACCATAGCCAGCAGCTCCAGTATGGCTCCCGACAGGAAAGCCAGAGCGAATATGGTCAGCACCAGCACTATGAGCAGCAGCGTGGCGGCCGAAAACACCACCGTGAGCTTCTCGGCCACGGTGAGCTTGGCGTTTTCGAGATAGAGCCGCCCAAGGCGCAGCAGTATCTTCTTTACCGAAGAAATAGTTTCAGATATATTCCCTTTCATAAACAGCATGATAACGCTTTAGAGCCATTATAAAAAAAGAGCTGAGGGACAGCCACCTGCCGGCTTTGATGCCCCGGCAGGTGCCTCCCCTCGGCTTTATCTTGCTATGCTCAGGCTTCCTTGATCTCGGCAGCTATCTCGTCGACGAGCTCTTCGATCTCCTCCTCTTTGGCCGACTTGCAGAGGCCATATTTGTGGAGCAGGTCGCGGATCTGGCCGCGGAGTTCCTCACCTTTTTCAGGAGCGAACAGCAGAGCTGCACCGGCGCCTACGATAGCACCGCCAAGAAAAGCGTAAAGCAGATTCAATGATTTCATAATATCTTGATTTTTAAATGTTCGTGATTCAGATAATCGTCTGATTATCAATATTTGATCGAAAGCGGGGGTAGTCAGGCACTTAGTCCTTCACTTCCTCTTTAATTTCCTCTACGAGGCGGTCGAGTTTCGACTTTTTCAGCTTGATACCCTTCGACTCGAGGTAATCTACGATCTCGGCACGCATATCCTCACCCTTCTTGGGGGCGAAAAGCAGACCGAGCGATGCGCCTACCAGAGCGCCGCCTACTACTGCCAATACAATATCCAGATTTCTCATAACTTCAGTTGTTTTTTAGTTGTTTTCTAAGTGATTTCTAAAAGAGTAACAACGAGGCGCGGCATTTGTTTTTTGCTCCGTCTTTGTTTTCCACAAAAATAGCAAAATATTCTTAACCTGTACACTTTTTACAGCCCGATTTGGTAACTTTGCAGATTGATTCGGTGCTCCGCACCACATTTGCAGAAAAATCGGACAATATCCGGTCCGCTACTTCATTTTTCACACTCTCTTTTCGTACAACATATGTCATCCAAAGCCAAAAATATACCCGCACCCGCTCTCGCCACCCCCGCCTACGACAACGGCGACATAGTGGTGAAAGGCGCCAGGGTCAACAATCTCAAAAACATCGACGTCACCATCCCGCGAGGCAAACTGGTGGTAATCACCGGTCTGAGCGGCTCGGGCAAGTCGTCGCTCGCCTTCGACACCCTCTATGCCGAGGGGCAGCGACGCTATGTGGAGAGTCTCTCGGCCTACGCGCGCCAGTTTTTGGGCAAAATGCAGAAGCCCGAGGCCGACTTCATCAAAGGACTCCCTCCGGCCATCGCCATAGAGCAGAAGGTCAACACACGCAATCCGCGAAGCACCGTGGGCACCTCCACCGAGATCTACGACTACCTCCGCCTGCTCTTCGCCCGCGTGGGCCGCACCTATTCGCCCGTGAGCGGCGACGAGGTGCGACGCCACACCGTCACCGATGTCGTCGACACCGCTGCCACATACCCCGTAGGAACGCGTATCGCGGTCGTAGCGCCACTTCTTGTGCCGGATGGACGTACACTCGCCGAGCACCTGCAAGTGCTCTCACAGGGCGGCTATTCGCGCTTATATCGCGACGGTAGCTTCATCTCGTTCGACGACCTGCTCGCCGACCCCAAATTGCCGAAGACCAACCCCGGCTACGAGCTGCTCATCGACCGCCTCGCTGTCTCCACTGACAGCGACGAGATGTCGCGACTGGCCGACTCGGCCGAGACGGCCTTTTTCGAGGGCAACGACTCGCTCACCCTGGTGGTGTGGACTCCGGAGGGAGAGCTGCGCCGCCACGAGTTCTCCAAGCGCTTCGAGGCCGACGGCATCACCTTCCTCCAGCCCTCCGACCTGCTCTTCAACTTCAACAATCCCTACGGGGCATGTCCCCGCTGCGAGGGATTCGGCAAGTGCATCGGCATCGACGAGCGGCTGGTCATCCCCAACCCTGCGCTCTCGGTCTACGAGGACGCCGTGGCCTGCTGGCGCGGCGAGAAGATGGGCGAATGGAAGCGCGACTTCATCCACATGGCCGCCCAGACCGGCTTCCCCATCCACAGGCCCTACTGCGAGCTTTCGCAGGCCGACAAGGATATCCTCTGGCACGGCGCGCGCGGCTTCAGCGGCATCGACGGCTTCTTCAAGATGGTGGAGCAAAACCAGTATAAGGTGCAGTATCGCGTAATGATGGCCCGCTACCGCGGCAAAACCATCTGCCCCGACTGCCACGGCGACCGCCTGCGCCCCGAGGCGCTCTACGTGAAGGTGGGCGGCAGCACCATCGCCGACCTCGTGAAGATGCCTGTCAGCCGCCTCCTTGAGTGGTTCGGCGCTCTCGAGCTCAGCGAGCACGACGCCGCCGTGGCCAAGCGCCTCCTCACCGAGATCCGCAACCGCCTGCAGTTTCTGGTCGACGTGGGTCTCGACTACCTCACCCTCGACCGTCTCAGCTCCACCCTCTCGGGCGGCGAGAGCCAGCGCATCAATCTGGCCACCTCTCTGGGGTCGTCGCTCATCGGCTCTATCTACATCCTCGACGAGCCGAGCATCGGCCTCCACTCGCGCGACACGCAGAAGCTCATCGGCGTGCTGCGCCATCTGCAGCAGATAGGCAACACGGTGGTGGTGGTAGAGCACGACGAGGAGATCATGGAGGCTGCCGACTGGATTATCGACGTGGGCCCGCAGGCCGGACGCCTCGGCGGCGAGATAGTCTACGACGGCCCTGTGTCGGAGCTCTCCAAGGCCACCGACAGCTACACGGCCAAATATCTCACCGGCAAGATGGAGATACCCCTCCCCCGCTCGCGACGCCGCTGGAGCAGCTACATCGAGGTGAAAGGAGCCATGGAGCACAATCTCAAGGATATCGACGTGAAGTTCCCCCTCGGGGTGATCACAGCCGTGACCGGCGTGAGCGGCTCGGGCAAGTCAACCCTGGTGCGCGACATCCTCTACCGGGCCATGCTGCGGCAGCTGGGCGAGGCTTCAGATGCTCCCGGTGCCTTCAAGGAGCTCCGGGGCGATGTGGGGCGCATCGGCGCCGTGGAGTTCGTCGACCAGAACCCTATCGGCAAGTCCACCCGCTCCAATCCGGCCACTTATCTCAAGGCTTACGACGAAATCCGCCAACTTTTCGCCGATCAGCAGGGTGCGAAGCAGATGGGATTCTCCCCGGCCTATTTCTCCTTCAACGCCGAGGGCGGACGCTGCGAGGAGTGCAAGGGTGAGGGCAAAATCACCATCGAGATGCAGTTTATGGCCGATATCACCATCCCCTGCGAGGCTTGCGGCGGCAAACGCTTCAAGCGCGAGGTGCTCGAGATAGAATATCGCGGCAAAAACATCTCCGATGTGCTCGATATGACCGTAAATCAGGCCATTGAGTTCTTCTCCGAGTCAGACGGCACCATAGAGCGCCGCATCGTGCGCCGTCTGCAGCCCCTCAAGGATGTCGGGCTGGGCTACATCAAGCTCGGACAAAGCTCCTCCACCCTCTCGGGCGGTGAAAATCAGCGCGTGAAGCTCGCCTACTTCCTTTCTATGGAGAAACAGGTGCCCACGATGTTCATCTTCGACGAACCCACCACCGGCCTCCATTTCCACGACATCAACCTGCTCATGGACTCCTTCAACCGCCTCATCGCCCAGGGCCACACGGTGATCATCATCGAGCACAACATGGATGTGATCAAATCGGCCGACCATGTCATCGACCTCGGCCCCGAAGGCGGCGCCGCCGGCGGCTCCCTCGTAGCCCAGGGCACCCCGGAGCAGATCGCCACCAACCCCACCTCACACACAGCCCGCTTCCTCCGTCCCAAGCTAAAGCTCTGATTACGGCAAAAACACCATCATCCCCTGCTGCAACGCTGATTGCAGCAGGGGATGATGGTATAATACGCTATGTGTAGCTCTTATCCGATGAAGGCGAAGATGCCCGAGTCGGCTACCGATGCGCTGATGGCATCGTAGAAGAAGCTGACGATACCGAGGGCGATGATGCCGCCGACGGTGAGCCACAGCCCTACACGCTCGTTGCACGAGGAGCGGAAGCGGGCAATCATCGGTTCCTCAGGCGAGATGTACATCGCCTTCACTACCAGCAGATAGTAGTAGAGCGAGACGATGGTGTTGATCAGCGCGATGAGCACCAGCACATAGATGGCGATGCTCCCCTGGCTGATGGCCGAGGTGAAGATGAAGAACTTGCTGAAGAATCCTGCGAAGGGAGGGATACCGGCCAGAGAGAACATGGCGAGCATCATGGAGAAGGCCAGCCAGGGGTTGGTGCGCGACAGACCGTTGTAGTCGGTCATCTCCACCTTGCCTGTCTGATTCTCGATGGCTCCGATCACGCCGAAAGCGGCGAGGTTGGAGAAGATGTACACCAGGATGTAATACATCATGGCGGTGAGCCCTGCCTCGTTGCATCCTACCACACCAAGCATGATATATCCGGCCTGGGAGATCGACGAGAAGGCCAGGAAGCGCTTCATGTTCTTCTGACGGATGGCGAAGAGGTTACCGATGGTGATGGTGGCGATAATCAGCGCGTAGAGCATCCACTCCCATACATTGGAGTAGAACTGGCCGAAGCACTGCACCAGAATGATCAGGAAGGCGAAGGCGGCTGCGCCCTTCGAGATTACCGAGAGGTAGGAGGTCACCGAAGTGGGAGCGCCCTGATATACGTCGGCGGTCCAGAGGTGGAAGGGCACGAGCGAGAGCTTGAAGCCCACGCCGGCTATCACGAAGGCAAGCGCCACTACCAGGGTGGTGTTGACGCTGCTGCCAAGCTGCAGAGCGATATCCTGGAAGTAGAGCGACCCTGCGAGGCCGTAGACATACGACAGACCCATCATGAAGATGGCCGACGAGAACACGGCTGTCAGCATGTACTTGATGGCTGCCTCGTGGCTCTCATAGCGGTTCTTATCGAAGGCCACCATGGCTGCGAGAGGTAGCGATGCCGACTCGAGGCCGATGACGAAGAGCAGGAAGTGGCGCGCCGAGATCATCAGATACATGCCAAAGAGCGTCGCGAGCAGCAGCTCGTAGAACTCGCCGCGGCGCATGATCATCAGCTCGCCGTCGGCCCAGCGGGTCGACTGGATCAGCACTATCAGCACACCCACATTGAGGATGTTCTTAATCATGGAGCAAGCCGCATTGGTGCTGTACATGCCTGTGAATGCATCCACGTTGCCGGTATAGCCCCAGATGAAGCTGGCTACCGTGAAGAGCAGAAACAGTATGGTGGTGAAGCCCGAAAGTGCGCCGAGCGCCTTTTTGGGCATGAACGTGTCGTAAAGGAACACCAACAGGAACACTATCAGCAGCGCTATTTCCTGTCGCATTGCAAGAAACTGAGAATAATCCATTTCGCTATATTATTGGGATATTCGTTACGGGATTAGTTCAGACCGATAGCGCGGAAGATCTCCGGGCTGAAGGTGAAACGTATGAGCGACTCGAAAAAGTTGGGGAAGCAGCCGATGGCAGCCACGCTCACGATCAGAGTGATGGTCGACAGACGCTCCCACCAGGTGGCATCGGTGAGCGACAGATGGTGCTCGTCCTGTACCGGGCCGAAGAGCAGTTTGCCCACAACTCGCAGGATGTAGACCGCGGTGATGACGATCGAGGAGCAAGCCACGATGGTGAACACGCGGTGGAACATATCGGCGTGCTGGAACGAGCCGACAAAGATGGTCATCTCTGCCACGAAGCCGCTCAGGCCGGGGAGGCCGAGCGATGCCATACCGGCTATCACATAGCCCACGCCAAGGAAAGGCATGATCTTCATCAGGCCGCCCATCAGACGGATGTCGCGGGTGTGGGTGCGGCCGTAGATCATACCGATCAGCGCGAAGAAGAGGGCTGTCATCAGACCGTGCGAGAGCATCTGCATGATGGCGCCGGTGAGCGCTGTGGTGTTAAGCATGAGGATGGCGAAGAGCACCATGCCGCAGTGCGACACCGAAGAGTAGGCGTTGATATACTTGAGGTCGGTCTGCACGCAAGCCGAGAAGGCGCCGTAGACCACCGAGATGCCGGTGAGGATAAGGAAGATCCATGCCAGATCCTGAGCCGCTGCGGGCATCAGATACATGGCCACGCGGAAGCAGCCGTAGCCGCCGAGCTTCATCAGCACACCGGCGTGGAGCATCGACACCGCTGTCGGGGCGCAGGCATGACCGTCGGGACTCCATGTGTGGAAGGGGAACATGGCGCCGAGCACGCCGAAGCCCACAAAGCACATGGGAAAGAGGAAGTACTGCCACCCGCGGCTGATGTTGTCGTTCTGAGCGATCTCAAGCAGATTCCATGTCAGCTGGCCGCCTTCGGGAGCCGAGTGATAGTAGATGCCGATGAGGCTGAGCATCAGGAAGGCCGAGCCGCCCATCAGCATCAGGGTCAGCTTCATAGCCGAATACTCCTTGCGGCCCGTGCCCCACTGACCGATCAGCAGGTACATCGGGATCAGAGCCACCTCGTAGAACATGAACATGGTGAAGAGGTCGATGCTGATGAAGAAGCCGAAGACGCCGGTGCTCAGCAGCAGCAGCCACATGAAGAAGTGGCGGATATTGTCGATCTTCCACGATGCGAAAGAGCCTGCGAAAACTATGATGGATGAGAGAAGAAGCATGGCGATGGACACACCGTCGACACCCACCGCAAGGTGGATATTCAGCGGCTCAAACCACATCCAGCTGCCGGTGTAGAGCATCTCTGCTGTCTCGCCGGCCTGACGAAGTGATATATAGTCAACCAGCAGCCACGCCGAGAGCGCCAGCAGTGCCACCGAGCCTGTGATGGCTACCGTGCGCACTGCCTTTTCGGAGCGGCAGAGTGCGAATCCGCCCAGCATCAGCAGGGGGATAATCACGAAATAAATCAGTATATTCGAGAACATATCTGTGTTACTATTTTTGTCTGTGATTCTTCAGATTGGTCATTTGCCGCTATCAGATCAGGCAGATTGCCGTGATGCCACCCAACAGAAGTGCTCCGATAAGGTAGACCCAAACATACATCTGCACATTGCCCGACTGCAGCCCGCGGATGGCGTAAGACACCTTGTTGGTCAGCAGAGCCAGACCGTTCATGGCGCCGTCCACGATATTGCGGTCGAACCATGCGATGGGCTTGCTGATGCAGCCGAAGATGATCTTGTGGGTGATGAACATGTAGAGCTCGTCCCAGTAGAAGCGGTGATGACACCAGCGCCACAGCGTGGGCAGCAGGTTCTTCATCTTCTCGGGCAGCGGATTCTCTTTCTTATACATCACTGTGGCCAGGATGATTGCCACGATGGCCACTGCGAGGCTTATCGATGCTACGCTCCAGTTGAGAGCGCCGAGGTTGGTCAGGAAGTTGGCGTGGTCGAACATCTCATGGCCGTTCCAGGTCACGAGGTTGCCCATCGGCACGAAGCCGGCCACACACGAGATGGCTGCCAGGATCACCAGAGGCAGGGTCATGGTCCAGGGCTGATCGTGGGGAGCATGATGTCCTTCGGGCACTTTGTGCTCCTTCCACCAGAAGATCAGGTAGTAGAGACGGAACATGTAGAAGGCCGTCAGACCTGCCACAGCCGACATCCAGATGTACCAGAACATGGAGTGGCCCATGGTGGCGGTGAGGATCTCATCCTTCGAGAAGAAGCCGGCGAAGGGGATGATACCCGCGATGGCCAGACACCCGATCAGGAAGGTGATATGTGTGATTGGCATATGCTTGCGCAGGCCGTGCATGGCGGTGTAGTCGTTCGAGCCGATGGCGTGGATCAGGGCGCCGGCGCAGAGGAAGAGCAGGGCCTTGAACATGGCGTGGGTGAACAGGTGGAACATCGAGGCCATGTAGCCGAGGCCGTGGTGGAACTCGGGACGAGCCACACCCAGCGACACCATCATGAAGGCGATCTGCGAGATGGTGGAGAAGGCAAGCACGCGCTTGATGTCGATCTGCGTGCAGGCCACCATCGCGGCATAGAGGGCTGTGAGAGCGCCCACCACCACTATGATGTTGAGCGACATCTCCTCCATGAGGTAGAGCGGGAAGAGGCGGGCCACCAGGTAGACACCGGCCACCACCATGGTGGCGGCGTGGATCAGGGCCGACACAGGGGTCGGGCCTTCCATGGCGTCGGGGAGCCAGATGTGCAGAGGCATCATGGCCGACTTACCCATACCGCCCATGAAGATGAGCACCAGAGCCCAGGTGAGCACCGAGCCGCCCATGAAGACCGGAGCGGCGGAGGTGGCGAAGATATTCTTGATATTCATCGCTGTAGCCTCGCTTACCTGATATACACCGTCCGACAGCTGTACCGAGGTGAGGTCGGTGAAGTTGAAGGTGCCGGTGTAGTACGACAGGATAAGGATACCGATCAGGAAGCCCAGGTCGGCGAAACGGGTCACGATGAAGGCTTTCTTAGATGCCGACACTGCCGAAGGCTTGGTGTAGTAGAAGCCGATGAGAAGGTAGGAGGAGGCACCCACGAGCTCCCAGAAGATGTACATCTGGAAGATGTTGGTGGCCACTACCAGGCCGAGCATCGAGAAGCTGAAGAGCGACAGGAAGGAGTAGAAGCGCTGGAAGCCCTTCTCCCACACTCCGTGATGGTCGCGCATGTAGCCGTTGCTGTAGAGGTGCACCATGAATGAGATGGTGGTGATCACCACAAGCAGCAGAGCTGAGATGGGGTCGAGCAGGAATCCCAGGCGGATCACCAGCTGAGGGGTGAACGCCAGCCAGTCCTGATTGAAAATCACGGCTTGCAGACGGGTGTGGGTTGCCTCGTCGATAAAAGCGGGATCGCCCGAGAAGAAATAGGTGAACGACACTATGTAGGCCAGCACCATCGTGGTGCCCATACCTGCTGTGCCCAGAATGCCCGCCAGACGATGGCTCATCTTATGGCCGAAGAGGCCGAGGACCAGAAACATGGTCAGCGGCAGGGCAAGGATTATTATAGGTATTGTCGGTTGCATAACGGCGCTTTGGCTTTAATGTTTCATTTTGGTGATGTCGCGCACATCGATATTCTCCGATACACGGAAGACATTGATGATGATGGCGATGGCAAGAGCGGTCTCAGCTGCGGCCAGCGCTATCGCGAACAGGGTGAAGAACATTCCTTCCATCTCACCCGGAAACAGGAACCGGTTGAACAGAGCGAAATTCATATCTACGGCATTGAGCATCAACTCGAGCGAAATCAGCATCGCAATCATATTGCGGCGGGTGACGAAGCCATATACTCCACAGCAAAACATCACCAGGCTCGGTATGAGATACCAAATCAGAGTAAGTTCCATAATCTTTCCTTCCCTCCTTTTAACGTTTGCGGGCGATCACCACCCCACCGATTATACATGCCAACAGCAGCACGCTGATGGCCTCGAACGGCAGCAGATACTCGCCGTGGCCCGTGCCCATGAGCGCGGCGCCGATTTCTTTCATCACAGGATTGTCGCCCGAAGGTGTGGCGGTGAGAAATTCCACACGGCTGATAAGCGAATACCCGGCCACCACGAACATGGCCAGGGCACCGATCAGGCCGATCACACGCTTGCGCGACGCCAGTTTGGCACTGTTGTCACCCGGCTTGCTCGTAAGGAGGATAGAGAATACGAACAACACCACTATACCGCCGGCGTAGACCGCGATCTGCACCGAGCCCAAAAACTCGTAGTCGAGCTTGAAGTAGAGGGCCGCGGTGGCAAAAAGGGCGAACAGCAAGTATGTGGCCGCACGCAGGATCTTGCGTGTGGTGACAGCAAGCACCGAGCATACGATAATCGCCAGAGTGATTATCGTGTATACGATGATACTTCCTACTGATTCCATATGTTTTGTTTATTTTTTTGTTTCGTCGTTGGTGTTGGCGGCAGCAGCCTTCTGAGCCTTGAGGCGGGCGGCCTTTTCGAGGGCGGCGCGGATCTTGGCTTCCTTCTCGGGGTCGCCTCCGGCGGCTGCGAGGGCTTTTTTGGCCTTCTCGTCGAGCTCGGGAGCTGCAGCGGCGGGTGCGGCGGCTGCCTTGGCGGCTG
>CAJLLX010000018.1 GCA_905207535.1 uncultured Muribaculaceae bacterium | reverse complement strand
GGCCGCCTCATCGGCGTGGGCCACTTCCAGATAGGGAGCATCGCCGTGCGCATCCTCGATTTCGGCGCCGACAGCATAGCGCCCGACTTCTTCCGGCGCCGGCTCACCTCCGCCCTGAAGCTGCGCCGCGCCCTCTCGCTGGCCCGTCCCGACAACAATGCCTACCGCCTGGTGCACGGCGAGGGTGACTTCCTCCCCGGCCTCGTGGTGGACATCTACGGCCCCACGGCCGTCATCCAGGCCCACTCGCCCGGCATGCACTATGCCCGCATGCAAGTGGCCGAAGCCTTAGTGGAGCTTCCCGGCCTCGGAGTGCGCAATGTCTACTACAAGTCGGAGACCACACTCCCCTACAAGGCACATCTCGACCCGCAAAACACCTATCTGATAGGCAACTACGAGACCTCTACAGCCACCGAAAACGGACTGCAGTTCAACATCGACTGGCTCCGGGGTCAGAAAACCGGATTTTTCCTCGATCAGCGCGACAACCGCGACCTGCTGGGCCGCTACAGCCGCGGCCGCAAGGTGCTCAACATGTTCTGCTACACCGGCGGTTTCTCGGTTTATGCTCTCCGGGGAGGCGCTGAGACGGTTCACTCGGTCGACAGCTCCGAAAAGGCCATCACCCTCACCGACGCCAACGTGGAGCTCAACTTCCCCGGCACCGACCGCCACCGCTCCTTCGCCGAAGATGCCTTCAAGTATCTCGACAATATGCAATCGGGCGAATACGACCTGATCATCCTCGATCCGCCGGCCTTCGCCAAGCACCGGAGCGCCCTGCGCAACGCCCTGCGCGGCTATCAGCGCCTCAACGCCAAGGCATTTGAGAAAATAGCCCCCGGCGGCATCCTCTTCACCTTCTCCTGCTCCCAGGCCGTGAGCCGCGAGCAATTTCGCCTCGCCGTCTTCTCGGCCGCAGCGCAGAGCAAGCGGCGCATCCGCATCCTACACCAGCTCACACAGCCGGCCGACCACCCCGTCAACATCTACCACCCCGAGGGTGAGTATCTCAAGGGGCTTGTGCTCTATGTGGAGTAACCCAAAACACTCTCAGACTCATCGTTTTACAACAGAATAATGAAAAAACATATCATCGCGGCCACCCTCTGCGCCGCCATATCCACCACCGCAATGGCCAATGCACTTGACCCCAAAAATCCCTCAGGCGATATAGTAGACCGCTTCGCCGACATCGAGGTGATGCGCTACACCGTGCCGGGATTCGACAATCTCGACCTGCAGCGCAAGCTCTTCATCTATTACCTCAGCGAGGCTGCCCTCGCCGGCCGCGACATCCTCTGGGACCAGAACGGACGCTACAATCTTGCTCTGCGTCAGATCTGCGAGGGAGTATGGAAACAGTACGACGGCGACCGCAACGACAAGGAGTTCAAGGCTTTCGAGACCTATCTCAAGCAGATAGAGTTTGGCAATGGCGCCTACCACCACTACAGCGCCGACAAATTTGTGCCCGGCTTCTCGCAGCGGTGGTTCGACTCGCAGCTCAACAAGCTGTTTGCAGCTCAGCCTCAGCTGCTTAACAAGCTCGGCAAGGAGACCGTAAAATCGGTGTGCCGCCTGATTTTCGACCCCTCGTTTATGCCCAAGCGCGTCAACCAGGCTGAAGGTCAGGACATTATCCTCACTTCGGCCAACAATATGTACGAAGGCGTAACCCAGAAGGAGGTGGAGGATTACTTCGCCGCCCGTAAGCGCCCCGACGACCCCACCCCCATCTCCTACGGCCTCAACACCAAGGTGGTGAAGGAGAACGGCCGTGTGACAGAGCTCCCCTACAAGGTAGGCGGCCTCTACTCGCCGGCCTTAGAGCGCATTGTGGAGAATCTGCAGAAGGCACTCCCCTACGCCGAGACCGCTCAGCAGCGCCGGAGCATAGAGTTGCTCATCAAATATTACCTCACCGGCGACCTGCGCCTCTTCGACGAGTATTCGATCGTATGGACCGAGGATACCACCCCGGTGGTGGACTTCATCAACGGCTTCATCGAGTCGTACGGCGATCCCCTGGGGATGACCGGCTCGTGGGAGTCGATAGTCAACTACAAGAACATGGAGGCATCGCAGCGCACCGAGACCATCTCCAATGCCGCTCAGTGGTTTGAGGACCGCTCGCCGGTAGATCCCCGCTTCCGCAAGCCCGAGGTGAAGGGCGTCAGCGCCAAGGTGATCAACGCCGCCATCCTCGCCGGCGACTCCTACCCCTCCACACCTATCGGCATCAACCTCCCCAACGCCAACTGGATCCGAGCCGCCCACGGCTCGAAGTCGGTGACCATCGAGAATATCACCCAGGCCTACGACGACGCCTCGCACGGCAACGGATTCAATGAGGAGTTTGTCATCGACCAGCCCACCCGCGACCTGCTCGACAAGTATCTCTTCATCACCGACAACCTGCACACCGACCTCCACGAGTGTCTCGGCCACGGCTCGGGACGTCTGCTCCCCGGAGTGGATCCCGACGCACTCAAGGCCCACGGTTCGACCCTCGAGGAGACCCGCGCCGACCTCTTCGCCCTCTACTATCTCGCCGACCCCCATCTGCTGGAGCTGGGTCTGCTCGACAACCCCGACGCCTACAAGGCTGAATATTACAAATATATGCTCAACGGCCTCATGACGCAGCTCATGCGCATAGAGCCGGGCAAGGATGTGGAGGAAGCGCATATGCGCAACCGCAAACTCATCGCCGAGTGGGTGCTGGAGCACGGCAAAGCCGACAATGTGGTGGAGCTCGTGAAGCGCAACGGGAAAACCTACGTGCAGATCAACGACTATGGCAAGATGCGCGACCTCTTCGGCCAGCTTCTCGCCGAGATACAGCGCATCAAGAGCGAGGGCGACTATGAGGCCGGAGCCAAACTCGTAGAGCAGTATGCAGTGAAGGTAGATCCGCAGCTCCACAAGGAGGTGCTCGACCGCTACGCCAAGCTCTCCATCGCTCCCTACAAGGGATTTGTCAACCCCGTCTACACCCCCGTCACCGACGAGGGCGGCAAGATCACCGACATTGTGGTGAGCTACGACGAGGAGTACCTACCGCAGATGATGCGCTACTCCGCCGACTACTCCCCGCTGACAAAATAAGCCGGAAAGAGATCCGCAATTCGCGCCCGCGCCTGTAAACGGCTGATTTTAAGCAATGTATATGCGGGCGCAAAATATTGCGCCCTTACAATCTACAATCTTAGAAATATTGTGAACGTTCGCATCGAACAATCATGGAAGGAGGCCCTCGGGGCCGAATGGGAAGCGCCCTACTTCGGTGCGCTCACTGCATTTGTCAGTGAGCGCTACCGCGCCGGGCGCGTCTACCCGCCGGGCAGCCGCATCTTCGCAGCCTTCGATTCCTGTCCGTTTGATCAGGTGAAGGTGGTGATTCTCGGGCAGGACCCCTACCACGGCCCCGGGCAGGCCAACGGCCTTTGCTTCTCGGTGAATCCGGGTGTACCCTTCCCTCCGTCGCTGCTGAATATCTTCAAGGAGATCCACGACGACACCGGAGCGCCCATCCCCGCCGACGGCGACCTCTCGCGCTGGGCCACTCAGGGTGTGCTCCTGCTCAACGCCACACTCACCGTCGACGAGCATCAGGCCGGATCGCATCAGGGCCACGGCTGGGAGACCTTCACCGACCATGTGATCTCCACCATCTCGCAGCGGCTCGACAATGTGGTGTTCATCCTCTGGGGCAGCTACGCCCGCAGCAAAGCTTCGCTGATCGACTCGTCGCGCCATCTGGTGCTCACCTCGGCTCACCCGTCGCCCCTCTCGGCCTACCGCGGATTTTTCGGCAACCACCATTTCTCCCGGGCCAACGCCTATCTCGCCCAACACGGCAAAACTCCCATCCAATGGTAAAAATCCTCTCCCGTCTTACAGTCGCCGCGCTCTGCTGCCTCGCCCCCGCTACCGCCACGGCTGCCGAAAACACCCTCACCGGCATCTTCAACCCCTCATGCCGCACTCTCACCGTAGAAGTCAACGGCGACCGCCTGGCTCCGCCTGTAATCACCGCTGACAACCCCTCGGAGACGCTCACCGTGGGGTTCGACATCCTCAGCGACGAGCGCGAGTATCTGCGCTACTCCATCTATCACTGCGACGCCGACTGGAGCCTGAGCAACATCACCGACAACGAGGTGTTCGACGGCTTCAATCTCGGCGACGTCACCGACTACGCTTTCTCCCGCGCCACCGGAGTGCACTATATCCACTACTCCATCACGGTGCCCAATGACGAATTTCAGTTTCGCCTCTCGGGCAACTACCTCATGCGCGTCTTCCCCGAGGAGAATCCCGACGACCTTTACCTGCAGGTGCGCTTCATGGTGTCGGAGAGCGCCGTAGCCATCCGTGGCGACATCACCTCGCGCACCGACATCGACTACAACGCCGGCCATCAGCAGCTCGCTCTCACCGTAGACCTCAACCGCTACCCCGTGCGCGACCCCTTCAACGACCTCCGTGTGGTGGTCAGTCAGAACAATCGCCTGGACAACACCGTGACCCTCAGCCATCCCACCCGCGCCACAGGCACTCAGGTGGTGTATGAGCATGTGCCCGCGCTCATCTTCCCCGCCGGCAACGAATACCGCCGCATGGAGACCGTGCAGCTCACATATCCCGGCATGGGAGTGGAGACAATCGACTATCATGCGCCCTATTACCACCATGTGCTGAAGCTCGACGAGCCGCGCCACTCGCGCCCTTACTCCTACGACAGCACCCAGCACGGGCGCTTTCTCGTGCGCGAATACAACGCCGCCGATCCCGACACCGAGGCCGATTATTCCGTGGTGCATTTCACACTCAAGATGCTCCCGCTGCTCGATGCCGACGTGTATCTCGACGGCGACCTCACCTACCGCCATCTCGACGACAACTCCCGCATGACCTACGACCCCGAGGCCGGCGTCTACCACAAAGCCCTCCTCCTTAAGCAGGGCGCCTACAACTACCGCTACCTCGCCCTCCGCTCCTCCGCCTCACGTGAGGCAAAACGCGCCTCTCAGCCTGCGGCCCGCACAGCCGACGTGGAGGGCGATTTCTATCAGACCGTCAACGAATACGAAGTAGCCGTCTATTACCGCGCTCCCGGCGAGCGCTACGACCGCCTCCTCGGCTACACCCTCCTCTTCTCCGGCCGCTAACCATCACAAGAGAGGGCGGGGATGAACAAAAAGGGGGGCGAGATTGTAATGTATCTGAACGATACAACTCTAAAAACGATAAGATTATGGCATTTATTTGGTATATATTGATCGGCCTGGCCGCAGGGTTCATCGCCGGCAAGCTCGTGAAGGGCGGTGGCTTCGGCCTGTGGGTGAATCTGCTGGTGGGTATCATCGGCGGTGTGCTCGGAGGCTGGCTTTTCGGCATCTTGGGCATCCACACTTCAAGCATCATCGGCAGTCTGCTGACCTCGGTGGTGGGCGCAGTGGTGCTTCTGTGGCTGGCGGATTTCATCAGCCGCCGCGTCAACAGTTAGCATGTAATGATTTACACACGAACAAGAAAGGGAGGTGATGCGCCTCCCTTTTTTTGTAGACTTTTATGGACCGGTGTAAGAAACGGTTGAATTATTAAGTCTGGCGGGTTTAAGGATTTTTAGGGGCACGGGGAGGGGGAATGTCGGGGAAAATGGGTAATTTTGCGGGCGAAAAGAAGATATTTTGCTCAACCGAGTGCTTGCTACCTCGTTAAAAACAAGACCAATGGAAAAATCAGACGAAAAAATCCTCCTCAGCGAGGCTGAGGGCTCTGTGCAGGGCCTTCAGGGGACTGATGTGAACGCCTTCGGGAGATCGCAGAAGGTGACGGTGATATTCATGCTTCTGTCGGTGCTCTTCGTGGTGTGCCTCATAGTGTCGAACCTCATAGAAATCAAAGTGGTGGACCTGGGATGGTTCACCATCACCGCGGGGTTTGTGGTGTTTCCCATCTCTTATATCATCAACGACTGTGTGGTGGAGGTCTACGGCTTCCGCAAGGCGAGGCTGATGATCTGGGCGGGGTTCGCCTCGAGCCTGCTTGTGGCGATATTTCTCAACATAGCCATAGCGCTGCCCGGAGGCCCCGACTGGCAGGGTCAGGAGGCGATGGAGATGATCTACGGCAGTGTGCCGCGCATTATGGTGGCCAGTTTTGCGGCATTCGTGTGCGGCTCGCTGGTCAATGCCTATGTGATGAGCCGCATGAAGGCGGCTGCGGGGAGCAGCCGCGGCACCAGGCGCAGTTTTTCGATGCGAGCCGTGGCGAGCACTCTCTTTGGCGAGGGGGTGGACTCGCTGGTGTTCTTCCCGATAGCTTTCGGTGGCGTGTTGCCCTGGACCACCGTGGGAGCGCTGATAGTGAGCCAGGCGCTGCTCAAGACGCTCTACGAGGCAGCAGTGCTGCCACTGACGCTGGTGGTGGTGGCGCGGCTCAAGCGGGCCGAGGGTCTCGACACCGTAGACACCGGCATCAGCTACGGATGGTGGAAGCTCAGCGACATCTGACGGGGCTCCGACGGGGAGACATCCGGCGCCCGAAGTGGCCAAAAGGGGGGTAGAAATCGGTGGTTAAGGAGTTTATTTCAAAAAAATTAGCGATTTTTCGCGCGAAATAGCGGTTGATTGAAAAAAAAGTACGATATTTGCACTTGCAAAATTCGGGCATATCCCCCATAAAGGGGTTATATGGCTAATAATCGGCGTTTTACCTAGATTTGAATGTAATCATAATATAAGCATAACTACAACTATGACCAAAGCAGAAATCGTAAACGAGATTTCAAAGACCACCGGCATCGAAAGAGCCGCAGTGCTGGAAACCATCGAGAAGTTCATGGAAGTTGTTAAGGACTCCCTTTCACACGGCGAGGCAGTATATCTGCGCGGATTCGGCAGCTTCATCATCAAGACCCGTTCGCAGAAGACAGCCCGTAATATTTCCAAGAATACCACCATCATCATCCCCGAGCACAACATCCCCGCTTTCAAGCCTGCAAAAGTGTTCATGGAAGAGGTGAAGGGCGGCAACTGATTTTCCCCACCCCCGCGGCAGCGCTGCTCCCCACCAGAGGCAGCCGGCCGCCATCCAAGCGATGATCCCAATGCCCGCGCGCCGCACGGCGGCAGTGCCGGGGCAAGAACATATGTTTGTATAACCATTTAATACTGACCGATATGCCAAGCGGAAAGAAAAGAAAAGGCCACAAGATGGCTACCCACAAGCGTAAAAAACGTCTGCGCAAGAACCGTCATAAGAAGAAATGACAACTGACGCAGGCGCTCCTTGCCCTTCCTCCCCGAAGGGTAGCGGATGTGCGCTTGATCATGAGCTCTAAGGCTCATCGCAGAGCCTCAAGCTCCTGGAAACAAACTTTTAGTGTGGTCGGGGTTCCTAAGCTATAGGGACGTGTTGGCCCGTAAAAGTTTGTTTTCCTTTTTTTATAACCCCCTCAGGCCCGAGCGCGGCAGGGGAAAGAACAGCAACAAAAAGTATCCGTTAATGAAAAGCGAACTTATCGTAGATGTGCAGCCCCGCGAAGTGTCGATAGCGCTTCTCGAGGACGGGCGGCTTGTGTCTCTCCAGAAGGAGAGCCGCAACATAGCCTATGCCGTCGGCGACATTTACGTGGCAAAGGTGAAGAAACTGATGCCCGGGCTCAATGCCGCCTTCGTGAACGTCGGTTACGAGAAAGACGCATTTCTTCATTACCTGGATCTTGGCCCCCGTTTCTCCACCTACTTCGAATACCTCAAGCAGGTATTCCCGCAGAGCGAACCTACCCCCGACGGCCAGCCCTCGGGGAAGAAAGGACAGCAGAAAGCAGCCCCTGCAGCGCCCGCCGGCCCCGTGCCCGACCTCTCGAAGCTCAAGCTGCTGCCCGACATCGACAAGCACGGCACCATCTCCCAGCAGCTCACTGCCGGGCAAGAACTGATGGTGCAGATTGTCAAAGAACCCATATCGTCGAAAGGCCCGAGACTCACCACCGAGATCTCCTTTACCGGCCGATATATGGTGCTGATACCCTTCAGCGACAAGATCTCAATCTCGCAGAAGATCAAGACCACAGGCGAAAAACTGCGCCTGCGCCATCTCATCGAGAGCATCAAGCCCAAAAACTTCGGAGTCATCATCCGCACTTCGGCCGAGGGCAAATCCGTGGCCGAGCTGATGCACGAGATGCAGACCCTCAAGCAGTGCTGGGAAGATGCCGTAGCCAAAGCCCGCACCGCCCCCGTGCCGAGCCTCATCTTCGAGGAAGAGAGCCGCATAGTGGGCGTGCTCCGCGACGTGTTCTCCCCCTCGTTCGAGAGCATCTACGTCAACGATCCCGAGATAATGTCGCAGATCAAGAAGTATGTCAGCCTCATAGCCCCGGAAAAGGCCGATATCGTAAAGCTCTACAACAAGCCCGAGCCCATCTTCGACCATTTCAGCATCACGCGGCAGATCAAATCGTCGTTTGGCAAGACCGTCTCCTTCAAATCGGGCGCCTACATCATCATCGAGCACACCGAGGCTCTGCATGTGATAGACGTCAACTCGGGCAACCGCGCCAAGGCGGGCACCGACCAGGAGACCAACGCCCTGGATGTCAACATCCGCGCCGCCGACGAGATAGCACGCCAGCTACGCCTGCGCGATATGGGTGGCATCATCGTGGTCGACTTCATCGACATGGGCACCGCCGAGCACCGTCAGGCGCTCTACGACCACATGCGCCAGATCATGGCCAACGACCGCGCGCGCCACAACATATTGCCCCTGAGCAAGTTCGGCCTCATGCAGATTACGCGCCAGCGTGTGCGTCCGGCGCTCGACATCGTCACCACCGAGGCCTGTCCGTCGTGTTTCGGCAAAGGGGAGGTGCAACCATCGCTCCTTTTCACCGACACGCTCCGCGAGAAGCTCGAATATCTCATCAACGATCTCAAAGTGCGCGACTTCATCCTCTATGTGCACCCCTTCGTAGACGCCTACATCAAGAAAGGGATCATATCGCTCTACCGGAAATGGCGCATGGAGCTCGGCGGCAAATTCAAGGTGATGCCCGATGAGTCGCTCGCCTATCTGCAATACAAAGTCTTAGACAAAGACCGCAACGAGATAGACCTCAAGGAGGAGAAAGACCTCGACAAGTCCACCGCCACCAAAACCAAAACTAAAGCCAAGACCAGGGTATCCTCGTGAGAAGACCGCGGCCCCGACGGCCGCCAAGGCAGCGCGCCTCGCCCCATAGCGACAAAGCGCTCCCCTGCCCCGAAGAAATCGCGAACCATCTCCCTGCAAAACCGAGAAACCAATTCAGCTCCGGCCCCATGCCCCGCATGGCCCCGGAGCTGATTTCATGTTTTTACCTCCCAACAAGTTGGCGTAAACCGGCGGTTTACACTGATCCAATATTAAGTTTTTATTAAACTTGTGAAAAATGGCGCGAAATTTGGGGGATAGACGCTAATTTTGCAATATGGAAAGGAGTAAACGCATACTTGTGGTGGATGACGAGGAGACGCTGTGCGATGCCCTCGCATTCAATCTTGAAGCCGAAGGATATGAGGTGGCTACCGCTTACAGCGCCGAGCAGGCTCTGACCTATGATCTGTCGGCGTTCGACCTGGTCATGCTCGATATAATGATGGGGGAAATCTCGGGGATACAGCTCGCCGGCATCATGAAATCGAAGCCCGACACGGCTATGGTGCCGATAATCTTCTGCACGGCCAAAGACACCGAGGAGGATATGATCAAGGGGCTCGATCTGGGCGCTGACGACTATATCATGAAGCCGTATTCGCTCAAGGCGGTGCTGGCGCGGGTGCGCGCTGTGCTTCGCCGCACTGCGGCCCATGCCGCAGCCCGGCCGGCCGACGAAAAGCAGGTGGCATACCGGGGGCTGGTGCTCTCGAGGCGCAACCGCACATGCCACGTAGACGGCCGGGAAGTGAAGATGCCCAAAAAGGAGTTCGAGATACTGCTCAAGCTGGTGGCGAATATCGGACAGGTGTTCTCGCGCGAACAGCTGCTCAGGGAGATATGGCCCGACGAGGTGGTGGTGCTCGACCGTGTGGTGGATGTCAACATCACACGCATCCGCCGGAAAATCGGGGAATACGGCAAGAATATCGTCACACGTTCAGGCTACGGCTATGGGTTCATCGAATAGGCTTACATATCCGCAAAGGCTGTTTCTGTGGCTACTGGGCTACTCTATCCTGCTGGTGGGAAGCTTCATAGCGTTTCAGTATCAGCGGGAGAAGCAGTTTAAGGCCGAGGAGATGAACACCCGGCTGCAGATGATCAACACTTATATCCTGACCAAGCTCAGCGAAGGGACCCCGATAGCCGACATAAGCCTGAAGGATTTCCACCCGTTCAACGACATCAGGATAAGCGTGATTGCGAAAGACGGCACGGTGGTCTACGACAACTCCACCGACTCTCTGCCGGGTGAAAACCATCTGCAGCGCGAAGAGATCAGAGAGGCGCTGACCCACGGCTCGGGCTACATCGTGCGCCGGCACAGCACGAGCACTGGCGGCTACTATTTCTATTCCGCCACCAAGGGCAGCGACGGTCGGATAGTGCGCACGGCGGTGCCATACTCCATATCGCTGAGCTCGCTGCTGAAGCCCGATGTGAGTTTCATATGGATCATGGGGATGATAGCGCTGGCGATGTGCCTGCTGGGATACTTTGCCACCCGGCGTGTGGGGCAGCATATCCTGAGGCTCAATAAATTTGCGGAGGATGTGGAGAAGGGAGCGAGAATATCCGACACCGAGCCGTTTCCCAACGATGAGCTGGGGGCGATCTCCAACAATATCGTGCGCCTGTATGCCAGGCTGCAACAGGCCAATATCGACCGCGAACACGAGCATAAGGCGGCGCTGCACGAGCAGCAGGAGAAAGAGCGCATCAAGAAGCAGCTGACCAACAACATCAATCATGAGCTGAAAACGCCCGTGGCCTCCATCAAGGTGTGTGTGGAGACCCTGCTGGCTCACCGCAATATCGGCGAAGAGAAGCAGGAGCAATTTCTGCAGCGATGTATGGCGAATGTCGAACGGCTGCAGAAGCTGCTCACCGACATCTCGCTGATCACGCGCCTGACCGACGGCGCCGAGTCGATAGTCAGGGAGCCGGTGGATCTTACGGCCATCATAAGCGCCGTGGCCGATGACCGGCGGGTCGTAGCCGATGCGAAAGGGATGCTGATCGAGAACGATGTCACCCGGCGATTGCCCATCACGGGCAATGCATCGCTGCTCGAGGCCGTTTTCAACAATCTGATCGACAATGCCATCGCATATAGCGGAGGCACCGTGGTGCGCATCAGGCTGCTGCGTGCCGATGAGCGACGAATAGAGCTGGAGCTGTCGGACAACGGCGTAGGCGTGGCTCCGGAGCACCTGCCGCGCCTTTTCGAGCGGTTTTACCGCATCGACAAAGGGCGCAGCCGTGCGGCAGGGGGCACCGGACTGGGCCTCTCGATCGTAAAAAATGCAATAACGCTCCACGGAGGCACCATCGTGGCTGAAAACATCGCTACGGGAGGACTGAGGTTCAGAATCACACTGAGAGCTTCAGGTCCGGAATCGCCCTCAGCGCTTTAGGACCGGAATCGCCCTCAGTGCTTTAATATTATCTTAAAGATTTTGAAACATTCATGAAACATTTTCTCAATTACTTTGCATAAGAATAAGTAACTGAGAAAACGATGGAAATACTCTTCCTCTGTGTAGTGATATTTTTGTTCCTGCTGGCAATTTTCGACCTGTCGGTAGGCGTTAGCAACGATGCGGTCAACTTTCTCAATTCGGCAATCGGATCGAAAGCGGCATCGTTCAAGCGTGTGTTGATTGTAGCCTCGATAGGTGTTTTTATCGGGGCTGCAATGAGCAACGGCATGATGGATATAGCGCGTCACGGCATCTTCCGGCCGGAGCACTTCGCGTTTTACGACTTGATGTGCATCTTCATGGCCGTAATAGTCACGGATATCATACTGCTCGACATCTTCAACTCGCTGGGGATGCCCACCTCCACCACAGTATCGATGGTGTTCGAGCTTTTGGGCGCCACATTCGTGGTAGCTCTGATCAAGATGGCCGGGGGCATAGGGCTGGGATTCGACGACCTGCTGAATACCGAAAAAGCGTTGTCGGTGATCCTCGGCATCTTCCTGTCGGTGGCGATAGCGTTCTTTTTCGGCACGGTGGTGCAGTTTATCTCCCGACTGATATTCACATTCAACTACCGGAGCAATCTGAAATGGAAGATCGGCATTTTCGGAGGACTATGCGCCACGGCTATAGTATATTTTCTCCTCATCAAGGGGGCCAAGGACCTCACATTCATGACACCGGAAGTGAAGGGATGGATCAGCGCCAATACGGGGCTGATAATCCTCGGCTGTTTCGCGGCCTTTACCCTGCTGATGCAGCTGCTCCACATCTGCCGTGTGAATGTGCTGAAAGTGGTAGTGCTCATGGGTACATTCGCGCTGGCGATGGCCTTTGCCGGCAACGACCTTGTCAACTTCATCGGCGTGCCCCTGAGCGGGCTGGCCTCATATCAGGATTATGTGGCCAACGGCGCGGGGGATGCGGGCGGATATCTGATGGGGTCGCTCAACGGGCCGGCCAACACTCCGATCTACTTCCTTATCGGCGCGGGGCTGATAATGGTGGTGTCGCTCGCCACCTCGAAGAAAGCACGTAACGTCACCAAGACCGAAATAGGACTCGGCTCGCAGCAGGGAGGCGACGAGATGTTCGGCTCGTCGCGCATCAGCCGCAGACTTGTGCGCTGGAGCCTCTCCGTCATCTCATGGGTGCGGAGGGTGACTCCGCCGCATGTGCGCCGGTGGTTCAACCAGCGGTTTAATGTCGACGAGACCATCATGGATCAGGGCGCATCGTTCGACCTCATCCGCGGTTCGGTCAATCTGGTGCTGGCCGGTGCGCTGATAGCTTTGGGCACCTCGCTCAAGCTGCCTCTCTCCACCACCTTCGTCACCTTCATGGTGGCGATGGGCACCTCGCTCGCCGACCGCGCATGGGGCCGGGAAAGCGCAGTGTTTCGCATCACCGGCGTGATCTCCGTGATAGGCGGATGGTTTCTGACGGCTGCGGCAGCCTTTATCGGCGCCGGCATCATAGTGGCAGCCATGCACTATGGCGGCATCTGGGTGATGTTTCTTCTGGCCGCCGTCACCATCGCCATCATCATCAGAAGCAACCGCCGGTTCAGCCGCAAAAACGAAGCCGAGAACGGCGGAGACGTGCTGTTTCAGACCATTATCACCAATCAGGACAAGACGCAGACCTGGCCCCTGCTGCTGATGTACATCACCGAACAGCAGCTGCGGTTTATCACCTATGCCGCTGAGATGTACCGCGACATAACGGCAGCTTTCATCGGCGACAATGCCCGTGTGCTCAACAAAGCCGAGTCGAATCTGGCCAAACAGAAGACAGTGCTGAAAAACGCCCGGCGCAAAGAGACGCTCTGCCTGCGCTATCTCACACGCGAAATGGCCATTGAGAAGAGCACATGGTTTTACCTGAGCAACAACCTCTGCATGAACATCCTTTACAACCTGCGGCGTATCAACGAGGTTTGTCGCGAGCATGTGGAGAACAACTTCACCCCGCTCCCGCCGAGTTACGCCGCCGAATGTGAGCTGCTGCGCACCCGCATCGGCATCCTTTTCAACGACACCATCGCGCTGATGGAGAGCGGCAACCTGGAGACAATCAGTCTTTTGCGCCAGCACTGCGACGAAATCAAAGATATAGTCTCCGACACCTATCACCGCGCCCACGACCGCCTGCGCGACTGCGACGCCTCCACCGTGAGTGTGCTCTACGTCTATGTCAACATGCTGCAGGAGACCCAGGAGATGGTATCGTCCGTGCGCAAGTATCTGCGCGCCTTCGCCAAGCTCCGCGACTCCGAGTTCCGCAGCCGCCCCGCCCTCGCCGCCCACGCCTGACCGCAACGCGGAGCCCGGCCTGTCACCTCCCACCAACAAAAAGGGGCACAGCCTCCTTTTTTGTAGGTGAATCAATGAGATACAAGCGGTTTACAAGCGGGGGGTAGACTTATTGGGGGTGGACCATTTGTGGGGGTAGGTGCACTTTAGATTTAGCACTTCGGTGCCGGCTTGCATGCGGAAGTCGCCTTTTTCAAGGGTCCATTTGCCATCTGAATCGACAAATGCCAGATCGGATGCATTTATTGGCAAGGTGACGGTCTTGGTCTCGCCGGGCTGCAGTTCCACTTTCCGGAAGGCCCGCAAACGGCGGTTTTCGGGTGTGAGAGAGGCTACCATATCCCTGCTGAATAGCATCACCACCTCCTTGCCGACTGCGGAGCCTGTATTGGTGACATCGACGGTAAACAGCAGTGTGTCATCGGCATCGAACTCGGTTTTAGAGCATGCGAAGTTGTCGTATTTGAATGTGGTATAGCTCAAACCAAAGCCGAAGGGCCACTGCACCGACACCACGGCATCGTAGTCGTAGGCACCTTCCATTTTATCCGTTTCCTCGCTCACCCGATAATCGTAGGTGGTCAGTTCGGCCTGATTCTTCGGATAAGTGTAGGGCATTTTGGCGCTGGGATTGGCATCGCCTGCGAGGATATTAGCGAGGGCATCGCCTCCGAAGTTGCCGGGGAGGAGCACATCAAGGATGCCGTCGGCCAGGGGCTCAATATCGTTGATGATACGGGGCCTTCCGCCGTTGATTACCAGGACGATCGGCTTGCCGGTGGCGGCGAGGGCTTTAACCAGATTGCGCTGATTGGCGGAGAGAGCGAGATCCGACAGGTTGCCGGGGGTCTCGCAATAAGAGTTTTCGCCGATGCATGCGAGGATGATGTCGGCATCGCCGGCGGCCTCTACGGCCTTCTCAATTTCGGGTTCGTTCTCCTCGTAATATGCGCCTTCGGCAGGATAGGTCACACCCTGCTCAAGCACGATGCGGTCTTTGCCGAACTTATTGCAAAGGGCTTCATATATGGTGTTGTAGCGCGAAGCGAAACGGTCGGTGATATGTCCCTGCCATGAGTAGCTCCAGCCCCCGTTGAGACAGCGCATCGAATTGGCGTTCGGGCCGGTGACCAGTATCTTCGCGCTCTGGCGGAGCGGGAGTATGCTGTTGCGGTTTTTTAGGAGCACAATCGACTCTTCGGCCGCCTTCAGGGCTACGTCTTCATGCTCGGCGGATGCGAATTTCGGATAATCTTTGCGGAAGGTGTTGGGGGCGTCGAACAGCCCGAGGCGGTATTTCAGGCGGATGATACGCCGGGCAGCATCGTCGATACGAGCCATGGGCACACGACCCTCGTCGACAAGCTCTTTGAGCAGAGTGCAGAAATTGAGGTCGTACGGATCCATCGACATATCTATACCGGCGTTGATGGCGATTTCGATGGCCTCCTTCTTGTCGGCGGCAACATGCTCGCGGGTATAAAGATTGTTGATGTCTGCCCAGTCGGTCACTATCACGCCGTCCCACCGGAGGTCGTTTTTCAGCCACTCGGTAAGCAGCTCGTAGTTGGCATGAACGGGTCGGCCGTTGATAGAGCCGCTGTTCACCATCACCGTCAGAGCTCCGGCCTCAATGCAGGCACGGTATGGCTCAAAAAACTTCTCTCTCAAATCCGAGGGGGAAATGTATGCCGGTGTGCGGTCCTTGCCTGTGCGCGGCGCGCCGTATCCGAGATAATGCTTAACGGAAGTGCCGATGTGATGAGGACCTACATGGTTGGGATCCTCTCCTTGAAAGCCCTTAACCTGACTTGCACCCATTACGGCATTGACCAGAGGGTCTTCTCCGAAATTTTCCCACACACGGCTCCAGCGGGGATCTCTGGTGAGGTCGACGGTAGGCGAATAAGTCCACGGGCAATTGGCCGCTCTGGTTTCATAGGCGGTAATTTCAGCCGCTCTGAGGGCAATGTCGGGATTGAACGACGCTCCAACGTTGATATTCTGCGGGAACAGTACTCCGCCCAGGGTGTAGGTGGTGCCATGATTCTGGTCAAGGCCGTAGATGCAGGGGATGCCGATCTCTTTCATCGAGATATCCTGAATCTGCCCGATCAGTGGCTCCCACTTCTCGGGAGTCTGTGCCGTAGGGCCGCCGGGGGCATTGAGCACCGAACCGACTTTGTAGACAGCGAAAGCTTCGTGGAGCTTATCAGGGTCGAGGAAAAACTCGTCATCCTTCCGGCTCACAAGCGCATCTATGGTCAGCTCGGTCATCTGTCCTATTTTCTCTTCGAGTGTCATACCCGAAAGGGTGGCCTCGACTTTCGCCTCCAAGGCGGCGTCCGGGGGCAATGCCGGCCCGGAGGCCTGCGCGAAGTAGGCCGCCGCAGCGAGCATTGAAACTGTTGCAAAAAATTTTTTCATGATTATCATCTCAAGGTCACAAGATCCGTATCAGTGTCAACTTAGCCATCTTTTTTGAATACTAACCCTCCACACCGTGCAAATATACAAAATAACCTCCCGATTATACCGCATCCAATATGTTAAAATCAAATTACCCCGGATTCCATTACCATCGCAGAGTCCAAGGGCAAATGCAATTTCTGATTCTTTATTCTGCAGACCTAAAGTTTCAGTATTTTTATATAAATTTGCACCGAAATTACTCGATTGACATTATGATAATACAATTCGGTGTTTTGTTTGCATTTCTCGCCATTGGCGAATTTCTGGTAAATCTCACCGGCATTGCGATTCCGTCAAGCATTATTGGCATGGTGCTCTTGTGTGCATCGCTCAAATTGGGAATTGTGAAGCTGGGATGGGTGGAACGACTATCCGGTTTCCTTGTTCATAATCTCGGATTCTTCTTTGTGCCCGCAGGTATCGGTCTCATGAATTGTCTGGGGATAATTGCCGACCAATGGATTCCCATTGTTTTCGCCACTGTCATAAGCACATTCATAATCATTGCTGTTACAGGTTGGGTTCACCAGCTTGTGCGCTCCGCTTCTTCCAAGTTGAGTCATAAATACGCAAAGTAGGCTGAATAATGGATTTCCTGCAAAACAAATTTTTTCTCATAGCCCTTACTTTCGGCTTCTACCTCGGCGCGCAGCTCCTTCAGAAACGCACCGGAATAAAGCTGCTCAATCCTATCCTTATTGCAATAGCTGCAATGATTGCTTTCCTTCTGATGTGTGATATCGACTACGATACTTACAAAAAGGGAGGAGAATACATTGACTTCTGGCTCAAGCCTGCCGTGGTTGCCCTCGGTGTACCTCTCTACAAGCAGCTTTCGTCCATAAAACGGCAAATTCTTCCGCTTCTGCTGTCGGAACTTGCAGGATGTGTTGCCGGTATTGTAAGCGTTGTTCTTCTCGCCGAGTTATTCGGTGCCACTCGTGAAGTTGTCATCTCGCTTGCTCCAAAGGCGGTCACTACACCCATAGCCATGGAGATCTCAAATGCCATGGGAGGTATTGCGCCCCTCACTGCTGCGGTGGTAGTGGTCACCGGGATTTTCGGAGGAATGACAGGGTTTAAAATTGTAAAGATGAGCCATATCCATTCGCCCATTGCGGGTGGCCTGTCTATCGGTACGGCAGCCCACGCTGTAGGCACCTCAGCAGCTATGGAACGCAGCGAACGCTTTGGTGCATTTTCATCAATAGGGCTGACACTAAACGGTCTTTTCACTGCTCTTCTCGCTCCGATGATTCTGGAACTGCTCGGATATTCCATGTAGAACATAGTAACGAATAGTCGTCCGTGGCGGTCTTTTTTCTGTCCGACATCGGTCCTGAGTCGATGTTTTTAGACACGAAAAACCGCAGAATTGATTGAAATTCTGCGGTTTGTCTTGATTTTGTCTTGTGTCGTCCGGAAGGTGTCCGGAACACTTAGTGGAGATGGAGGGACTTGAACCCTCGTCCAAACGCGGAACTAATGCGCTTTCTACATGCTTAGTTCGGACTTGATTTTCGTGACGCCGCAGGCTCCAAACCACCAACGTCGTCCTTATCCGCTAAAATTTCGGGGGCTTCTCGCGGCTTTCGGCCCCCTATTCCCGATTTACCTGCACCGCCTTGTCGATTAGTCTCAGGAAAAGGACAATCGGGCGATGTCTTGTCTCTGCAACTGTTGCGGAGATTAAGCGTAATCTACTGTACTTCGATTAGGCAGCAAGAGCGTAGTTATTCTCGCCATTTAAAATTGCGATGTCCCAGATTATAGAGCGTAGGCATCGTTGCTCTGCATGCTTACACACCACCTCTACGCGCTGTCAAAACCGGTCATCCCCAGGCATTGCACATTCGCTTTGGCGCATGTATGTCTTGCAAAGGTAGTGTTTTTTGCTAAATCGGCGGCAATAATGCGTGAGTTTTAACTTTATTTAACTCCAAATCAGATTTTCCCGCCCTGCGGAGGGCCGGGGGCGCGATCACTGCATGGCCTCGCGGAGGGTCTTGCACTTGGTGATCTCTTCCTCAATCTTCTTGTCGGAGATTTCGGCCGAGAGGGCTTCGCGCACGTCGAAGGGGGCGCCGAGGCGGTCGAGCATATCTTTCATGGCCTGAGCCACCTTTTTGTTGGCCTCGATGAGGCGCTCGCGCTGGGCGTCGGTGAGCTGAATTTTGCCGTATTTCTTGCGAACGTTGCGAAATTCGATGGTGTTGACGGCACGCTGCAGACCCTGGAGCTGCTCGGGGGTGGTGATCTCCTCGATATTTTTCACTATGTTGGCCAATGCGGTCTCGGCTTTGGAGATCCCTTCTTCGCAAAATTCCTCGGTGAGAGGGGCGTCGTCGGCCATTGCGACGGAGGCACTGATGACTACTGCAGCCACTAAGGCCAGAGTGCGCAGAGCATTGCGGAATAGATTTTTCATTGCTTTTTCTTTGTTGATGATTGTTTGCTGCAAAGATACAAATATTATTTATTTGGAGCGCTGTCGGCCTGTTTTTTATCGAGAATCGGCCGACGACGGCGGCCGTCAGCCAACATTAGGGGCGCGCGGATTGTTAAGATTTCCAAATATTCATCACTCACGTTTCAACCCGCAAGAGATATGACAAAATACGCACTTAGCATCGCCATAGGCTGCCTGATGGCAGCAATGCCGCTCGCCGGCCACACAAAAAGCCAGGTAGACAGGCACATCGACTCGCTGGTCAACACCACTCGCGTCATCAGCCTCGAGGGGGAGGGGCCGCGCATGGTGCGCTTCACTTCCGAGCCCGAGCTCCCACCCGAGCAGGATTCGATCCGCAATCTGGTGCTGGCCTTCTACTACGACCAGTTTCGCCACTCGCAGGATCCGGAGGCACCGACATTTCTGTTCATGAGCAAGAGCGCCAACATGCTGCTGGGCATTGGCGGGGTGGTGCGCATGCGCGGATGGTACGATTGGGGATGCGCATGAACATGGACGGCACCCACCGCTACGCCCGCCGTGCCGGGCTGATGTGCCAGTTCTCCTTCTAAGAGCAGCTTTAACACTTTGGGCGATGGTTAATTAACACTCCCCTGCCGAACCAAACGCGCCTCTCGTTCATTTTATATACCGAAGGGGCGATATTTACTTACAATCACACTCTCAACTATTATTTTGTAAACCACAATGAAGAAGAATCTATTTCACCTGCCGGCCCTGCTGCTGACACTCGCAGCCGCCACTCCGGCCATAGCACAAACCGCTTACGACAGCGCTGACGACGACGTGATATTCACCGCCGGAGCCTTCGAGATCACAGGCACCAACAACGAGATCGGCGAGATCCTCGACCGCGTGCGCCCCGTGGAGCCCAACTCCATCCCGCGCCCGAAATTTGCCATCCGCACCCCTGACAACAGCTTCATCCTCTCTATCGGCGGCAAGATCAACCCCATCATAGGCTATGATCTGGGCAACGACCTCTACAACGCCCCCGGCGGAGGCATCGACTTCGTCACCGGCTCCATCCCCGTACCGGCTCAGAGCGGCCATCGCAGCGCCTTCTTCATCAATCCTCTCAACGCCTATCTCGACTTCACCGTCGTAGGCCTGGCCGGCACCGACAACGAGGTGACAGGATACGTGAAACTCGCCACCAACCACGACACTAAGGGAATGATCCTCAAACGTGCCTATGTGACATGGCGCGGCATCACCGCTGGTGTCACCGCCACCAACTTCCAGGACGGTCTCGCTGCTCAGCCTGCCACCATCGACCCCAACGGCCCCTGCGGTGACATCTCCGGCACCACCTACTCAATATTCTACAACTCCCGCTCCTACAATGGCTTTGCCTTCGGCGCCGGTATCGAGATGCCCACCTTCTACAGTTCCAACGGCGTATACCGCGGCAAGGATTACCGCCACGATTTCTACGGAGTATCCGTCACCTCAGAAGCCTCGCAGAAGGCTCCCGACATCCCTGCATACATCGAGTATGCCGCCTCGAAGCAAAACCGCATACGCCTGTCGGGTATCTTCCGCAACTTCTTCTACCGCGACCTCATCTCCGACAAGACCCGCCACGAAGCCGGCTGGGGTGTGCAGCTCTCGGGCAACTTCAGCTTCTACCGCCCGCTGACCTTCAACTTCCAGGGCGTCTACGGCAAAGGTCTGGGCTGCTACATCCAGGACCTCACGGGCCGTGCTCTCTCCTTCACCCCCAAAGACAGCAAAGTAGGCGAGATGACCGCCAACCCCATGATGGGTCTGGTGTTCGGAGCCTCCTACGATGTGACAAGCAAACTGCAGTTTAACGCTGTAGGGTCGTATGCACGCATCTGGGACGTAGAACCTTACGCCACAGCCAACGACGCGGACGGCGTAGCCTCTGCCGACAATTATCGCTGCGCCATCTATGCCGGAGCCAACTGCTTCTACAAGATTACCCCCTACCTGCAGGTAGGCCTTGAGTATCTCTACGGCCGTCACTACACCTGGGATCTCGGCGGAGCCAACGACAGCCGCATCCAGGCACAATTCTCCTTCGCCTTCTGATCCACAGCCAGTGCATATGCACAAAATATGCGCATAGACGACATCACGCGACCCTCAGGCACCCGGGATCCAGGTCCCGCCGAGCCTGAGGGCCGCGTAGCTTGTTTAATCACCACGGCACAGGGTCGCCTCAGAGGGTACGCCGTTTTTGAGCATCCCCATCTTGCG
>CAJLLX010000017.1 GCA_905207535.1 uncultured Muribaculaceae bacterium | reverse complement strand
GCGCAATATCTTGCGCCCCTATAAGTTGGTGGGGAGGGCTGGTTATTGGGGCTTTGGGGCGAAGCGGAGGAGGAGGAGAGTGGAGCGGGTTTCGCCGCTGCGGCCGAGGGTGTCGATGGGGGTAAAGGTCAGGGAGGGGGAGAGCTCACGGGCGATGTAGTCGACGTCGTTTTCGGAGGTAACGAGGTAGCCCTCAGAGGGTTGCTCTACTTCGTAGCGGAGCAGGCGGTCGGAGGTGTAGTAGTTGAGCGTGAAGAAGCGCTCCATGCGGCCTCCACGATAGGCGTAAACCTTGGCGTCGGCGGGAAGCTGCGCCTCAAGTCGCTCGGCCAGAGGAAGATCACTCTTGTAATTCATCGAAGCGGGGAGGGCCGAGGCCTGCACCATCATGTAGATCACCGGCACGAATACCATGCTGACCATCAGAGAGGTGCGGGCATTGCTGCGCACCAGCGCCGCTCCCATACCTATTGCAGCGAACAAGGCCACATAGCACATCAGAGGGGGCATGAAGCGCTCTCCTTCGGCGGCTACATCCTCGAGCAAGGCGAGTGTCGACCCCGAGCCAAAGGGGGCTACGATGCCTGTCATCACCGACAAAAGTGCCACCGAGGCTATCGCCGCTATCGACACAAGCACCCATCCGAAGCCCTTTACGGTGCGGGGCGCCACGCGAGCCAGTCGGAAGAAATAGAGCGCCAAGAAGTAGGCGGTGAAGGGATAGACGGGGAGCAGATAGGAGCTGCGTTTGCTCTTGGGGATGCAGTAGAACACGAAGATCAGCACGGCGCAAAGCATGGCGAAGAGTTCCACCGGATCCATCGCGCGGAGGCGCTGCAGCAGTTTGCCTGCGGGACGTTTCAGACCTCTCCAGGGGCGGCCGGCGAGGCCGATGATGGCCAGAAGCGTGTAGGGTGCCATGCCCGAGAGGATGGAGGTGAAATTGTACCACACCGGATGCTCGTGAGAGCTGTAGCTCATCGAGCCGGTGAAGCGGCCGAAATTCTCCTCCATTGCCAAGGCGTAGAAGGTCTCGCCCCCCTGATGATAGGCGGCGACATACCACATTGCCGGAAGCACCAGCGACAGCAGCCCTGAGGCGCCGACGCTGACAGCCGATCTGAAAAATCCGTCACCTTTTATCCAGCGGAAGATGAACACCGCGAAGCAGGGGAGCAACATGCCGACGGGTCCCTTGGTGAGCACTGCGCCACTCATCAGCAGCGCGGCGGCAAGCGACGGGCGCCACGTGCCGCCCGGATGTCGCTCCCACTGGCGGTAGAGCGCGTAGAGCGAGGTGACCATGAAGGCCGTCAGGAGCATGTCCACGCGGCAGATCGTGGCCGATCGGAAAAACTCAAAGCTCCCGGCGGTGATGAGCACCGTTGCGAGAGCCGTGGGCTGCGACGTGCGGCGCCGGAAAAAGCCGTATGTGGCCATCAGCATGGCTATGGCGGCAAGGGCCGACGGCAGACGCGAGAGAAACTCCGTGACCACTCCGCCGTTGAGCCACCCCAGCAGCGCTATGCACCATGCGAGCATCGGCGGCTTGTAGGGGATGTCGGCACCGAAGCTCACGGGCAGTATCCAGTTGCCCTGATTGAGCATCGACACGGCCACAACGGCCTCGCGGGGCTCACCTTTGGTGGTGAAAAGTGTCTCGGACAGGAAGGGCACAAACAGCGCCGTCAGCAGCAGGACTAACAGCAGAGCGTTGCTCTTGCCCGAGCCTTGCGTGCCGACGGAGGGTGTGCGGGCGAGAGGCTTGTTCACAGCAGTTCTTTTACTTTCTGCGAGATGGCACGCCCTTCGGCCTTGCCGGCAAGTTCCTTCGATGCCACTCCCATCACCTTACCCATATCTTTGGGCGATGTGGCACCCACGCGGGCGATGATGGCGCGGAGAGCCTCGGTGAGCTCTTCGTCGGTGAGCTGCTTGGGCATGTATTCCTCGATGATAGCGGCCTGTGCCAGCTCGGTCTCGGCCAGCTCGGGGCGATTTTGCTCAGTGTAGATGGCGGCGCTCTCCTTGCGCTGCTTGATCATCTTGGCGAGTATCTGTGTGGCGCGGGAGTCGGGCAGAGTGCCGTCGCTCCCTTTGGCTGTCTTGGCTTCGAGAAACTCTTTTTTCACTCCGCGGAGTGCGTCGAGGCGCTGTGCGTCGCGTGCGAGCATAGCTTTTTTGATATCCTCGGAAATTCTGTCGAAAAGATCCATGATGTTATGTTGTTTGATGTTATTGCTTGATTTACAGTATGCTGACCGATGGATTGATGAGCGTGAGGCGCTCGGTGGCGCGCGAGGTGGCAGTGTATAGCCAGCGGTAGAAGTCGGTGGTGCCGTAGGCCTCGGGCGGGATGTATCCCATGTCGATGAATACCGACCGCCACTGGCCGCCCTGAGCCTTGTGGCAGGTGACGGCGTAGGCATATTTCACCTGCATGGCGTTGTAGTAGGGGCTGGCCTTCAAGGCTTCGCGCTGCGCCGTGACCGAAGCACCGCCGGTGATGCCGGCATCGGCCAGCGCCATATCCACCAGCAGCTGCTGCTTCTCGCGCGAGAGGTAAGCTGTCTCGCAGGTGAGGGTGTCGAGGCTGATCTTGGTGTTGAGCCCCATGTCGTAGTCGGGAAAATAGAGGCGCACGTCGGCAAACTGCATGCCGCAGCGCTCCTCGGTGGAGTAGACCTTCTCGATTACGGCCGACTCGCCGTTGGCGACAAACTCCATCGACTGGCGCGGCAAGGAAGCATCGCCGGCACCGGCCTCGCGGGTCTGCACCGATTGGCGTGTCCAGTAGTAATTGTTTTTCGACACCACCACGCGGTCGCCCCGGAGCAAGATCTCCTCGCGGTCGAAGATCACCCGCCTTACGGCGAGGTTGAAATCGACGGCGCGCTTGTTGGAGCGCGTGATGATGAGCGTCTCACCCTCGCCGTATTTCATGAACGACTTGCGCAGTATATCCTCCAGATCCTCGGGATCGGCAATGGCCATATCGGGGAAGGGTGTGACGGTCATCTGCGGCTCGGGGAGCGGCTGATGCTGCATGGCGCGGCGCAGCCAGGTGGCGTTGTAGAGTATGCCCGACTGCCGCTTCTGGCGCACGGTGCGGGTGATGACGGCGCGGGTCACATTCATTCCCATCTTCTTCAGATCGGGGGGATTCATGGCCGGCGAGGTGCTCAGCCCCACGGGGGGCAGCTGGGCGGTGTCGCCAAGCAGGATCAGGCGGCAGTTGTCGCCCGAATAGACATACATCAGCAGGTCCTGGAGCAGTCCGCCGCCCCCGTCGCTTCCGTCGCCTATCATCGAGGCCTCATCCACGATGAACACCGTGTTCTGGTGCGGATTGGGGAGCAGATTGGCCTGAAAACGGCTGTTGGAGTCTATCGTAGGCGAGCCGTAGATCTTGCGGTGGATGGTGTAGGCGGGTTCGCCGGTGTATCCGGCGAATACTTTGGCTGCCCGCCCTGTAGAGGCGAGCAGCACTGTGGGTATACCGACACGGTGGAGCGAGCGCACCAGCGCACCCATCACCGTGGTTTTGCCTGTACCGGCGTATCCGTTGAGCACGAAGACGGTGTCCTGCGGCGTTTCGGCCGAGCAGAAGCGCGAGAGGGCTGCCACCAGCTGTATCTGTTGGTCAGTCGGCTCGAAGGGCATCTCCTCGAGCACCATCGTTCCGAACTCCTGAGTTGTCATTTCACGTGAGAAGTCATTTCACGCTCCACTCCACACCGTCCTTGGTGTCCTTCACCGAGAAGCCGAGCTCGGCAAGTTTGTCGCGGATCAGGTCGGAAGTGGCCCAGTCTCTCTTGCTCTTGGCGTCGGCGCGCACCTGCAGCAGCAGGTCTACGGCACCGCGGTAGGGCTCGAGGGCTTTCTCGTCGCTGATGTCGGCGGCATCGGCGCGCATGCCGAGTATGCCGAAGAAGAAAGTGTCGAAAAGCTCGCGGAGCTTGCGCACATCCTCCTCGGTGGCGGTGGCGTGGCCGTCGCGCACCTTGTTGATGAGCCCTACGGCCTCAAAGAGGTGAGCGATCACTATGGGGGTGTTGAGGTCGTCGTCCATAGCCTCGTAGCACTTTCCTTCGAGGGCGTTGACCTCGTCGGAGATGGTGGAGGTGACCGACGGCTTGATGTCGGCGAGGCGGCGCCACCCTTCGAGCATTCTTTCCAGTGCCTTCTCCGAGGCCTGCAGGGCTTCGTTGCTGAAGTCGACCGTAGAGCGGTACTGAGCCTGAAGGATGAAGAAGCGGATGGTCATCGGGGCGTAAGCCTGGGTGAGCAGCGGATGCGATCCGGTGAAAAACTCATCGAGGGTGATGAAGTTGCCGAGCGATTTGCCCATCTTCTGGCCGTTGATGGTGATCATGTTGTTGTGCATCCAGTAGTGCACGCTGTCGCGGCCGTTGTGGGCCACGCTCTGCGCTATCTCGCACTCGTGGTGGGGGAATTTCAGGTCCATACCTCCGCCATGGATGTCGAACTGCTCGCCGAGATACTTCTCGCTCATCGTGGAGCACTCGAGGTGCCAGCCGGGGAAACCGTCGCTCCAGGGCGAGGGCCAGCGCATGATATGCTCGGGCTGAGCCTTCTTCCAGAGGGCGAAGTCGGCCGGATTGCGCTTCTCCTGCTGACCGTCGAGCGAGCGTGTCTGCGACAGCAGCTCGTTGATGTCGCGACCCGAGAGCTTGCCGTAGTGGTGGTCGGCGTTGTATTTGGGCACGTCGAAATATACCGAACCCTCGCTGACGTAGGCATAGCCGGCGTCGAGGATCTTCTTGATATACTCTATCTGCTCGATGATGTGGCCCGAAGCATGTGGCTCGATCGAGGGGGGCAGCACATTGAGGCGCGCCATGGCGTCGTGGTAGCGGTTGAGGTAATGCTGCACCACTTCCATCGGCTCGAGTTGCTCGAGGCGTGCTTTCTTGGCTATTTTGTCCTCCCCCTCGTCGGCGTCGTGCTCGAGATGGCCCACATCGGTGATGTTGCGCACATATCTCACTTTGTAGCCGAGGTGGCTGAGATAGCGGAAGAGCACATCGAAGGTGATCGCCGGACGGGCATGACCCAGATGGCCGTCGCCGTAGACTGTCGGACCGCATACATACATTCCCACATTACCCTCATGCAGCGGGCGGAAGAGCTCCTTGGTGCGGGTCAGCGAATTGTAGATGCAAAGATTGTGATTCTTCATTTCTGTGGATCTGTGTGATGAAAAGTATGAGCCCGAAATCGGCCTGATTTCGGGTCATACCTGTGTGTCCGAACTGTTTTAAGCCTGGAAGGGGTTGGGCAGACCGCCGTTGTTGCCGTTGTTGCCGGCATTTTTCGGGGTCTTGCGCACGATTTCGCCGAAGTTGTTCTCGTACTTCTGCACATTGTCGCGGAGAGCGAAGAGGAGGTTCTTTACATTCTCCGGAGTCATGATGATGCGGCTCTGCACGCGTGCCTGAGGCATGTTGGGTGCCATGTTGATGAAGTCGAGCACGAACTCGTTGGGGGAGTGGGAGATGATAGCCAGATTGGAGTAGTGTCCGGCTGCTACTTCGGGTGTCAGGTCGATTTTTATTTCATTTTTGTTGTCTGCCATGATTTTATGCTTTTTAATTTGTTTGTAAAATCTTGTTTGTAGGTGTTCTCTTAATTAATTAACGGGAAAATCCCGCTATTTCATGCATCGCCTCCGCTTTTTCATGCTTCGCGGATGGCGAAAATCGCTCTCACTCCTTATCCTCGGGGATGTCTCCCGTGCCGGGAGTGAAATTGGTCGGCTTTTCGAAGGTGAAGGTGCGCAGGGAGGTGTTGTTGGCGTTGTTGACATGCACCCGGAGCCCTTTGATGTAGTCGTAGGTCCAGAGTGCGCTCACGTCCCATGCCACATAGTAGAGTTTGCGGTAGTTGTCGGCGTCGCCTTTGCGTGCGTTGACCAGATAGGCGTCGGGATACTCGTTGCCGATGGTCGAGTCGTCGATCACAAGGCGGAAGAGGCGCGGATTGCGGTCGTAGACCAGCTGTATGCGCATCATGATGTATCCTCCGGCGCGCCAGATGCTGTGGAGCCATATCGGGTCGCGGTCCCAGCCGGTGAGCGACTCGGAGGGCCCTTTCATCAGTTTGCCGTTAGTCACGGCGCCGATGCCCCGCACATCCACCGGCCCCGAGGTGTAGGCTTCGCCGCTTTGGGGCACATAGGCCAGGAGCACACATTCGCCGGTCTTGACGCTTTTCATGTTGAGACCCTGCCCGGTGGTGAGGTCGGCCGACTTCTCACTGTCGGGCACGTAGAGCTTGAATTGCGTAGAGCCGTCGCGCTGACCGGCATATTCCACCATGTCGTAGAGCACGGCGTAGCGTGTCGCGGGGCCTTCGTCGTCGTCGGAGCACGATGTCAGAAAGCCTGCAGCCATGAGGGCCACGGCCACTGTAGTTAGTATATGTCTCAACCGGTCGGTTATCATCATCATCGTCGTCTTTGTGCTCGGTTATGGTTTACTTTATGCACTCACGCTCGGTGACCCCGGTGATCAGACCGTCGGTCATATGCACCACGCGGTCGGAGTCGGAGGCGAGGTTTTCGTCGTGGGTGACAATCACGAATGTCTGCCCCATGTCGCGCCTGAGGTCGAAGAAGAGGCGGTGGAGCTCCATGCGGTTTTTGGTGTCGAGGCTTCCCGAAGGCTCATCGGCGAGCACCACATCGGGCTTGTTGATGAGCGCGCGGGCCACTGCCGCTCTCTGTCTTTCTCCGCCCGACAGCTGGCCGGGACGGTGGGAGGCTCTATCCCGTAGTCCGAGATACTCTATCAGCTCCATGGCGCGGGCAAAGGCCGCCTCGCGGCTCTCGCCTCCGATGAGTGCCGGCATGGCCACATTTTCGAGCATAGTGAACTCCGGCAGCAGCTGGTGGAACTGAAATACGAACCCTATGCGGCGGTTGCGGAAGCGTGCCAGACGGCGCTCGTTGAGCCGGAGCACATCCTCGCCATCGTAGATCACCTGACCGCTGTCGGGGCGGTCGAGCGTGCCCATGATCTGCAGCAGTGTGCTCTTGCCGGCGCCGCTGGGGCCGACAATCGACATCACTTCGCCGCGACGCACTTCGAGACTGACACCCCTGATCACCTCAAGGCTGTCGAAACTCTTGTGTATGTCGCGCACTTCGATCACCATCTCAATCAAGCTGGTCGGCCAGACGGCTTATGGCATACTCCGGGCGCATGCGGCGGTAGAGGATGTCGTAGACCGTGTCGGCGATGGGCATCGACACTTCGTATTTGCGGTTGATCTCGTGGATGCACTTGGCGCCGTAGTAGCCTTCGGCGGTCTGCTCCATCTCCATCATGGCGGCCTTCACCGAGTAGCCTTTACCGATCATGGAGCCGAAATTGTGGTTGCGGCTGAAGCGGGAATAGGCGGTGACCAGCAGGTCGCCGAGATAAACGCTGTCGCAGATCTGGCGCGGGCGCGGATTGACGGCATCGAGGAAGTGCTCCATCTCGCGGATGGAGTTGCTCACGAGCATGGCCAGGAAGTTGTCGCCCTTCTTCATGCCGTGGACTATGCCGGCGGCGATGGCGAAGACATTTTTCAGCACTCCGGCATACTCCACGCCGTCGACGTCGGTGGTGGGGATGAAGTGGCAGTTTTTCGAGCCGCAGATGCATCGGCCGAAGCGTTTGGCGGCTTCGATGTCCTTGCATCCGATGGTGAGGTAGGTGGGACGGTCGAGGGCCACCTCCTCGGCGTGACACGGACCGCTGACCACCATCAGATGATCGTCGGCCACATGGAAGTTGTCGCGCATATAGTCGGTGACGAGCATGTTCTCGCCGGGCACTATACCCTTGACTGCCGATACGATGTATTTGCCGCTGATGTCCACGTCGAGTTTTTCGAGATGGCTCTTGAAGTAGGGCGAGGGCATCACCAGCATGATGGTGTCGGCCTGCTGTGCCACATAATTGATGTCCGACGAAAACTCTATGCGCTGCACGTCAAACTGCACATCGGTAAGATATGCCGGGTTGTGACCGATCTTCATAAACTCTTCGATACGGTCGTCGCGGCGCATATACCAGAGGATGGTCTCGCGGTTTTTCAGCAGTAGTTTGGCAAGAGCTGTAGCCCAGCTTCCGCCTCCCATGACGGCCACCCTTCCGGGAAAATCTTTCGATAACATATTATCCGAATTCAAGTTGTTCGTTATTGCTCATCTCCCCTTCCTCCGCCGGGGCGCTGCCTCCCGTGGGGATGCCTCCCCCCGGGGCTTACTCCTTGGCGGGAGCTGCGGCCTCGATCCAGGCTGTCACCTCGTCGATCGAGGGGGTCTTGAGTCCGAGCTTAAACTTCTTGTTGATGCCGCAGAGATCCTGATGGAGCTTGCCGGGGGTGGCTGCTCCGAGGGCCTCGACGGTGAGGATACCGGCCTTCTGCACCGGTGCCACCCACTCGGCGGCAACGCCTACGGCCTCGAAAGCCTCGGGCTTGTCGCGCTTGGCGGTCTTCTCGGGTCGCATCTGCGGAAAGAGGAGCACCTCCTGGATGGTGGTCTGGCCTGTCATGAGCATCACCAGACGGTCCATGCCGATACCCATGCCCGATGTGGGGGGCATGCCGTACTCGAGGGCGCGGATGAAGTCGTGGTCGATGATCATAGCCTCGTCGTCGCCCTTCTCCGAGAGGCGCATCTGCTCTACGAAGCGCTCATACTGGTCGATGGGATCGTTGAGCTCCGAGTAGGCGTTGGCCAGCTCCTTGCCGTTGACCATCAGCTCGAAGCGCTCGGTAAGCTCAGGATTCTCGCGGTGGCGCTTGGTGAGAGGCGACATCTCTATGGGGTAGTCGATGATGAAGGTGGGCTGGATGTAAGTGCCCTCGCACTTCTCGCCGAAGATCTCGTCGATCAGTTTGCCCTTGCCCATGGTCTCGTCCACTTCGATGCCCATCTCTTTGGCAGCAGCGCGAAGCTCCTCCTCGCTCTTGCCGTCGATATCGTAGCCGGTGTGGTCGAGGATGGCCTGACGCATGGTCTTGCGTGCGAAGGGAGCCTTGAAGGAGATGACGTTGTCGCCGACTTTCACCTCGGTGGTGCCGTTGACCTCCATGCAGATGCGTTCAAGCATCTTCTCGGTGAAGGTCATCATCCAGTTGTAGTCCTTGTAGGAGACGTAGATCTCCATGCAGGTAAACTCGGGGTTGTGGGTGCGGTCCATACCCTCGTTGCGGAAGTTCTTGGAGAACTCATACACACCCTCGAAGCCGCCCACGATGAGGCGCTTGAGATAGAGCTCGTCGGCAATGCGCAGGTAGAGCGGAATGTCGAGAGCGTTGTGATGGGTGATGAACGGACGTGCCGATGCTCCGCCGGGGATCGACTGGAGGATGGGGGTCTCCACCTCCATGTATCCGTGCTCGTTGAAGTACTGGCGCATGGTGTTGAACACCTTGGTGCGCTTGATGAAGATATCCTTGACGCCGTCGTTGACCACGAGGTCGACATATCTGCGGCGGTAGCGTAGCTCGGGATCGTCGAACGAGTCGTAGGCCACACCGTCCTTCATCTTGACGATGGGGAGGGGACGCAGCGACTTGCTGAGCACGGTGAGCTTGCGCGCGTGGATGGAGATTTCGCCTGTCTGTGTGCGGAATACGTATCCTTCCACACCCACGAAGTCGCCGATGTCGAGCAGTTTCTTGAACACTACGTTGTACAGGTCTTTGTTTTCACCGGGGCAGAGTTCATCGCGGTTGACATACACCTGTATGCGTCCGCGGGAATCCTGCAGCTCCATAAATGAAGCTTTGCCCATGATGCGGCGGCCCATCACACGTCCGGCCACGCTCACTTCGCGGGGCGCGGGGGCGTCGGGGAGCACATTGCCCTCGGCATCGGTGGGGAGGTCGGTGAAATTGTCCTTAATCTCGTCGGTGTAGCCTGTCACTACGTATTCGGTTGCGGGATAGGGGTCAATGCCAAGTTCGCGCATCTGATTGAGCGACTGGCGCCGCACTATCTCCTGTTCGCTAAGTTCAAGTATGTTCATCTTTCTTCTGTCTTGTTGCTTTTTTCGTATCGGAGGGGAGCGAAACGGGCAATCCGCGGCACCGTGGATGCCTGCTCCCCGAAAATATTGCAAAGATACAAAAAAACGGGCAAACTGAATGTCACCAATCGCTGAAATGTACACAACGATTTTATATTCAGTCTATTTCAGTGTCGATAAATCAATATTCAGCCCTTTTTCGAAGGGATTGGGGTTTTCTGCTCACTCTTTTTCGCCGATCATGCGGAGGAAATCGTCCTCGGAGATGATAGGCACGCCCAGTTTGGCGGCTTTCTCCAGTTTGGCCGGGCCCATATTCTCCCCGGCCAGCACATAGTCGGTCTTTTTGGAGATGGATCCGGTGTTGACCCCTCCGTGAGCCTCGATGAGCTGCTTGTATTCGTCGCGGCTGTGATGGCTGAAGGTCCCGGATATCACTATCGTCTTCCCGGCGAGAGCGTCGCTGAGGTGCGCAGCCGAGGCGTCTTCGTCGCTCTTCATCTGAAGCCCGGCCCGGCGTAGGCGCTCCACTATGGCGCGGTTGGTGGCGTTGGCGAAATATTCCACCACCCCTTCGGCGATCTTCGGGCCGATATCCTTGACGGCGGCAAGCTGCTCAACGCTTGCGCTCATCAGCGAGTCGATGTCGGGGAAGGCCTTGGCAATCTTTTTGGCCACTGTGTCGCCCACCGAGGGGATGCTGAGTGCGTAGATCACACGGTCGTAGGGCACGCTCTTCGATGCCTCCAGGCCATTCATGACGCGCTCGGCGCTTCGGGGCCCGAATCCGTCGAGCTTAAGCAGGTCGGCGGGGGTGAGGTCGTAGAGGTCGGCGATATTGTGCACCAGACCGGTGGCGAAAAGCTGTTCGGAGGTCTCCTCGCCAATGCCGTCGATGTTCATCATCTTGCGGCCCACGAAGTGCTCGATGCGTCCGGCTATCTGCGGCGGGCAGCCGTATTTGTTGGGACATACCCACGAAGCCTCACCCTCCACGCGCACCAGCGGAGTGCCGCATGCCGGGCAGTGACTGACAAACTCTATCGGCTTTGCTCCGGGCTGTCGGCGGCTCTCGTCGACGCCTGTGATCTTGGGGATGATCTCGCCACCCTTCTCCACGTAGAGCATATCGCCCTGATGGATGTCGAGGGCGCGGATGATGTCCTCGTTGTGGAGCGAAGCGCGCTTCACTATGGTGCCCGAGATGAGCACCGGATCGAGATTGGCCACGGGGGTCACCACTCCGGTGCGTCCCACTTCAAAGGATACATATTTCAGCTGCGTGAGTGCACGCTCGGCGGCAAACTTGTAGGCGATGGCCCAGCGGGGCGACTTGGCGGTAAAACCGAGATTGAGCTGCTGGCGCAGGGAGTTGACCTTGAACACCAGCCCGTCGGTGGCCACGGGGAGATTGTGACGCTCCTCGTCCCAATGGTGGATGAAACGGTCCACCTCCTCGAGAGTGGTCATGCGGTCCATCACCGGAGTGACCTTGAATCCCCAGCTGCGGGCAGCCATGAGGTTGTCGTAGTGGTTGTCGGCCGGGAGATCCGGGCCTAAGAGGTAGTAGAGATATGCGTCGAGGCCGCGGTGGGCCACAAGTTTGGGGTCGAGTGTCTTGATCGTACCGGCCGCGGCGTTGCGCGGATTGGCGAAGAGCGGCTCGCCGGCCTCCTCGCGCTCGGCGTTGAGGCGGTGAAATTCTTTCCAGGGGAGGAGCACCTCGCCGCGGATTTCAAACATCTCGGGCCAACCGGTGCCCTGCAGCTGCAGGGGGATGGAGCGGATGGTCTTGATGTTGGCTGTGACCACATCGCCTTTCTCGCCGTCGCCGCGGGTGACGGCGCGCACCAGACGTCCGTGCTCGTAGATGAGCGAGATGGAAGTGCCGTCGTATTTCAGTTCGCCGACAATCTCAAATTTCTCGCCGCCGAGACCCGAGCGCACACGTCCGAACCACTCGTCGACCTCGTCGATGGAGTAGGTGTTGGCCAGCGAGAGCATCGGGTAGATGTGGCTTACCTGCTCAAACTTGTCGGAGATATCCGAGCCGACGCGCTGAGTTGGGGAGAGGGGGTCGGCCATGTCGGGATATTGCTTCTCGAGATCCTCGAGCTCATGCATCAGCATGTCGAACTCGCGGTCGCTAATCTCGGGCGCGTTGAGCACGTAGTAGTTGTAGTTGTGGCGGTCGAGCTGCCGGCGCAGGTCGGCGATGCGTTGTCGGGGGTCGGTCATTGGTTCATTTTTATGTGGTTGAGTGCACGGAGCACATTGCAGAGGGGTGCGCTCCAGAAGCTGCGGAAGTCGTCGCGCATGGCCGCGAGGGCCAGCTCCACGGTGGCGTCGGTGGAATCTTTGACCGACTCGATGAAATTGTACATGGCCTGAAAGATGTCGGCCAGCCCTTCGGAGACGCTTGCGGCCACCGGGGTGTCGGAGTATTTCATATCCTCCTCAAACACTTCGAGATAGGTGTCGTCCTCGCCCATGACGGTCTCTATGGAGCGGCGTATAGAGTCGTAGTAATCCTCGTCGAGGCTACTTTCGAGATATGCCTCGCCAAATTCTGGCTCCTCGGTCTTGAGGTCGGTGGCGGCAATGTAGAGGCGTGGCAGCAGGCGCAGCATTTTGTCTACGAAGGCGCCGCGCTCAGTCTCGGCGGCTGTCTCCAGTGCCGTGCAGTATTCGTTGCAGAGCCCTATGAAGGCTATAGCGTTGGTATTCATCGTGTTGTATTCTCCTTTATTGTGATTCGGGAAGCAAGTGCGCGCGGCCGGGGCCTCACCCTGCGGCTTTGCGGCCGGGGCGGGCGCATCAGCGGGCGTAAAGTCCGTGCTCCCTGATATATATCCCAACCTTTTCGGGCACGAGATTGTTCACGTCGAGCCCGGCGCGGATGCGCTCGCGGATCTCGGTGCTCGACACGGCAAACTCCTCCATCTCCATGCACCCCGGGCAGTCGTAGCCCGCCCGCGGATAGACGATGGGGGGGAAGCGCTCGAGAATCTCGTCGGAGGCCTTCCAGCGGTCGAAAATCTGCATGTTGTCAGCGCCGATGAGCAGTCGGAACTGTATCTCGGGGTGTCGGCGGCTCAGCTCGTTGAGGGTGTTGATGGTGTAGGAGGGGCGCGGCATATACAGCTCTATGTCGCAGACCCTCAGTCCGGGAATCCCCTCTACGGCCAGTCGGAGCATCTCGAGCCGCTGCCGGTCGTCGATAAGCTCGTCGGATTGGGCCTTGAGCGGATTGAGGGGGGAGAGGGTGAGCCACACCTCGTCGGCGAGGCCGGCCTCCACCACTTGTCGCGCCAGAGCTATGTGGCCGTTGTGGACTGGATTGAACGATCCGCCAAGTATACCTGCTGTGAAAGTTTTCGATGTCATTTCCTGATGAAGTCGGCCATCAGCTGCTCTACCTGAGCCACAGCTTCGGGGAGCGAGTCGTTGACCACCACGTGGTCGTAGCTGTCGCGGAATCCGAGCTCGTAAGCCGCACGTCCCACGCGGGTCTCTATCTCCTCGTCGCTGTCGGAGCCGCGGGCTTTGAGGCGGCGGCGCAGCTCGTCGATGCTCGGGGGAGCGATGAAGATGCTCATGGCGTCGTCGCCAAATTGCTTCTTGACATTCACACCGCCCTTCACATCGATGTCGAGGATCACATTGTGGCCGGCATCCACGCGATTCTGTATCTCGCTGCGCAGGGTGCCGTAGTAGCGACCGGGATACACCTGCTCGTATTCCACGAAGGCACCTTCGGCGATGAGGTCGTGAAATTGCTGATCGGTGAGGAAATGGTAGTTGACGCCGTCCTGCTCCCCTTCGCGCGGTTTGCGGTTGGTGGCCGAGACGGAAAATTCGAGGTCGAGATCTCCGCGGTCCATGATGTCGCCGATGATGGTCGACTTGCCGCACCCCGAGGGGGCGGAGATTATGATGAGTTTGCCTTTCTTCTGCATGGTGTTTAGATTTTTAAAGTGGGGTGGTTACATGGCGTTGAGCACCTGCTCCTTGATCTGCTCGAGCTCGTCTTTCATCTTCACTACGAGTATCTGCATCTCGGCGTGGTTGCTTTTCGAGCCCATGGTGTTGATCTCGCGGCCCATCTCCTGGGAGATGAATCCGAGCTTCTTGCCCTGGCCCTGCGGCCCGCGGAGGGTCTCCATGAAGTAGTCGAGATGCTGGCGCAGGCGCTGCTTCTCCTCGTTGATATCGAGTTTCTCTATGTAGAATATCATCTCCTGCTCGAGGCGTCCCTTGTCGTAGTCCACTTTGGGGATGGAGGCGAGTCCCTCTTCGATGCGGCCGCGGATCTTGGCGATGCGCTCTGTCTCGTAGGCGGGGATCTGCCCGAGAAGGTCGCTGATGCGGCTGATGCGCTTGGTGAAGAACTCTTCGAGTTTCTTACCTTCCACTGCGCGATACTCCATCAGGGCAGCGATGGCGCCGTGGAGTGCTTTCATCACGGCTTCGCGCTCGTCGTCGGTGAGCTCGGTGGTGACATCGCTCTTCATCACGTCGGGGAAGCGCATGAGCACGCTCCAGATGTCGTCGGGCATGTCGATGCCGAGATGCACGGCGGCGTCGGTCACCTGGCCGAGATAGGCGCGGAGTGCGCTCTCGTTGAGCTGCACCGTAGCGTCGCCGGAGAGATTCTCCACAGTCATGTTGAGCTCCACTTTGCCTCGCTCGAGCGAGGCCTGCACTGCCTGACGCATGTCGGCTTCGAGCGAGCGGTAGCCGGCGGGGACGCGGCTGGAGAGGTCGAGCTGCTTGCTGTTGAGCGATTTCAGGTCGATGGTGATTTTCTTGGTGCGGCACTCTGCGGTAGAGCTGCCGAAACCGGTCATAGATAATATCATGGCTAAAGCTACTGTATCTCTGTGTATGAGGATAAAAAACAGCCGTGCGGCCGGGAAGCGCCTCCAGGGGGGGAGACGTACGCGCATGGTACGCACGCTTTTTAAATGCAAATTTATACATTTTCCCGATTAAACCGTTAACTTTGCATAAAAATTTAGCTCCGGCAGCCGCTGTGGCGTGTTCACGGATGGAGGCGCGGAGGAATAAATATGACAGGTGTGCTGCAAATGCGGCTGCCTGAATAAAATAATTTCAGTGCTACATGGCCACAATATTAAATATCGAAACATCCACCTCGGTCTGCTCTGCAGCGCTGACCCACGAGGGGGCAATACTTGAGCATTTCGAGGAGTTTGGCGGACGCAATCACGCCACGGTGCTTAGCGGATTTATCAAGGGATGCCTCGACCATCTGCGGCGTCACGAGATGAAGCTCGACGCGGTGGCCGTGAGCATCGGTCCGGGCAGCTACACCGGTCTGCGCATCGGCCTTTCGGAGGCCAAAGGGCTGGCATATGCGCTCGATGTGCCCCTGATCGGGGTAGATACGCTGCAGATCATGGCAGTGCATGTGATGTTCAATGAGGTGCTCGACAATCCCGATGTGATGTTCGCTCCGATGATCGATGCGCGCCGCATGGAGGTGTACACCGGGGTGTATTCGCTTGCCCTTGAGCCGCTTGAGGCTCCGCACCCGCTGATATTGGACGAGAACAGCTACCGCGAGTGGCTCGACAAGGGCGAGGTGCTCTTTTTCGGCGACGGGAGCGACAAGGCTCGCAAGGTAATCACCCATCCCAATGCGCGGTTTATCGCCGATGTCAATCCGCTGGCGGTGGACATGCTTGCGCTCTCCGACAAGGCCTTCCGCGAGCAGCGCTTCATCTCGCTGGCCTACTCGGTGCCGACCTACCTGAAAGAGTTTCAGGCCACAAGGCCGAAGCCCCTCTTATGAAGGGGGAGCGGATTTCGGGATTGCATCCCGAATACCTGAAGGGGCTGACGCAACGGAGCGGCGGGGGAAAGGCGCAGGGCGGTCAAGGCGCGGCGGGGCCAATGCTTAGAAGTATTTTTTGGGGATATGGGAGGATATTTTGGGGGGGGATATGGGAGGATATTAGGAGGATAAGGGAGGAAATGAAAATCGGAGGCTGTGCCTGGCGGCACAGCCTCCGATTTGTTGAAGGGAAGTATTTTGCTTCTTTGCTTGCTTTTCGCAAGCTTTGCTGAGGAGTTTATACGGTTTTAGCGGGACCGGCTGTGGGGGTCACGGGCACTGCCGAGGGGGCAGCGGGGGCGAACTTCGCTTCCCAGCCGAGGGCGCTGGCGCCGAGCACTGCGGCGTCGGCCTCTTTGAGCTCGGAAAGGAGCACTTTCACCTTGCCGCGCCAGAGGGGCATGAGGTTGCGCTCAAGCGAGTCGCGCAGGGGCTTCATGAGCAGCTCGCCGCTCTTGCTGAGGCCGCCGAAGAGGATGAATGCCTCGGGAGCGGAGAAAGCGGTGAAATCGGCCAGAGCTGCACCGAGGATATCGCCGGTGTAGTCGAAGACGTCTTTGGCAAGACGGTCGCCGGAAACGGCGGCATCGTAAACGTCCTTGGATGTGATCTCGTCGATGGGAATGTTGCGCAGCAGCGACTCCTCAGCGGGACGTGCCTCGAGGAATTCGCGTGCGGTCTGTGCCACGCCGGTAGCCGAGCAGTATGTCTCAAGGCAGCCGCGGCGGCCGCAGCCGCAGAGGCGTCCGTTGTTGCGCTTCACGATCACATGGCCCAGCTCGCCGGCAAAGCCGTCGTGGCCATAGACCAGCTGACCGTTGATCACGATGCCCGAACCGACACCGGTGCCGAGGGTGATCATGATGAAGTCGCGCAGGCCGCGGGCGGCGCCGTAGGTCATCTCGCCGATAGCGGCGGCGTTGGCGTCGTTGGTCACTGATACGGGGATACCGAATTTCTCGCTGACCATCTTAGCCAAGGGTATTGGGGTGGGCCAGGGGAGGTTGACGCCCTGCTCGATGGTGCCGGTATAATAGTTGGCGTTGGGAGCGCCGATGCCTATGCCGTGGATTTTGTCGACGGCGTTGTTGAGCTCGATGAGCTTGGATAGTTCGGTGTGCAGTTCGTCGATATATGCCTCTACGGTAGGCTGTTTGCGGGTTTTGATAGATGAACTTGCAATCACCACACCGCGTGCGTCCACAATGCCGAAAACGGTGTTGGTGCCGCCGATGTCAATTCCCACTACATAAGGTTTGCTCATTGTCATGTTGGCTTAAGGTAAGTAAAATATGTTTCTAAAGTATGATTGGGATTCGTAGGCGGCCGGGAGTAATCGGCCGCATGCAAATCTTTGATTTTTCACGGGTGATGGGGCTGCTCCTACGGCGGCGGCAGGGGGCGAGGCGGCAGGGGTCAGTTGATGTTCTGCTTGGAGAATGTGAAGAGGACCTTTGCTTTGTCGAGATCCAGACGTGCCATGATGGGAGGCCCTATATAGGGGTTGATGGCGCTGAGATAGGTTGAAGTGCTGCCGTAATAGTAGTTGGAGGTGTTGCTTTCCTGTATCACCGACACCGGAGTGAGAGTGAAGGTGTAGTCGTCGGCGGTGAGGGTGCCGGCGTTGTATTTCTCGATCATCTTCACCAGATAGGGGCGGAGATTGGAGAATTTGTAGCACTTGTCGGTCGAGTCGTAAGTGGCGTAGAACGAGGTGACGTCGTCGGTGAGCTCCGACAAGCGGAAGAAGCGATCCTTGTCGGCGCTGAGCACCATGAGGATGTTGGTGGGAGGCTCGATGCCGAAGTCGTTTTCGATAGCCTCGGCGGGAATCTCGAGGCTGAGAGTATTGATCACGGCCAGTTTGCCGGCGTTTTCGTTGTATTTGCCTATTATCTTGTTGATGGGGAAGACCATCTCCACATCGCGCCCCACAGGAGCGATGAGCAGATTTTCTCCGGCTGCAATGCGGTCGGTAATCGCCTGATCGGGGGTGTAGGACACCATGTTGTTGACTATCACCTCGGGTGTGACGGCGTAGTAGGCGCCCTCATGCTTGTTGACCACCGGTTTGCCCTCGCTGTCGGTGCCGTTGGTGTGGTAATAGAGCACCATCATGGTGGATGAGATGGCCACTACGCGTCCGTTGCCGTAGTTGGTGCGCACGTAGATCCCCTTGAAGGTATCGGCGAAGAGCGACGGGAGCTGATAGGCTTCGGGATTGGTGAGGTAGAGCGAGAAGAGCTCGCGTGCGAGCTTACCGCCGTCGTCGATCTTGACATCTACGGGGATATAGCCGAGGCCCTTGATAGAGTCGTTGGCTCCGAGGGTGTTGCACACGTAGATTTTCTTGCCGAGGAGCTCCATGCCGTCGGTGTTGACGGGTGTGGCGCTATTGATGGGGGTGGAGAGCTTGTTTTTGAGGCGATAGATCTCAAGACCCATGGGGAGCAGGGTGTCGCCCACGCATGAGCCCTTGGCGATGTAAAAGCGCACTTTCATCGAGTCGACAAGCTGGTCGACGTCGGCGAGTGTGATCCCTTCGGTGGGGATGCGCGATGCGGGGAAGAACTGTGTGACGAACTCCGAACTGAAAGTGCCGTACCCTTTGGCGGTGACGGTGCCGAGCACCTGGGTGACATCGCGTGTCTGCACGCTGGGATTGACCACGCAGGTACCGGTGACGGTGAAGTCGTCGAACGACATCACCTCCGATGTATTCTCGATGAGCGACGATCCCACATTGGGGGTATCCTCGCAGGAACTCAGCAACGCCGCCGCGCCGATGGCCATGGCGGCAAATATATGGGTTGCCTTTAGCATGCTGTTTCTGTAATGTGTCAAAATTTAAGAAATCAGATGGGCGGAGAGATGAGCTGCAGTGAGCTTATGTGGAGAGGGTCAGAGATTCTGGTAGAAGTCGGCCACAGCCTGTATGTCGGGCTGCTCGGTGTCGTAGGTGAGGAGCGGTTTGCCGAGGCTTTGGGCGAAATCTATCAGTTCCTGCGGAGCGTGGGGCAGAGCGGCCATCACTCCGTCGGAATGTGCGATAGCAAGCTTGTTGAGCGTGAGCCAGTCGACGGGAGATTCGCCGAGCAGCGCGAGATCCTCATCGGAGATGCCGTCCATACGGAGCTTTTCTACGAAGCGCTCGTTGAGCGTGCCCTCGAAGCGGTCGTCGAAGAGGGTGTAGACCACTTTCGACTTGCCGATGGTGGGATCTTCGGCATACTGGCGCTTGATGTAGAGCGGGGAGAGGGCTGAGATCCATCCCGAGCAATGGATGGCGATCGGCTCCCAGCGGAGCTTACGCACTGTCTCCATCACGCCGCGGACGAAGAAGATGAGGCGCTCGTCGTTGTCCTCGGGAGTCTCGCGGAGCTCGAGGTCGGTGACGGCGTGGTGCTGGAAATAGTCGTCGTTGTCGATGAAGTAGACCTGCATGCGCGACGACTGGAGGGTGGCGACCTTGATGATCAGGGGATGATCGGTGTCGTCAATCACCAGATTGATGCCGCTCAGGCGTATTACCTCGTGAAGCTGGTTGCGGCGCTCGTTGATGCAACCGTATTTGGGCATGAATGTGCGCACTTCAAAGCCCTTCTCCTGCACTTTGCCGGGAAGGGTCTGACACATCTGGCCTAAAGCCGAAGCTTTGAGGTAGGGGGTGATTTCTTGCGAAATGTAGAGGATTCTTTTGTTGTTACTCATCGACTAAAAAAGCATAATGCAATGCACTGCGGCGCAGAAATGTCACTACAAGTCGTGCGCTGAGGCACTGCGCCGAAAGGGGCATGAATTGATGCGCAAAGTTACGAAAAAAATACGAATTATTTCACTCAGCGGTGTTTAAAAAAGGTTCGGCAGTGCTTCGGGATGTTAAATGTTGCGAAAATCGGCTGCGTGGCAGATGAAGAAAATTAGCGGCGGGGAGCGCTCCGGCGCCCCTGAGGCCATTTTGGCTACAGTGGTTTGATCTTTGATGTGGTATAGAGCGCTGATTTGCAGAGGAGTAAGCGGCGGCGGGAGCGGTGTGTTGCAAATGGCGTATTTTTTTTGTAATTTCGTGCCGTCAAAAGCTGTCTGTGATACATTGCTGTATGTCAGGGCAGGCTGCAACACACCCACTATTTGGTAGTAGTCATGTTTGATTTTTTTAAGAAAAAAAAGGCCGTCGCCGAGACGCTTTTCTTTCACACCGACATACATTGCCATCTGGTGCCCGGCATAGACGACGGGCAGAAAGTGGCATCGGAGGCCGCGGCTCTCGTAGAATGGGAGAAGTCGTGGGGCATCACGCGCATACTTTGCACTCCGCATATCACCCAGGACACTTTTGAGAATACACCCGAGATCATCTCAGGCGCCTTCGCCAAGCTGCAGGGGGCTGTGGCAGAGCGCGGTGTGGAGGGGATAAGCCTCGACTATTCGGCCGAGCACCGTCTCGATCCCTATTTCCTATCAGAATTGGAAGCCGGACACATCCGCCCGTTTCCCAACGGCTATCTGCTTGTAGAAAACTCGTTTATCCAAGAGATGTGGAACATGGACCAGACCCTTTTCGACCTGGCTGTGAAGGGATACAAACCCGTGCTGGCTCACCCCGAGAGATACCGGTATTATTACGGCAACCGTCAGCGCTACAAACAGTTGCACGATGCAGGAGTGCTCTTCCAAATCAATGTGTTGAGCCTTGCGGGCTACTACGGGAAGGCTGAAAAACAGGTGGCCGAATGGCTGATAGAGAACAATCTGGTGGATTTCGTCGGCACCGACATGCACAATGAGCGCCACACCCAGGCCATCGACGCCTACATTGGCTCGAAGGATTGCCGCCGCCATGCCGCAGCGCTCACGGGTCGCATCCTCAACGATACCGCCTTCAATTAATCTCCATTTTTGGCGAATGGAGCCCTAATCTACATTTTCTACATTTTTCTGTCGATTTTCACGGTCTTCCGGCAGGGGAGGCCGCGGTCAGTCGCGCATCTTCAGCTGTCGGCGCACGCTCTCGGCGTGAATGGCGGCGAAAAGCGCTTCGGCCATTTTCGGGTCGAGGCCGAGCCGCCGTGCGTAGGCCAGACGCGAATCCATCAGCGCCGTGTAGCGCCGCGGCTGCAGCACCGAGATGTTGTTGGCCTGCTTGAGGCGTCCGATTTCGTCGGAGACCTCCATGCGTCGTGCCAGTACATCGAGGAGCTCGGTGTCGAGGCGGTCGATGACGGCGCGCAGCTGGTCCATGCGGTCGGTAGGTTCGCCCTGAAGCGGGGCCACGAGCGAGCGGAGGATGTCGGCGAGGTCGGCCGGCTTGAGTTGCTGGGCGGCGTCGCTCAGAGCGCACTCGGGGGAGCAGTGGCTCTCCACTATCAGTCCGTCGTAGCCGAGGGCGTAGGCCTCGCGCGACAGCGGAGCCACGA
>CAJLLX010000016.1 GCA_905207535.1 uncultured Muribaculaceae bacterium | reverse complement strand
CCGGAGGCTTCGGCGGTCCCCGACCCGCAGGACCCCGTCCCGCAGGTCCGCGCCCTCCCATGCAGGGTCCGCGCATGCCTCGCAAGGAGGAGCCGTATGCTATCAACGACCGCATTCGTGCCCGCGAGGTGCGTGTGGTAGGCGATAACGTAGAGAATGGCATTTATCCCATCCAGCAGGCCCTGAAGATGGCAGACGACCTTGAGCTGGATCTCGTGGAAATCTCTCCCACCGCCCAGCCCCCGGTGTGCAAGATATTGGACTACTCCAAGTTTCTCTATCAGCAGAAGAAGCGCCAGAAGGAGCAGAAAGCCAAGGCCACTAAGGTGGTGGTGAAGGAGATTCGTTTTGGTCCCCAGACCGATGATCACGACTACAACTTCAAGCTCAAGCATGCCCAGAGTTTCCTCCAGGAAGGATCGAAGGTGAAAGCCTACGTATTCTTCAAAGGTCGCTCCATCCTCTTCAAGGAGCAGGGCGAGGTGCTCCTGCTACGTTTTGCCAACGATCTCGAAGATCTCGGCAAAGTAGAGCAGATGCCGGTGCTCGAAGGAAAGCGCATGATCATCATGATTTCTCCCAAAAAGAAAGCCTGACGGTGGCCCCCGGCCTCAATGGCCCGCGAATGACAATGGAATTATCTGTCGCCCTCTATGGCTGCGGCAATAATCATATAAGTATCACTTAAATACATTTACAAAAATGCCAAAGATGAAAACCAATTCCGGTACCAAAAAAAGGTTCACCCTTACCGGAACAGGAAAGATCAAGAGAAAGCATGCTTACAAGAGTCACATCCTGACCAAGAAAACCAAAAAGCAGAAACGCAACCTGACCCACTTCGGCCTCGTAGACCGCACCAACGAGCGTCAGGTGAAATCGCTGCTCGGTCTTCGCTAATTCAGGCGAAAGCTCGCAGACAAAGCTGTAAACAGCACTCTTTTCAAAACATTACATTAACCGAATGTGTAGCATAAAGAGTCCGGCAAACATTTAAATCAAATTACTTCAGCCCGGGCCGCTCACAATCAAAAAACGAACAGAAATGCCAAGATCAGTAAATCACGTAGCTTCGAGAGCTCGCAGAAAGAAAATCCTCAAACTCACCCGCGGATACTTCGGTTGCCGCCGCAATGTGTGGACCGTAGCCAAGAACACATGGGAAAAGGGTCTTACCTACGCCTACCGCGACCGCAAGGACAAGAAGCGCAACTTCCGCGCTCTCTGGATCCAGCGTATCAACGCCGCTGCCCGCATGGAGGATCTCTCCTACAGCAAGCTCATGGGCCTCATCCATAAGGCTGGTATCGAGATCAACCGCAAGGTGCTCGCCGACCTCGCCCTCAACAACCCCGCTGCCTTCAAGGCCATCGTTGACAAGGTGAAAAACGCCTGATAAGAGAGACAACACCCCCCGGCTCCCATCCTCTGTCGCTGACAGCGCGATGTGACCGCCCGGGCCGCAGATAACAGCCGCGCTGCAAGGTTCACCCCCTTGCAGCGCGGCTGCGCGTAAATAGTGTTTAAATAGTAGATTGCAAATTGGTCCGGCGTTACAAAATAAATCGTATAGGCAGTAAGGGCGCAATATTTTGCGCCCGCATCAATATATGCAATATTTTATATATCAGCATATTACCAACGTTGGCGCGGGCGCAAAATATGCGCCCATACCGTTAATGTTTTTTGGGAATGAATGGTCATAGGGCTGCGAGGTGATTGCCCATATTTAACAACCTATTTTTTACATTGATTCAGAGATATGAAGGCTACAGAGATAGAAAAGAGGATGGAGGGGATGCGCGATGAGGCGCAGCGGCAGGTGCTGATGCGGTTTTTCAAGACAGGAAAGGGGCAGTATGGCGAAGGAGATGAGTTCCTTGGGCTGAAAGTGCCGCAGACACGCGCCCTGGTGAAGGAGATTCGGGGAGAGGTGTCCGACGATGAGATAGAACGGCTGCTCGAGAGCCGCTACCATGAGGTGAGACTCTGTGGCTTCCTGCTGATGGTTGAGGAGATGAAGCGGGCGAAGCTCCACCCCGAGCGGCGCCGTGAGATTGCGGAGCTGTATCTGCGCCACGGACGACGGGCCAACAACTGGGATCTCGTGGACCTCTCTGCGCCCTATATTGTCGGTGAATATCTGCTCGACGAAGAGGCGGACCGCAGCGTGCTCTACCGGCTTGCGGCGAGCGATAATCTATGGGAGCAGCGCATTGCCATAGTGTCGACGATGATGCTGATACGCCACGGACAGATGGACGACACGCTGAGGATTGCAGCGCTGTATCTCACTCACGGGCACGACCTGTTACACAAGGCCACGGGGTGGATGCTCCGCGAGGTGGGCAAGCGCGACCGCGCGGCGCTGGTGGCCTTTCTTGAGGCGCATTATGCCGAGATGCCGCGCACAGCGCTCCGCTACGCCATAGAGCGCTTCCCTGCCGATGAGCGAAGCTCATGGATGAGGCGCCGGTGAGGCGCTCAGGAGCGGGGAAGAAGGGGAGCGGCTGCAGTGAGGATGGCTTGGCGGGTGCCGGGCATCACGGGCACGAGGGGCAGACGGAGCGCGTCGGCGCCGAAGCCGAGATGGGAGAGGAGGCATTTGATGCCTGAGGGATTGCCTTCGGCGAAAAGGGCCTTGTCGAGGGGCTGCATGGAGCGGTCGATCTGCTCGGCTTCGGCCGAGGAGGGATCGGCGAGTGCGAGATGCACCATGCGGCTGAAAAGGGCGGGGAGGGCGTTGCCTACCACCGAAATCACTCCTTTGGCACCGATGCCGATGAGGCGGCGGGTGAGGGAGTCGTCGCCGCTGACAATCTGAAAGCCTTCGGGGGCGCGGCGGATGATTTCCGAGATCTGCTCGATATTGCCCGAGGCCTCTTTGATGCCGATGATTTTGCCGGGGAAGTCGTGGGCGAGCCTCAGGGTGGTCTCAGCCTCCATGTTTTTGCCGGTGCGCGAGGGCACATTGTAGAGTATCACCGGTATGGGCGAAGCTTCGGCGATGGCTTTGAAGTGCTGATAGATCCCTTCCTGCGAAGGTTTGTTGTAATAGGGCACTACCGAGAGGAGTGCGTCGTATCCAGTGAAGTCTACCTCGCCGATGTGCCGAGCCAGATCTGCGGTGCAGTTGCCGCTCATACCGAGAATCAGCGGCACGCGATGGCCGACGGTTTCGGCCACGCATGTGGCGATGGCGCGGCGCTCGTGACAGCTGAGGGTTACGGCTTCGGATGTGGTGGCGAGCACCACGAGGTAGTCGGCTCCATTGGAGATCTGATAAAGCACCAGCTTGCGGAGTGCTTCGTAATCAACGGTTAAGTCGGGATGGAACGGAGTGGCCAATGCCACTCCCATGCCCCGGAGGTCAATGTGGTCCATAATGGGGTATATTGTCGCGGGCATACGGCCCGTTTTTCAATTGCAAATTTACTGCTTTTTCATTAGATAAACCAATTGGAGGGCTTGTTTGTTGAATATATGAATGCAGGAAAACGGCAAGCGATAAGCCGGAGGACCTCATGTCCGGATTTAAGACAATTTAAGACAACCAAAAAAACTAAAGAGAGATATGAACGATTTTAATGAATTAATTGGTGAGTCGAAGCCGACGCTTGTCGACTTCTTCGCTACATGGTGTGGCCCTTGCAAGATGCAGTCGCCTATTCTGGAGCAGGTTAAGGCTGTTGTCGGAGACGATGCCAACATCATCAAAGTAGATATAGACCGCAATCAGGAGCTGGCGGCCCGCTACCGCGTGCAGTCGGTGCCCACACTGATCCTCTTCAAGAACGGTGAGCCCGTATGGCGCACCGTAGGTCTGCAGCAGCAGAACCTCCTTGTGGATAAGCTTAAAGAGCACATGCATTGATGCGGGGCGTGCCATAGCGGCACGTCATCCCCAATAGAAGATAATCTCATCCGAAATCACAATGCCCCGGGTCAGCGACGCTGACCCGGGGCATTGCGGTGTACGGTGGGGGTAGTTTATTCGATGACGATATCAAATTGGTCGGCGGGGCCTGTGCGGTGGGCGAGATGCTTAGTGGACGGGGAGATACCGAAGAGAGGAGAGTAGGTCTTGACAGAGATGGTCTTGCCGTCGGGTTTGAACTCGAGGATGCGGACCCAGCCGTCGCCGCCGTTGCCTTCCCATCCTCCGCCGAGCACCTGCACGTTGAACATCATCTGATGCAGATCCTTCCCCTCGGCATTGTCGTCGACGCGATAGGCTACGGAGTCCTCGAAGTCGCCTGGATGGCCCATGTGGCCGCTGATGGCGAGAACTATATTTTTAGAGGGCTTCAGGAGCTTTTCCCACACCTGTTTGCCCCAGTTGCGGGGTGTGATTTTGTAAGGCTCGTTGTCGGTGAAGTTGGCGGTGCGCTCCTCGAGCATCGAGTGGGTCATGTAGATGACTTTGTGATCCTTGAAGCGGTCGCTGTCGATGAGCGAAGCCGTCCAGGCGAGCACCTCGTCGCGTGGGGCGAACTCGTTGCATACCACGAGGATTTTGCCCCATGCCGGAGCCTCGAACTCGAAGGCGGCATTTTCAAGCGACTCTATGCCGGAGCGGTTGGGGAAGACGGCCACGGCGCAGTCGTACCACGCCTTGTTGCGCTCGATGGGGAAATATTCGGGGAAGTGGGTGTTGCCGTTCTCCGAGGCGCGGTAGCCATACTCGTGGTTGCCGGTGGAGATGATGTATGGCACCTTGTTGTCGAGGCGAGCGAAGGCGCGGGCCACCTCCTGCCACATCTCTCGGGATGTCTGATTGAGCATGCGACGGTTGCGCACGAGGTTGTCGTTCTGTTCCACGAGGTCGCCGGTGCAGAGCACGGCTTTGATGTTGAGGTTGTCGATATTGTCGGCAATCCAGGCTGTCTGAAGCTCGAAAAGGGGCTGGTTGATGTCGTATTTGATGTATCCCTGGGGATCGCCGAGGAGGATCATGCTGAACGAATCGGGATTGTCGAGATGCTGCTGATCAGCGCGGTCCTGCGCCGGAGCGCAGAGGCATACGCATGCCGCCATGGAGGCTAATATTTTTTTCATAATATACTTTTTTGGGTGTTTTATGATGATACTTCGGATTTCGTCCTCAGCACAGTGCTGTAGATTCTAAGAGAGCGCCTTACAGGCATTGGTTTTAATCCTGCTTGAGGAGGCGGGCCGACTCGAGGAGGGGGAGATTGGTCTCAGTGGGGACGTAGATCACAGTCTTGTCGCTGAGGTCCGACTGCTGGCGTACCCAGAGATACTGGATATAGGTGGGTGTGATGCTGCCGTTCTCGATGCGGATGGCCTCGGCGGCGCCTTTGGCACGCTCCACCTCGGCCTGAGCGTTGAGTTTCTCGGCTTCGAGATTGGCCTTTGCCTCCTCGATGCGGATTTTACGGTTTTGCTCAGCTTTGGCAAACTCGGCTTTGCCCTCCATCTCCTGCGACCATACATTGTACCATGGGCGGATGAAAGCTAAAGCGACGACTACGGCTACGATGCCGGCCACGGTCCAGATAGTGCCTTTGATGAGCCCGGGCGTGACGTTCACACTGTTGTTATTGTAAGAGTTCATGATGATGGTTGGTTATTGGGTTATGGGTTATGGATCAGCGGGCGAGGTTGAGGTTGAGGGAGAGGCCGTAGGAGGTGTTGGAGGTGGGGTAGGCCGAGGAGCTGACCACGGGGGTGTTGACCTGGTGGTCAAAGTAGGCGGCGAGGGTTAGGCGCCGGCTGAGGACGTAGCTGGCGTTGAAGTTGATGTTGAGGGTGCGTGTGCCGGAAGTGGCCTGGGTGTAATTGCTCTCGATGCGCCGGATGAGCGACTGGGTGTTTTGGAAGGAGAAGTCGGCATTGATGGTGAGGTCGTTGCTGACGCCCTGCTGTGAGCGGCGGATCTTGAGGATGCTGTTGAAGTTGACAATCTTGTACCCTACACCCACGGTGAGGCCGCGAGTGGTGGCCTCCACCACCTGACCGGCCGAGGAGTTGAGGGTGATGGTGCGCTGGTCGCGCCACTCGGCGTTGACCTGGAGGTCGTTTTTGAATGTGGCCGACAGGCCCGCCAGAGGAGCGAAGCGCTCTGTGATGGATACGGTGGAGATATTGTAAGGGGAGGAGGGGATAGGCTGCCCGGTGAGCTCGTCGAGGGTGAAACCGATGTTGTCGCCGGCCGAGAGCCAGTTGAGATACGAGGAGTAGCTGCCGACGGAGTAGGTGCACTGGTAGGCGTGGCTGAGGGTGAACGACTTGAAGATGTTCTTGAGATTGCCGAGCTGCACGAGGCCGTCGTAGGTGACGCGCCAGTTGGGGAGCACGTGGGCAAACGAGGGGAAGGGCGAGAGATACTGCTTATGTGGCGAAGTGCCGGTGTAGGCAGCCAGGAAGGCCGGGATGAGGACATCCGACGATGTCTCGCTGACGGTGCCGATCTCGGGATTGAACATGGCGCCGGCATTTGGATTATCGGCCATGAATCCGCCAGTGGGGTAGGACTTGCCGTGATACTGAGCTTCGACACGCGAGCGGATCACGGGGATATAGTCGAGGAAGTTCTGGAAATGCTGACTGAAGTATCCGTCCTCGGCTTTGGGGTTGCCGAATGCGGTGCCGATGGCCACATGGGTCTTGGTGTAGGAGCCGCTGCGGGTCACGGGCATGTCGGCATACATAAACTGTATCTGCGAGGTGCGGTTGTCGGTACGGTTGGAAGTGAGCTGGATCTTGAGACCCTTGACGGGCTCGAGTTGCAGCTCGATATTCAGCTCGGTGCCGGTGCTCCACATGGCGGGCGAGGTCTGGCCGTCGTCGGTGATGAGCCAGCCGCGCTCCTTGGCCTTGTAGATATAACTTTCGTCGGCAAAACCGAAGGCGAAGTCGAGTCCCGGCGACATGGGGCCCTGACCGGTCCTCTGGCCGAGGATGTTGCCGATATCGTTGCGGAACAGCGGCACGTTGAGCGTGCGGGTGCGTTTCCAGCGGATGGAGGCCTGACGCGGGCTCATGACGAACCGCAGGGCATACTCGCCCACTTCACGCCATATCGATTTCTCCTCCTTGAGGATCTCGAGGATGGTGAATTTGAGGTTTTTGTCGTCTTTATTTAGGATCTCGACGGTGTTGGCGTCGACCACGCGGGTCTGCACGGGATAGTTCTCCTTGGTGTCGACAGTGACAGCCGTCACTTTCACCTTCTTGTTGCGGAGGTTGTGGCGGATGGTGAGAGTGGTGTCGGGCTTGAGCTGGAAGGTGCGCTCGAATTTCTTGGGCTTCTTGGCCACGGCCGGGCGGCGGGTGCTTGCGAATCGCTTGTTGACATCCTTCACGAAGGGGATCTTATTGTAGAGCCCGTCGAAATTGAGGCGTCCGTCGAGGCTGATGCTCGACTGGTTGGCGATGGTGTTGCCCAGCGAGATGCCGTCGACCTCAGCGCCGCGGTCCCAGCGGTAGGTGGCGTTGTAGGTGGCGGAGGCGGTGAGGAAGTCGACTACCGGAACGCGGTTGAACGGCGCACGGTAGGTGGCGTTGAACGACTGGTTGTAGCTCCAGGGGGTACCCATGGAGAGGATCGACTGCCACACGGTGTCTTTCCACTCCTTGTAGCGGTCGGGGAAGAGTTTGCGGTTGACAGCGCCTACGGTCTCCTCGATGCGCGCCGAGGTGTTGGAGGTAAATGAGAGGCTGAGCGACTTGATGATGTTCCAAGTCACCTGCAGCTGACGGTCCCAGAGGAAGTTTTTGCTCACCGATACGGGGAGCTGGAACATGACGTCGGTCTCCGAGCGCACCTGCTGCTCGTAGTAGTAGCGCGACATGTTGGTGAGGAAAGAGATGCTGTTGGGCAGATAGTTGATCTCCCACTCCTTGAAGAACTTGAGGTTGCGGTTCTTCGACTTGATCCAGCCGAAGGGTCGCAGACCCTTGATCATCGGGGAGTATTGGTAGGCGAACGAGCCTCGGTAGTCATTGGTGTGCTCGTATTCGGTGGTGGGATTGGTCTTCGACTGCTTGTTGAAGGAGAAATTGAAGGTGAAGTTGGAGGGATCCCACGGCATCGGCTTGGCGCTGGTGATGTCGAACTTGAGTCCGGATATGGAGAAGCTCTCCACCGAGCTGTGCTCCACGGCATAGGCGCTGATGGAGTCGCGCTCGTGGTCGTTGGCGGCATCGTCGAGGGCGTCCTTGAGCAGCACATCCTGGTCGAGAGGATTGTACTTGGGCGTAGTCTTCTCCTTGGAGTAGGAGTAGTAGATCGGAGCGCGGAGCTTGACCTTCTCGGGTAGGAAACGGCCCACGTCGCCCTGCACGGCGATGTTGTACTGTTCGTAGTTGTCGAGGCGACGCGAATTGAGCCCCTGGTCTACGTTGCCGAAGCCGGCCGTCTCGATATGGGTGGCGAAATTGACTGTGGCGATGTCGGAGAGACCGAGGTTGACGTTGGCCTTGGCGGCCCATCCGCCCGACTCGTCGAAGTCGGTCACCTTAAGCTCGTTGACCCACACTATGCCGTCCTTGGTGGTGTTGGTGTTGTTGCGCACACCCACAAGGATGACGCGCACGTCGCTGAGCGACGGGTTGCCCATCACTGCGATGCGGTTGCGCTCGTTGTCGGGGTCGCGGCCGGTGTAGAGAGTGGCGAAGCCCACGTTGCTCCCCTCCTCGGCCTTGGCGCGGTTGCGCTCCTTCTTGAGGTCGACGAGGCTCTGGAGCTTGATATCCATGAAGTTGGGCCATACGGCGGCGCGGTCGGCTTCGGTCCAGTTGCTGTAAGTGCCGTGGGGGGTTAGCGTCAGAGGCACCTCATACTCGTAGAAGTTGCTCTTGACGTCGGTGCCGAGGCGGATGAACATAGAGAGCTCGCCCGAACGGAGGTTGGTGACATCGTCGATAAGGCTCTCGGCGTGAACCCACATCTGCAGGCGCTTGTAGTTGCGGAAATCCTGCTGGGTGTCGCGATAGATGCCGCGTCCGTCGCCGGCCCGTAGGTCGGAGACCTTGAGCGAGAGCGACTGCTCGTTGAGCTGTGTGATCTGCGACTGGCCGGGATCGACGATACGGGTGACACCCGGAGGAAGCACATAGTTGACCGGCTCGCGGTCGGCGTTCTCCTCGATGTTGACCACCGACACGTCGAGATCCCCCTCGGCGGGAGCGTCGCCGCGGGTGTTGAGGTTGAAATCGTATGTGCGCCACTCGCCGCGCACCAGTTCGAGGGTGGCGAAGCGCAGGTGGGTGGTCTTCTTGAAGCCGGTCATGAAGATGCGGGCGAAGCGGATGGTGGAGAAGTCGTTGATCGAGCCCACAATCTTCTCATAGGCGCTCAGAGGTATCTTGAACTGATACCACTCGGCATCCTGATACTGTCCGTCGCGGCAGAGCACGTGGGCCACCTGCTTGTCGGTGATGAAGTTTTTGCCCACCTGTAGGTCCTCGGGACGGATGGAGACGCGATACTGGAAGTAGCGCTCGTACTCGTTGAGGGTGTTGTCCTGATTGATATCCTCCACATCAGGCACGGCGCGCGAGCTCTGGTAAAGGGGATCCGACGCCTCCTCGGGTGAGAGAGAGTTGCCCTCCACGCCGTTGTAGCGCTTGTAGCGGTCGAGGATGCTCAGACGCATGTCGTCGTAGTCGTATCCGCGGAAGAAGTGGTAGTTGTCGCCCGCGGGGTCGTTGAGCGGCGAGAAGATATCGTTCTGCATGCGCTCGATGGCCGATGCCGAGAGGCGCGTGCGCAGACGGTCGAGGAAATCCTTGTAGGAGTCGAAGGTGAACTCATCGTCGTTGCGGAGCCCGTCGAGGCCGACATCCTGCACGGCACGCGAGCCGGAATTGTTGTCGAACGAGTAGGTGAGCGAAGCCTGGGAGCTGACACGTCCCCAGACGGTATTCTTCAGGAAGCGGTCGTCGCCGTCGTAGGGGATGCCGTTCTCGTAGCTCTTCTGACCGTCCTTGAGGATATCCTCGGAGATCTCGCCGAAATTGAAGTAGAGATCGCCACCCTCCAGGTTGGGGTTGTCGGGATCGAGGAAGGGGTTGAGCATCCAGAACTGCACATACTCGATGTTCGACTGCTCGAAGTTGGTATTTTCCATGCGGCGCATGATACCGCCCCAGCGCTTCTCGGGGTTGAGGAGGTTGCCCTCCTCGTCGATGTCGGTAGCATCGAGGTTGTAGGGGCCGCGCTCGTTGGGGTAGAAGGAGAGATTGAGGGTCTGGATGGTGTTGGATTCGCCGTAGGTGAGCTCACGTCCGGGGAAGATCTCCTGCGAGGTGACCTCGCGCACATAGGGATTGGACTGCTGCTTGAGGTCGTTCTTCAGATATCCCGGGGCCATGGATGAGTTGCGGTCGGTGAACATGCGGTCGATGTAGTACCAGTTGAGCAGCGCACGATTTTTGCCGTAATCTACATCATTGGAGAGTGCAGCCTCGGGGAAGAGGGGATCCTTGCCGCCATCGTAGGGGGTGGAGGCGAGAAACCACGAATAGGGTGAGCGGAGGTCGACGCCGGTCTGCGCCGACTCGAAGTCGTCGACATATGAACTTCCCTTGGCCGAGCCGGCCTTCTGCTTGTGGGGCACCAGCTGGGCATATTCGGCGGTGAGAGCGAGCGTAGAGGGAGCTGTGGCGTTGACGGTGGGTATCTTGTTGAGAAGATTAGTCAGCCACATGAATTTCGTATTGTAGGATACGTTGAAGCCGAAGATAGAGTTGTTGATCACCTCGTCGCCGATGTTGACCTTCTCGGTGAGCGCTTTCTCGGAGAAGTGCATGAAGGTGGCTCCGATGTTGAAATTCTTGTTGAAAGCATACTGGAGGTCGACTCCGAGGAGGGTCTTGCGCTGTGTGGAGAACATGCTCTGGTTCTCGAGGGTGACGGAGATGCTCTGCCCCGAGTCGATGATGCTCTGATTGGTGATGGTGACGATGCCCATGGCATAGTCGACGGTATAGTCGGAGTTTTCTACCAGCTGCACGCCTCCGGCCATGACGATGACCGACCCTCGGGGCACATTCATGGCATTGAGCCTGATCTGCGAGCCCGAGGAGGCCTGATAGGAGCCGGCGAGGACAAACTTGTTTTTATCGGCAAACTGGCGCGCCACCACCTGGGTGGAGTCGTAGAGCTCCTTGTAGACATATTTTTCGGCGAGCACCGGGTCGCCGATCTTCTTCTCGAGCCATGCGCCGAAAGGCTCAGCCACGGGGAAGATGATCTTGCCCGTGGAGGCCAGGATGGTGTATCCCTCAATGAAATCGAAGAAGCCGTCGGGGTTTGACTGCTCGTTGGAGTCGATGCGGTCGAGGTTCATCACCTGCAGCAGCGACTGATTGTTGAGCCCCGGCACGGGGAGATAGTTGATCTGGGTGCCGGTGGTGTCGCTGAGGTACTTGACATTGAGGCGGAAGTTGCTTTTCTGCACCTGGTAGGCACCGAGCGAGTAGACGTTTTTCATCATCAGTCGCCATATGGGCATCCTGGGGTCGGTGGTGGTGCTCTTGAGCATCTTCACATAGAGCGACTGAGTGGTGGAGGTGATGTCGGATGAAAATTCGCCCACCTGATACACCTGACCGTTGTAGGTGTATTGGAAAGCTACGCCGAGCACCTCGTCGGCGTTGATCTGGCTCTTTACGGAGATGTAGCCGAGGGTGCTGTTGAGCGTATACTCGCTCTCGGTGAGGAGGCGGGCGCTCTCCACCTTTTCATAGTCGCGGCCACCCTCCACACCGAAGGCCGAGAGGGGTTCGAGCGCCTGGGTCACCTGGTCGATGTTGCGGGCGTCGGGATACTGCTCCTTGATGACGGAGAGGAGGTTGTTGGAGTTGTTGGAGGGGACGGGAACCGACAGATTGGGGGTCCAGTAGCTGTTGGAGAGGCGGGTAGACTCACCTATATCGGCGAAAGCCACCACATTGCGCGCCTGCTCGTAGCGGCCGCTCTTGTTGGTGACCCACACCTCCACGCGGGTGATGTTGATGCCCGAGGAGACGTAGGGGAGGTGAGCGGCGAACTGGTCGTAATTTTCGTAGAAATACTGCGAGAGGAAGAAGTGGCGGTTCTGGTCGTACTGGTCGGCATTGACCGTAAAGTCGGTGGTCTGGGCTCCCCCCTTGGTGTTGACCGACTTCGACTCGGAGTTTTGCTGCGACACGAGAGCCGTGGCGGTGAGTTTGCCGAACTGCAGTTTGGTTTTCAGACCGAAAAGGGCCGTGGAGCCACGGATGAGCGACGACCCGGTGGTCATGCTCACATTACCGGCCTCGATGCTCTTGACGATGTCGTCTTCCTTGCCTTCGTAGGCGAGTTTTATGTTTTTCGAGTCGAAATCGAAGGTGGCATCGGTGTTGTAGGTCATGTTGAAGTTCATGCGGTCGCCTACCGATGCGCTGATTGTGGCCTGAATCTTCTGCTCGAAGTCGAAATAGGTCTTGCGGCGCGAATTGAGGGCCAGAGAGGGGTTGTCAGTCTTGTTGCTCTTGACACCCATCTTGATCTGCACCGATCCCTGGGTCTTGAGCGATACGCCGCCGGGTCCGAAGATCTTCTCCAGAGGCCCGTAGGCGAAATTCATGTCGAAAATGTTGAATGGCTGCTTCTCCTTGTCCTCTATAAGGGCCTGATTGCGCTCCTGATAGTATTCCTGAAGCTGTCGGCGGAGCTCCCAGTTGGAATATTGCTTCTCTGAGAGGAGGAAAGGTGTGGTGATGTCGGCGTCGCCCAGTTTGGTACGAATCACATAGTAGCCTGTCTCCGGGTCGAACTCGGCCACGGTGCGGATATTTGAGGGTGAGGCGAGATCGGCGGCAAACTGGTCCTCCATGAGGTTCTCATAGTTGGCCGGGACGGTCTGCTGCACCGGGAAGGGCATCATGATAGAGTCGGCAGGGTTGGCCGGCACGGGAACACCCGGATAGAAGGGGGGAGGATCGAGCTGCTTGCCCGGCGCAGGGGCGGAGCCTCCGGCATTGATCTGGGCATAAGAATACACCGACGACACCGTCAGGGCAAGAAATACCACCGACAATGCCACCAGACGCGCAATGTGACTGATATGGTGTAAGCTACTGTGTCTCATTTACCATAGGCCGCGGCACCGGGCTGATTTACAGCATGGTGAGAGCCTTTTTGATTGCCAGTTCCACTCTTAGCGCCGGATCGTCCTTGAAAAGGCGGGTCAGCACCTTGACGGTCTGAGCCTTAGCGAATCCGAGCATGAGGAGCGCGGCGAGAGCCTCGTCGTAGGCATCGCTCTGTGGTGCGGACTGAATAAATAACGTATCTCCGGAGGGTTTTATTTTGTCTTTGAGGTCAACAATTATACGCTGGGCAGTTTTGGCTCCGATACCTTTGACACTTTTGAGGCGTCGGTCGTCGCCGGAGACGATCACCTGCTCGAGTTCGGCCGGGGGGATGGATGAGAGGATGACGCGGGCGCTGTTGGCTCCTACGCCGCTCACTCCGATGAGCTCGCGGAAGATGGCGCGCTCGCTTTCGGAGCTGAATCCGAAGAGGATATGCGCGTCCTCGCGGATTACCTCATGCACGAAAAGTTTGCACTCCCTGACGTTTTCGAGCGCCGAGTAGGTGGTGAGTGAGATATTTAGTTCGTAGCCTATGCCGTGGTTGTCGACGACGGCATAGGTGGGGGTGAGCTCGGCTAAGTTGCCCTGTATGTATGATATCATAATGGGTGAATCGGAAAATGCGTGGTTAATCCTCGGAGTAGTGGCGGAGCACACGCCGGTAGGAATTGAAGATCTTTGATTTGGATACGAATCCCACATATTTGTCGCCGTCGACCACGGGGAGATTCCAGGCTCCTGTGTCGTCGAAGGTCTTCATCACCGTCTCCATGGTGTCGCCGATCTGCACCTTGGCCGAGGGGACCGACATGAAGCGGCTCACGTGCATGCGGCGGTAGAGATCGGGGCGGAACATGATGTTGCGGATGTCGTCGAGCTGCACCACGCCTATGAGGCGGTTTGACTCGTCGACCACGGGGAAGAGATTGCGCGACGAGCGTGCGATGGTGTCGACCATCTGCTTGAGATTCATGTCGGGGGTGACGGTGAGGAAGTCGTTTTCGATCACAGAGTTCATTTTCAGCAGGGTGAGCACCGCCTTGTCTTTGTGGTGGGTGAGGAGCTCGCCACGGCGTGCCAGACGCATGGTGTAGATGCTGTATGGCTCGAAAATCTTGATGGTGCCGTAGCTCAGTGTGCTGACGATGAGGAGCGGGAGGAAGAGCTCATAGCCACCGGTCATCTCGGCGGTGAGGAAGATGCCCATGAGGGGAGCGTGCATCACACCCGACATCACTCCGGCCATACCCATGAGGGCGAAATTCTTGACCGAGAGGTCGAGGCCGAAGCCGAGATTATTGAGCAGATAGGCGAAGAAAAATCCCGTCATGCATCCCACATAAAGCGAGGGAGCGAAGGTGCCGCCGACACCTCCGGCGCCGTTGGTGGCCGAGGTGGCGAAAGCCTTCAGCAGGATGATCATGCCGATATAGAGCACGATGAACATGGCGTTGGCACGGTCGCCGTAGAAGATAGAGCCGTCGACTATGGAGCCCGGGTTGCCGTTGAGGAGCGAATTGATGGCGCCGTAGCCTTCGCCGTAGAGCGGCGGAAAGAGGAATACCAGTGTGGCGAGGATGGCACATCCCACCACCGTCTTGCGCCAGGGGAGGATAAGACGTTTGCGGAAGAAGGTCTCCATGGTGAACATCACCCGGGTGAAATAGAGCGAAACCAGGCCGCACATCACTCCTAAGCCGATGAAATAGGGGAGACGCTCCATGATGAACGGCTCGCTCTGCACGAAGAAGAACTCCAGATCGTAGCCGGTGAAGATATATGCCACGGAGGCGGCCGAAATCGACGAAATGAGCAGCGGCATCACCGTGACCGTGGTGAGATCGAGCATGAGCACCTCGAGGGTGAAAAGCATCCCCGCGATGGGGGCCTTGAAGATGCCCGCGATGCCGGCGGCGGCTCCGCAGCCCACCAGAATCATGAGCACACGCGGCGAGAGGCGGAAGGCCTGCCCGAGATTGGAGCCGATAGCCGCTCCGGTGTAGACGATAGGACCCTCGGCACCGACCGATCCGCCAAAACCGATGGTGATGGAGGAGCCCACGATGGAGGTGTACATGTTGTGGGGCTTGAGGCGGCTCTTATTCTGGGAGATGGCGTAGAGCACGCGTGTGACACCGTGGGAGATGTCGTCGCGGACAACGTAGCGCACGTAGAGAGTGGCGAGCAGCACGCCTATGACCGGGTAGATGATGAAGGTCCAGTTGCCTTCGGAGACATTCATGTCGGAGATGAGTGCACCGGAGATGACGTGGATGAGCCATTTGAGGACCATGGCGGCAAGACCGCATGCGATGCCCACCACGAGCGACAGCAGGCTCACGAAGGTGCGTTCCTTCATGTGCTTTTCCCTCCAGATCAGGAGCCTGAGCCACCACTGATGCACCTTTTTGTAGGCTTTGGGTGGAAGATATGGTTCGCGCATAATCTTTTTTACTTATCTAACAGTGTACCTATGGACAAATTAGCCGGCAGGGGCGGTGAGGTGGCCGCTATGCAGGGAGGGGTCACACACCCCGGCCGTTGATGACGGTGGAGAGAGTGTACATGAGTATCTTCATGTCGATGGTGAAAGAGATATTCTCCAGATAGACAATGTCGTACTGGAGTCGCTCTATCATCTTGGGGATGGTGTTGGCGTAGCCGTATTTGACCATGCCGAGAGAGGTGATGCCGGGACGGACCTGATGTACGAGGGTGTAGTAGGGGGCCTCGCGGATGATCTGCCGGATGTAGTATTCGCGCTCGGGTCTGGGGCCGATGAGCGACATGTCGCCCTTGAGAACATTCCAGAACTGTGGAAGCTCGTCAAGGCGGTATTTGCGGAGGGTTCGCCCGATGCGGGTGATGCGCGAGTCGTTGGCCGAGGAGAGCGCCGGGCCCTGATTCTCGGCATCGGTGCGCATGGTGCGGAATTTGTGGATGCGGAATGGCTTCTTGCGGAGCCCGATGCGCTCCTGCGAGAAGAAGACCGGCCCTTTGGAGTCGCGCTTGATCATCAGGGCGATGACGCCGAACACCGGGAGGAGCAGAGTCAGGGCCACGGAGGAGACCACGATGTCGCCGGCACGCTTGAGGTTGATGGTGCTCTCCGACATGTTGGCGTGGGTGATGTCGATGAGGATCTCGCCATCGAGGTCGTGGAGCTTGGGCTTGGCGGCAAGGAGCTGGAAGAGTGAGGGAGAGATGTAGATGGGCAGATCGAGGGGGAAGAGGGCGTTGATGGTGTTGAGCGTCTGCTGCATCCCCTCGGGGTGGGAATTGACGATGAGATTGTGTATGTCGAGCAAGCGTGTGATCTCGGGGAGCTGGTCCATGGTGTAGACCGGGAGGTCGAGGTCGGCCGAAGCATACTCGGGTGAGGTGGCCACATATCCTACCACATTGTAGAGGGCGGCGCGGGGCCCGCGGAGAGCAGCGAGCTTGCGGCGGAGCTTGCGGGCGGAGTGGCCGGTGCCGATGATGAGCGAATTGAATTTGAGCTGCCCCCGGGCCACGAGCGAGCGCACGTGGAGAGTGATGCTCAGTCGAGTGACGTATACGAAGCTGAAGAGCAGGAGGAAGAGCATCATCAGCAGCTCGTAGTTGCTGGCACGGTCGGGGATGGGATCGTCGACGATGGCGACGAAATATATCACCACAGTGCCGATGAGGGCCGTGGAGGCCGTGGAGGCGAACTCCTCGACGCGCGACTTGAAGAAAACCTTATTGTAATATCCTGAGAGATAGTACAATCCCAGCATCAGGAGCGGAAACAGGATCTGGCCGAGCCACACGGGTCGCACGGCGAGGTAGTCGGTAAAAGAGGTGTAGCTCTGGTACTCCTGTACTACATTGTTGAATCGAATCACATTGAAAATAAACCATGCAAGTGCGGTGCTCAGCAGGTCGCCGATCACGTAGATGAATCTTTGCTTGATTTCACTTACCATGGTGGAGAAATGTGCAGGATGTTAACTCTCAGGGGCGCAGGATGCGAAACTGTCCGTCGGCGGCGATTTTGATTACGGACGAAGGGGGGAGCGCGGTGGTGTCGTCGCGGCGGTACTGCGGGATGAAATCGGCGGCCGCAACGATGGCGGGGTCGATCTCGCTGAAGAAGCGTGCGGCGGGTGCTCCGCTGATGTTGGCGGATGTAGACACGATGGGACGCCTCAGCCGGCGGCAGAGCTCCCGGCAGAAAGGATCGGAGGTGACACGGATGCCGACGCTGGAGTCGGCGGCGAGGAGCTCGGGGGCGAGATTGATGCCGTGGTCGTAGACGATGGTGATGGGGCGCACGGCGGCCTCGATGAGCTGATAGGCTACTTCGGGGACCTCGTCGACATATCTCTCGAGCATGGCGACGCTGTCAACCAGCACTATAAGTGCCTTGCTGTCAGTGCGATGCTTGATGTCGAAAATGCGGCGGACGGCGTCGGAGTTGGTGGCATCGCATCCGATGCCCCATACGGTGTCGGTAGGGTATAAGATGACGCCCCCGCGTCGGAGGGTGTCGACAGTAGGTTGCAAATCAGGCTGAAACGATGTTTCTTCCATTGAGCGTATGCTTTAGTGAAAGCAAAGTTAACAAAAGGGAGTGAGATTTGCAAATTAGATAGTAGATAGAAGATGGTAGATGGTAGTGGGCGAGGAGGGAAAGGGAGGAAGGGGAGGAAGGGGAGGAAAGGAAGGAGAAGGGGGGGGAAGGGGAAAGGGGAAAGGGAGGAAGGCGGCTACTCTTTTTCGGAGAGCTCGAGCCAGCGGAGCTCTTTGTCGTCGAGGGAGGAGCGGAGGGCGGTGTAGCGGGCTGATTTTTCGGCGATGTCGGGGATGGGCTCGCCGCTGTTGAAGAGGGCTTCGAGCGAGGCGATCTCGGAGTTGATGGCGTCGAGTTCGGCGGTAAGCTGCTCCAGCTCTTTGCGCTCCTTGAAGGTGAGTTTGGGAGGGCGTGCGGTCTCGGAGCGGCGCGGAGCGGGCCGGGCGGCGCGCTTTTTCTCCTCCTCGGCGGCACGGGCGGAACGCTGCTCCTCGTCGCGTTGCTGCCGCCAGGCGCGATACTCCGAGTAGGTGCCGGGAAAATCGCGTACCTCGCCATCGCCTTCGAGCACGAAGATGTGGTCGACGATATTGTCGAGAAAGTAGCGGTCGTGGGAGACGATGATGGCACAGCCGTTGAATTGCGAGAGGTATTCCTCGAGGATGCCGAGTGTGACTATGTCGAGGTCGTTGGTGGGCTCGTCGAGTATGAGGAAATTGGGTGAATGCATGAGGACTGATGCCAGATAGAGCCGGGAGCGCTCGCCGCCGCTGAGTTTGGCGATGAGTTTTTGCTGGTCGGGCGGTGAGAAGAGGAAATGCTGCAGATATTGCGAGGGGTTGAGGCGCAATTCGCCGCCGTTGAGCACTATGTCGTCAGCAATTTCAGTGATGGCGTCGATGACCTTTTTTTCGGGGTTGAAATTGATGCCGTCCTGGCTGTAGTAGCCGAAGCGCACAGTCTCGCCTACGTCCCAGATGCCGGTGTCGGACGGGATGAGGCCCTGGAGCATCTTGATGAAGGTGGACTTGCCTACTCCGTTGTTGCCCACGATGCCAACCTTCTCATAGCGGGCGAAAGTGTAGGAGAAATCGCGGAGGATGATCTTGTCGCCAAAACGCTTGGAGATGTGGGACGCTTCGAAAATCTTGTTGCCGATGTAGGAGGACTTGACATTGAGGCTGACCTCCTTCTCCCGGAGATTGACCGCGGCACGGCGCTGGAGGTCGTAGAAGCTGTCGATGCGATACTGTGCCTTTCCGGCTCGGGCCTGCGGCTGGCGGTTCATCCACTCCTGCTCGCGGCGGAGAGTGTTGCGCACCTTGGCCAGTTCGGCCGTCATGGCTTCGATGCGCTCCTGACGCTTGCGGAGATAGTAGGAGTAATTGCCTGTGTATGTGAATATTTGCTGACGGTCGATCTCGATGATTTTGTCGCAGACACGGTCGAGGAAGTAGCGGTCGTGTGTGACCATGAGCAGGGCAATGCGTGCCCGTGTGAGGTAGGTCTCGAGCCACTCGATGGAGGCGATATCGAGGTGGTTGGTAGGTTCGTCGAGTATGATGAGCTGCGGCTCGTCGAGGATTACCTTGGCGAGAGCCACACGCTTGCGCTGGCCGCCGGAAAGGAGGCCCACAGGGGTGGTGAGGTCCTTGACTCCCAACTGTGAGAGCATCTGACGGAGCCGGTCCTCGTAGTCCCATGCCTGCGTGGCATCCATAGCCTCGGAAGCCCGGGCGATGTCGGCCGGATCGCCGGCGGCGATGGCTTTCTCGTAGGCTGTGATGGCTCGTCGGACCGGCTCGTTGCCTTCGATGCAGGTCTCGATGGCTGAGAGCTCGGGCTGAAGCTGAGGCGTCTGTTCGAGGAAGCCGATTTTGAGGCCGGTGCGTGCCACGATGTCGCCGCTGTCGTAGGGTTCGAGGCCGGCGATGCAGCGCAGGAGGGTGGTTTTGCCTGTGCCATTCTTGGCGATGAGACCTATTTTGTCGCCCTCGTTGATGCCGAAAGTGACATCGCCGAAGAGGAGGCGGTCGCCGAAGCTCTTGGTGAGGTTTTCTATCTGGAGGAAACTTGCCATTTCAGATTGTGTGGTGGATATGTCGGAAATGGTGCAAAGTTAGAAAATTTTCGGCGAAAGAGGGGAAGTCGGATGCGATTAATGTGGTAAAACTGCCGCTGAGGTCAGAGGGCGAGGCGGTAGATCTCGGTGGTCTCGACGGAGGTGAGGGGGTAGTAGCCGCCGATGGTGGCGCCCTTGTCCTCGTGTAGCTTTTTCACTAAAAGGGGGATGTCGGGGTGGTCAATGCCTAATTGGGCCATAGTGACGGGGAGCCCGAGCGACGAATAGAACTCTTTCAGACGCTTTACCCCTTCGAGGGCGGTGTCGGTGAGCGTAGCCTTCGGCTCGACACCGAGGACGCGGACGGCGAGTTGAGCTCCGCGTTCGGGATGGTGATAGGCCATGAAGGTCATCCAGGCCGGCTGTATGACAGCCAGTCCGGCGCCATGGGTGACGCCGTAGACAGCGCTCAACTCATGTTCCATAAAGTGGGAAACCCAATCCTCCTTGCGCCCGGTGCCGCAGATGCCGTTGTGGGCGAGTGTGCCGCTCCACATGATGTTGGCCCGGGCATCATAGTCGGTAGGGTTGGCCATCACCTTGGGAGCTTCGGTGATGATGGCCATCAGCACGCCTTCGGCCACGCGGTCGGTAACCTCCGTGGCGGTGGTGTTGGAGAAATAACGCTCGAAAATGTGGGCCATCATGTCGGCGATGCCCGCGGCGGTCTGGGCGGGCGGGAGAGTGAAGGTGAGCTCAGGATTCATGAGGGCGAACTTGGGGCGGAGCCAAAAATCGGTGCGGAGCGAGATCTTGTGCATGCCGTCGAGGAGGGTAATGACCGAGTTGCCCGAGCCCTCGCTGCCGGCGGCCGGGATGGTGAGCACCACGCCCACGGGGAGTGCATTTTGGACAACGGCCTTTCCGGCCCAGAAATCCCAGAAATCGCCGTCGTAGACAGTGCCGGCGGCAATGGCTTTGGCGGTGTCGATGACCGAGCCGCCACCTATGGCGAGGAGCGCGTCGACCTTCTGCTCCCGGCAAATGGCGATCCCTTCGCGCACCTTGGGATCGGTGGGATTGGGCTCGATGCCTCCGAGTTGGAGGTGTGAGATGCCGGCGGCGTCGAGGGTGGCGAGGACGCGGTCGAGGAGGCCGCTGCGGATCACCGATCCTTTGCCGTAGCAGACGAGGACGCGGGAAGCGCCGAGAGCCTTGAGCTGAGCTCCGGACTGAAGCTCGGCCTCGCGGCCGAAGATGTAGCGGGTGGGGGTGCAGAAAGTGAAATTGTCCATTTGTGATAATGATTAGATGATATGAAGCTCCGGGGGGAGACTTCGGACTGCGTCCTCAGCACAGTGCTGATGATGAAACAGGATGAAGAGGGAGAGAGCAGAAAGGAGGGAGAGGGAAAGGAGGAGGTGAAAGCTACATGATCAAAGCTAAAGCTTTGATAACTAAAAAATCTTCGCACCGGAAGGCGAGAGAGAAGGGAGGAAGCTGGGAGAGAGGAAAGAGGGAAGGGGAGAGAGGGGAGGAGGGTCAGTTGAGCTTGGGATCGAGGGGATGGTAGAGCCAGTTGCGGTACTTGGCGCCCATGGAGCGGACGGTGCGGTACCAGAAAGAGTCGGCATCCTGGCGGAGGATTTCGGCGTTGGCGGGGCGGGGAGCCACGGCCCAGACGTGAGCGGCAATCTCCTCGTCGAGCTGATGGCAGTCCCAGCCGCTGTATCCTACGAAAAAGCGGATGAGGCCCTCGGTGGGGAGTCCCATATTGACATACTTCTTGAGAGCATCGAAGTCACCTCCGATATACAGGTCAGGGCCGAGAGGGGAGCCCCCGGGAATCTCGGCCGGGAGAGTGTGAATATAGAAAAGACGGTCGCAAGAGAGCGGCCCGCCGCAGAAAATCGGTATTTCCACTTCGTCGTCGATCCCTTGCACGGCTTCTCCGAGGTTGTAGCCGGTGGGCTTGTTGAGGACAAGTCCCATGGCCTTTTCAGCCTTGCCGTATTCGATGAGGGTGATCACGGCATGGTTGAAATGCTCTTCTCTGAGAAACGGCTCAGCGACGAGGAGCACTCCGGGCTTGGGCGGAGGTGTGGGCATGTCAATCCGAAAAATCGAATTGTCAAGCTTTGGCATATCTTGATTCATAGGCTTAAATACACATACTGACTGATAAACATCCTATAAGGGGGTAAAGGGCCGCTGAGGCTGTCGAGGCGGAATTTCGTACCGCTAAATTACCCTCTTTTTATGGTAATAACAAATCTGTGACAAAGTTTTTGCAAAAAAAGTGCTTGAAAATTCCTATCTTTGCATATTGAAACAGTGTGTGAAGGGAAAGGTTCACCGCAAACTGTAGCCAAAAAGGGGAAGAAACCGAAATCCAAAGATTCCGAATATGAAGAATATCAGAAACTTCTGCATCATAGCACATATAGATCACGGCAAGAGCACGCTTGCCGACCGCCTTCTCGAATATACAGGGACGGTATCGGGCAAGGACTTGCAGGACCAGGTGCTCGACGACATGGACCTGGAGCGCGAGCGCGGCATCACCATCAAGAGCCACGCCATCCAGATGGACTATCAGCTTGACGGCGAGAAATATGTGCTCAACCTCATTGACACTCCGGGACACGTGGACTTCTCCTACGAAGTATCGCGCTCGATAGCCGCGTGCGAGGGCGCCCTGCTGGTGGTGGATGCCACTCAGGGCATACAGGCTCAGACCATCTCCAACCTTTATATGGCCATAGACTCGAATCTCGAGATCATACCCGTAATAAATAAGGTGGACCTGGAGAGCGCCAACCCCGACGAGGTAGAGGACCAGATCGTGGACCTCCTCGGCTGCAAACGCGAGGAGATAATACGCGCGAGCGGCAAAACCGGCGAAGGTGTGGAGCAGATACTCCGGGCAATCGTGGAGAAAGTGCCGGCGCCGAAAGGTGATCCCGAAGCACCGCTTCAGGCGCTGATCTTCGACTCCGTGTTCAATCCCTTCCGCGGCATCATCGCCTATTTCAAGATAGTGAACGGCACGATATGCAAAGACGACTTCGTGAAATTTGTGTCGACCGGCAAGGAATACCACGCCGACGAGATAGGAGTGCTGAAACTCGACCTCACTCCCCGCGAAGAGCTCTCGGCCGGCAATGTGGGGTATATCATCTCGGGCATCAAGACCTCGCGCGAGGTGAGAGTGGGCGACACCATCACGCATGTCAGCCGTCCGGCGCCCGCGATCGAGGGATTCGAGGAGGTGAAGCCGATGGTGTTTGCCGGTGTTTACCCGATAGAGGCTGAAGACTTCGAGAACCTGCGTTCGTCGCTGGAAAAACTGCAGCTCAACGACGCCTCGCTCACCTTCCAGCCCGAATCGTCGATGGCACTCGGCTTCGGTTTCCGCTGCGGCTTCTTAGGACTGCTGCATATGGAGATAGTGCAGGAGCGACTGAGCCGCGAATTTAACATGGAGGTGATCACCACCGTGCCCAACGTATCCTATAAGGTCTACGACAAGAAGGGGAACGTCACCGAAGTGCACAACCCCTCGGGACTGCCCGACATCACGCTGATAGACCATATCGAGGAGCCGTACATACGCTCGTCGATCATCACCACCACCGAGTTTATCGGCCCGATAATGACGCTCTGCCTCGGCAAGCGCGGCGAGCTGCTCAAACAGGAGTTCATCTCGGGCAACCGTGTGGAGCTGACTTTCGATATCCCCTTGGGAGAGATTGTGATAGACTTCTACGACAAGCTGAAGTCAATCTCGAAGGGGTATGCCTCGTTTGACTACCATCTGCACGACTTCCGCGACTCGAAGCTGGTGAAACTGGATGTGCTGCTCAACGGCGAGAGCGTGGACGCCCTGTCGACCCTCACCCATGTGGACAATGCCGCGGCATTCGGGCGCAAGATGTGCGAAAAGCTCAAAGAGCTGATCCCCCGACACCAGTTTGACATAGCCATCCAGGCCGCCATCGGCGGCA
>CAJLLX010000015.1 GCA_905207535.1 uncultured Muribaculaceae bacterium | reverse complement strand
CCCTCCCCTCCTCGTTTCCGCCATCAGCACTGTGCTGAGGACGCAGTCCGAAGTCTCCCTCCCGGTTCTCCTCCCCTTCTTTTCCTCCCATCGCGAAGCTGTTTGTAGTCCTCAAAGCTTCAGCTTTGAGTTTGCAGTAAAGCTCCCCTCTCTACTATCTACCATCTCCAATCTCCAATCTAAGCACTAATTTAACCCCTTTTAATGTTTCGTCTCCTCGTTTTTAAATCAGAATTCTGTACCTTTGCATTTTAAACATTCTTAATACGCAATAAAAAAGATATGGGATTTGCCGATTCGTTTCGCAACATGCCGCCCGTGACCAAAAATCTGCTGATTATCAATGTGGTCATCTGGATCGCCATGGCGCTCATTGGCCCCGTGGCCCGCATCCTCGAGCAATACGGAGCAATATACTACATCACATCACAAGAGTTCATCCCCACCCAGCTGGTGACATACATGTTTATCCATGCCAATTTCTGGCACCTGTTCTTCAACATGTTCGCCCTCTTCATGTTCGGCGTCACCATGGAGCGCTTGCTCGGCGGACCGAAATTCCTCTTCTACTATCTCTCCTGCGGCATCGGAGCAGCCCTGGTGCAGGAAGGCGTCTTCGCCATCATGATCAACCACTACGCCTCGATATTCCCTAATCCCTCATCCGTCACCTCCCTGCTGCGCAACACCGTGGTCACCGGCCAGGAGCTCTGGAATATCGGCATATCCTCCAATGAGCCTGTCATCCAGCAGCTCTTCAACCTCTTCCACACCCCCACCATCGGAGCCTCAGGAGCCATCTTCGGCATCCTCCTCGCCTTCGGCTACATGTTCCCCAACGTGCAGCTATACCTCCTCTTCCCGCCTATCCCCATCCGTGCCAAGGTCATGGTCATCGCCTACGCCGTCATCGAGCTCGCCCTCGGCGTCTACAACAATCAGGCCGACACCGTCGCCCATTTTGCTCATCTCGGAGGCATGCTCTTCGGCTTGCTCATCCTCATCTACTGGCGCCGCAAGCATGTGATCGGAGGTCCGTATTATTAAGCATCAATCCCCGCTGAAGTGAAAGCTGCCGTCCGTCTCATCATCGCAAACGTGGCCATCTTCGCCATCCTCAAAGCCGCATGGTTCGTCATGCCCGCCGACGGGGGTAGCGTGGAGCGCCTTGTGGCATGGCTGGCACTCCCCGCCGACCCCTCCGCGGCAGCACAGCTCCCCTCTGCCTTCCTCACCTACATGTTCACCCACATCGACTTCTGGCATCTGCTGGTCAACAGTCTGTGGCTCGCATGGTTCGGAGCGCTCCTCGCCGAGATTGCCGGATGGAAGCAGATGACAGCTGTCTATTTCGCCGGCGGCATCGCCGGAGCTGTCAGCTATGTCATCTTCAGCGCCTTCTTCTCCCGCGTCGACGATGCCTGCCTCGTCGGCGCCTCGGCTGCCACTCTTGCCGTGGTCAGCGCCACCCTCATCGCCGAGCCCGGCAAAAAGGTGCGCATGGCCTTCATCGGCACATTCTCGCTCCGCAAACTGGCTGTGGCCGCCGGAGTGGTCTTCCTCCTGGCATGCCTCGAGATGGCGCCCCAGCAGACGGCCGCACACATCGGAGGCATCGCCGCCGGAGTCATCCTCGCTTTCGCCTGGAAGATCTACACCCGACGCAACATCCGCCTCATGGAGCAGCGCACACGCCGCCACCTCGACCGCCTCGACCTCATGGAGAAAGCCCGCCGGGTGGGCTACGCCTCGCTCACCGAGCAGGAGCGCCTCCTTCTCTTCGACCTCTCCTCGCGGCGCGACCGGCGAGAGCCCCTCTCCCGCTGACAGTCCTCTCATTCATCACCTATCGTTTAACACATCGCACACGCACAGAAAGTGACACCCACCCTCCGACACCGGCTCACCGTTACAGGCTACGCACTCCTCGGGCTCCTCTCAGCCGGAGCGCTCCTGGCCGGCTACGGCGGCATGGTGTCGCCACAGTTCAGCACCATCCCCGCCATCCTGGCGCTCACCTTCCCGGGGTGGCTCATTCTCGAGCTGCTGGCGCTGGTGCTCTGCCTTATCTTCTGCCGACGCATGGCGCTCGTCCCGGCGCTTACACTGCTCCTGCTGGCAGGTCCCATCCTCACCTTCTTTCCGCTCAATTTCCACACCCACCGTCTCACACCTCAGGAGCAAAAGAGCAGCTTCTCGCTGGTCAGCTACAATGTCTTCACCTACTACGACTTCAACGCCCACTACGGTCCGGACAATCCGCTCCCTTCGTTCGACGAACTGAAGCGGCAGATGGCCGAAGGGCGCCTCAACACCTCGGCCCTCTACCTCATCGACACCCGCCCCGACATCGCCTGCCTCCAGGAGGCGCCGCAGCCTGTAGAATACGCACCTTATTTTATGAACGCCGATATGGCCGAGGAGATGAAATCAATCTTTCCCTTCCGCGGCGGCATGAATGGCCAGGACATCTACACCCGCTACCCGGCACGTGAGATCAAACTCCGGCAGCCCGAGAGCATCTACTCGTGGTTCGGAGGCGCACTGGTAGATATCGACGGGCATGAGACACTCGTCATTTCCGTCCATATGCAGAGCATCGGCCTCAACGACGACGACAAGCTGCTCATCGACCGTCTCGCCGAGGGGGAAGCTGCCGGAAAGGTCAAGGCCGTGCGCCATCAGCTTCTCGGCAAACTCTCCGCTGCCTTCCGCGAGCGCGCCATCCAGGCTCGCCTGCTCCGACAGCAGATCGACTCCATCGGGGTGCGAAATGTCATCGTGGCCGGCGATTTCAACGACATCCCCGGATGCTACGCCTGCCGCATCATCGCCGGCGACGACTTCCGCAGCGCTTTCGCCGAGGCTGGCATCGGACCCACTTTCACCTACCACGGCAACCGGCTCTACTTTAATATAGACCACATCTTCTATCGCGGAGATATGCAGCCCTACGAATTTGAGCGCATCAAGACCGGATGGTCCGATCACTATCCCATCTGCGCTAAATTTTACTGGAAAGATCCTACAATTCAATAATTTAAACTAACATCAACATGAAACCAATCACTATGGCATTCTGTGCTTTGGCGGTGGCCACCGGACTTTCGGTGACTTCGTGTGGCAAGAGCGAACGGCAGAACCCGTTCATGAAGCCTTACGACACCCCCTATCAGATCCCTCCCTTCGAGGGAATCGAAATCTCCGACTACATGCCCGCCTTCGAGGCCGGCGTGGCCGAGGCTCGCGCCTCCATCGACTCGATTGTCAACAACCCCGAGGCTCCTACTTTCGACAACACCATCCTCGCCCTTGACAATCTCTCCCCCACACTCGAGCGCGTCATGTCGGTGCTCATGTCGCTCACCGAGGCCGACTCTACTCCCGAGCTCAGCGCCGTTTCCGACTCTATCCTCCCGCAGTACAGCGCTTTCTCCGATGAGATGATGATGAACGACGGCCTCTTCAGCCGCGTCAAGACCCTCTACGACACCCGCGACTCGCTCGGCCTCTCCCACGATAAGGTCCGCGCCATCGAGCACATCTACCGCGACTTCACCCTCAACGGCGCTCTCCTCCCCGACGACAAGAAGGCGCAGCTCAAGGAGGTGAACAACCGCCTCTCCAATCTCTACATCAAATTCAACAAAAATCTGCTCAACGCCAACAATGCTTTCGAGATCGTAGTCGACAATGAGGCCGACCTCGCCGGCATCCCCGCTTCCACCGTGGCCAACGCCGCTGCCGAGGCCAAGGAGCGCGGCAAAGAGGGCAAATGGGTCTTCACTCTCCACGCTCCCTCGCGTCTGCCTGTCCTCCAGTATGCCGACAACCGCGACCTCCGCGAGAAAATGTGGCGCGGATACACCGGCAACGCTCAGAGCGGCGACAACAACAATCTCCCCGTCATTCAGGAGATCGTCAAAGCCCGCGCCGAGAAAGCTGCCATCATGGGCTTCCCCGATTTCGCTTCGCTCATGACTGCCGACAAGATGGCTTCCACTCCTCAGGCTGCCGAGCAGTTGCTGCTCAGCATCTGGGAGCCCGCCAAGGCTAAGGTGGCCGAGGAAGTGGCTGAGATGCAGGCGCTCTCCGACTCCATGGGCAACACCTTCAAGATCGAGCCCTGGGACTACAGCTACTTCGCCGAGAAGGTGCGTCAGCAGAAATACAATCTCGACGAGAATGCCATCCGTCCCTACTTCGCCGTCGATTCAGTTGCCAAGGGTATCTTCGCCATGGCCAACAAGCTCTACGGCCTCACTTTCGAGCCGATGCCCGACGCGCCCAAGTATCATCCCGATGTCAAGGTCTACGACGTCAAGGATGCCGAAGGCAACCATCTCGCCGTGTTCATGACCGACTACTTCACCCGCGCCAGCAAGCGTCAGGGCGCATGGATGGAGGAGCTCCAGACCTCTTGGGTCAACCCCGACGGCTCTGTAGTGCGTCCTATCGTCTACAACGTGGGCAACTTCTCCAAACCCACCGCCGACACCCCCTCGCTCCTCACCATCGACGAGGTGCTCACCATGTTCCATGAGTTCGGTCACGGCCTCCACGGCATGCTCTCCAAAGCTCCCCTCAAGAGCCAGAGCGGCACTTCGGTCGACCGCGACTTCGTGGAGTTCCCCTCGCAGTTCCACGAGCATTTCGCCTTCCAGCCCGAGCTCCTTAAGGAGTACGCCCACCATTATCAGACCGGCGAACTCATCCCCGACTCGCTCGTGCAGAAGATCAGCGACGCTTCCAAGCACAATATGGGATTCATGACTGCCGAACTCGCCGGCGCTGCCCTCCTCGACCTCTACTGGGGTCAGCTCAATCCCCAGGGCGATATCGACGTGGCTGCATTCGAGAAATCGGTAGCCGACCGCCTCGGCATGCCTTCGCAGCTCACCTTCCGCTATCGCTCTCCCTACTTCAAGCATATATTCGGCGACGAGGGTTATGCTTCGGGCTACTACACCTACCTCTGGGCCGAGGTGCTCGATGCCGACGCTTTCGAAATGTTCAAGGAGAATGGCGTCTTCGATCCCGCTACTGCCGCACGCCTCAAGACTCTCCTCGAGAGCGGCGACTCCGAGGATCCGATGGTCCTCTATGAGACCATGCGCGGACACCGTCCCGATACAGGTGCTCTCCTCCGCCAGAGAGGTCTCAAATAAAATACAGATTGCATATTACGCAGCATCGCTGCATCACCTCTGAAGGCGCGCCCCTTAGCACGGGCGCGCCTTTTTAACTGCCGATCATAAGCATGTAGACAATTTTTCTACGAATTGTTGCTATATTTTCTACACCTCGTTATCCTTTAATCTACAGTTTGTTGACATTTAGGAAAACGCCCAAAACGCCCTTTTTATACATTAATCATTGTTAAAAATGCTCCTTTGTGCGCTTTGGCTTTGGAAGTATCCAAATTTTCACTAATTTTGCAGCCGTAAGCATGACCCGAAAAATTTGTTAATCCTCGCTCATGTGGATTTGCAAGTTATTCCGGTGCCATACTTAAAAAAACGTTTTTACCACTTCATCACCTCTCGTTTTTATCATGGATGGTCTCTCTGTATTAACAAGAACCGAAGAATGTGGCATAAAGGTTCACATCGGTTCTCTTATCGGCAATGAACTGCGTCGTCAGCGCCGCCCCGCGGCTTGGCTGGCTCAGGAGATTTGCTGCGATCGCACCAATGTATACAAAATTCTCCGCAAAGGAAGTATCGACACTGAGCTTCTCTGCCGTATTTCCGTAGCGCTCGATCACGATTTCTTCGCTGAGTTTCAGAGCGCCTGTGGCTTCAGAAAACCGCAGCCGGAGAATTAACGGTTTTTTATGCAGGTCGGCCTTTTAGGCCCTGCTTACCTCTCAATTTTAACTTTCAAAGCCGTGTTCCCATTGCCTTCAATGGAAACACGGCTGCTCCTTACTCCCCCTTCCGAAAAGGCTTGCTTGCTCCTTCCTCCCCTTTCCGGTATTCTTTTTTTAGTTATCAAAGCTTTAGCTTTGATAATGCAGCTTTAGCATTCCCCCCCTCCTTTCCGTCCTCAGCACAGTGCTGAGGACGTAGTCCGAAGTCTCCCCCCGCCGCAGCTTTTTAGTTATCAGAGCTTTAGCTCTGTTCTCTCTTAGCTCTAAGATCTAAGCACTTATCTCAGCCTGTCGGCCGAGCGCAGCGTATTCTCATCCTTGCGGATCCCCCTGTACGCCATCAGCGTAAACACCAGAGCCCCGAGCAGCAACAGCACGCTCCCGAACATCTCCACGCGTCCGAAGGTCGAGTTCCAGTTGTAAAGCAGCAGACACTCGGTCACCGTTGCCACTGCAAGAAGCAGCATCGACACTAAGGTCACCGTCTTCTGCAGCCGCATGTTCTTAAACAGGAAGATTGCTAAAAACAGCAGCACGGCCGTCACGATATTCAGCACTAAGAACACCGGCAGGTCGCTCGGCGACATGAGCGTCGCGCTGTTGGTGTCTTCCATGCCGCCCGGCAGCGATACCATAGGGATGAAGCAGAATACTCCCACGAGGATGGCGCCGATTAGGAGCCACACTGATTGCCATCTTTGGATTACCATAATATATATATATAGCTTTTAGTTAATAATCATACAGCACTGAATCGATAAGCAGCGACACCAGTTCGGCGTCGGCCCCAAGCCGCGTCAGATATTTCATATCGGCCACCACATCGGCGATAAAAGCGTCTATGGCGTCTTTGCGGGTGCTCCCGTCGCTTCCTTCGGGCATACGGGCCGAGATGTTGAGCCGGTAGAAGTTCATAGCTTCCTTATATTTCCCGTCGGCTATGCTCAGATGTCCGAGATTCAGATAGTCCACGGCCTGCGGCTCGGTTCGCTCTATCACTTTTTCGTAATATTTGCGGCTCCGCTCTATGTCGCCGGTCACCAGCAGGCACCATGCCAGCGGGCGCAGCGCTTTGGTCGAATCCGGAGCGAGATACTCGCTCTTGAAGTAAGCTTTCACGGCTTCGTCATATCGCTCGAGCTCCACAAGGCATCGCCCTATGTTGAGACTCACTGCGGCACTGTCGGGCTGATGCGCCTCTAGGGTGCGCAGACACCGGAGCGCCTCCTCGGGCCGGTGCAGGGCCATATAGCACCGCGCCAGCCGTCGCAGCGTCCAGTCGCTGTTGCCGTCGAGCATCTCGGCGCGCTCATAGTCGGCCACCGCCCCTGCATAGTCGCCCAGTTTCTGCCGTGCATGCCCCATCTTCTGATACAGCGCGGCATCGGCATTGCTTTCTTCAGCCAGGATGCCGAAAAGTGCCAGAGCCTGGGCGTAATATCCGTGACCGAAGTAAAACTCGGCTATGAGATTGAGGGTATCTTCGTCGCGCAGATCTGCCGCAAACGGCCCTTTGGCCGCTAAGTTCACCCCGTCGGCAAAGGGATTGGGCATCTCACCCTTGCGCCGGAAAAGGCGGAAGAAGCGGAAGGCGTTCTGTATCTGCTTGTTCACCACGCTGCGCCGGTCGGCGTTGCCGGCAGAGAGTGTCGAGGCGCGCAGTTCGGCCAATTGGGCGTCGTGCTCCTCGAGCTGCTGCATCATAAGCCGCCTCTGAGCCTCGGGCACCTGACCCAGCGAGATCATAAATGAGTATTTGTCGCTGTCGCACAGGAATGACGCGGTATACATTATGTCGGCCACAGTGTTGCTCCCCCCTTTCCCGTCGGAAAAGAGCGAATAGTCGGTGTGGAACGGCAGAAACCAGTTGGCCACGTCGTTGAAAAACGGGAATGATTTCAGATGGGCAAAGGTCCCCATCATCACATCGCCCCCCTCCTCCTGTATTTCGCTCATCTCTTTGAGCTTTTCGTCGAGGCCGGTCTTGTGGATCATCTCCTGCCATTCGGGATTCTCCTCCATTTCGGTAGGGTCGAGCTCCTCTATCCCGAGTTTTATCTTCTTGTCTATCTCGGGCTTAAGTTTCATCATCCCGGGCACCAGCTCGTCGCGGATTTTGGCGGTGATGCGGTCGGTGTCGATGGTTTTGGCAAGCTCCAAGGCCGCCATGCGGATGTCGCGCCCCCACTCCTTACGGTCGCGGAGCGCTGCCAGCCGCAGCGACACGTTGCGCGACAGTTCCCGCTCGGGATGCGCGTTGAGCAGCAGGCAAAGTCCTATCAGTCCCACGGTGGAGAGCCGCATGGTCTCCGACCCGTAGAGGTCTACCAGCATCCCTACCCTGGCGCTGTCGTGATACTGCAGTCCTCCGAGGATTATCGCCCAGGCGAAGAGCTCCCTGGCGTAGGCAGGTATACGGTCGTCGACCATGGCTTGCCCTATCGCCTCTACGTCGGCCGCGCTCAGCGGATATGTCACCCATATGCGATTGAATATCCGCCGCTCTTTCTGTTCGCGTTCGAGCATCTTCTGCTGCTGTTGCGGTTGCTTCTGCCCCATGCTCACAGCGTTGAAGAGCGACATGTCGGCCGTAGTGTTCACGTAGTCGGCCAGCAGCGATCCTATGCTGTCCGATCGCTGCATCTGCTCGTAGCGCAGTGTATTATAGTAGAGTGTCGGTTCGGAGGCCAGGAGATTTTGACGCTCGAGACGGTCCACCACCCCGAGTATTCCGCTCCCTATACCCGCCACCATCGCCGACCGGTGGGGATCTTCAGCTCCCTGTGCTGCATACATCAGCAGCATCCGGTAGTTTTGCTCCAGTTGCTCCAGCTCGCTCCGATCGGGATACGATCCTACGGCCTGAGCCAGCGATTGGGCATACCCGAATGCATCGTGCAGGCGGTGTTCGCTCACATAGCGGCGTATCTTGCCGGCAGTCTCTGAAAAAATCTTTTTATCCATATATGGTGAGAGAGATTTGTGTTGTATTGATGAGATATTTTGCCATTCTTTATGATAAAGACATCTTTGATAGCTTTATATGAAGTATAAACAGCTGTCAGAGGCTTTTGTAAGCCCTTTTATCATAAAATTAGCAAAAATCTTGCCAAAATACCTCCCCGGCCGGTCATCAGCAACATTCGCTCGGCACATAGTGGTGGCGTGCCGTACATTCGTGTAGCGTATGGTCCACTATCAGGTGCCTTGTGGCCATAGTGGCGATGATACTCATCTCGTGGCTCACCAGGATCACGGTCGTATGTGGCGCCACCTCCCGAAGTATCCGGTAGATATGCTCTTCAAAGTGCTTGTCGAGATAGCTTAGAGGCTCGTCGAGCACTAAGATCGACGGATCGCATATCAGTGCACGCCCCAGCAGTGCGCGCTGCAACTGTCCGCCGCTTAGCTCCCCTATCGGGGCGCCGGCATGCGAGCGTAGCTCCACGGTGTCGAGTATCTGCTCCACCTTTTCGTCGGCCGTCGGTCCGGCTCCGCTCTTCCCGAGCAAACCCGAGGCTATCACCTCGCGCACTGTGATCGGAAATCGCGAATCGATCATGTTTTTCTGCGGCAGATATCCTATCGCCAGCCGCTCTGTCTCCCGTCCCGAGGAATCGAGATAACTCACTGTCCCCGAGGTGGGGCGCAACAGCTTCAGTATCACCCTCAGCAGGGTGGTTTTCCCGCCGCCATTAGGTCCGGTAATGGCGAGAAAGTCTCCGCGGCTTACTGTCAGGTCCACATGGCTCAGCACGTTTTTACGTTCCCAGCGCATGCACACATCGTTGAGTTTTATTACAGGCGATGTCATCGTTGATCGGCGGTTAGATGGTCTACTATCAGATTCATTTGGCTCAGCCACTCCTCCGACATGAAGTTTACCTCTGTCGGCTCGAGCGACAGCGACGTTGCTATCGCCCTGACGCGCTCGGGATTCAAGCCCTGCGGCACGAAAAATGCAGCCGGACGCTCTGTCAGGGCGTGGTCGGTGGCCTCGCGAAGGCGCAGCGGCGAGGTCTCTTTGTTCTCGATATTGAAGGAGATCTGTTCCAGGCCGTAGTCGCGGGCGAAGTAGCTCAGCGACGGGTGCCATATCACGAAAGCGGGATGCATCTCGAGCCGGACGGCATAGGCACGGTCGATGCTGTCGAGCTGATTGTCAAGCTCCTCATACCGTGAGGTGAAATATGGGCGGAGTTCGGGATACAGCCCGCACAGCGTGGTATGAAGGTTTCCGGCTATGATCCGCGCATTTTTCACCGATCCCCAGATATGCGGGTCCGGCTCCCCTTCTCCATGCTCATGCGCGTCGCCGGCTTCATGCGCCTCATGAGCCTCGCCATGCTCTGCATGGGCATGCATGTGTGTGCCATAGATCAGCTCTATCCCTTTCCCCGCATCGGCCAGTTGAAGGTCGGCATTGTTGGCCTTCAGTTTCTCTGTCATCTCGCTCTCGAAGGGGAGCACGCCGGTCACGGCCAACACGCCCCCACGGTTCAGGGCACGCATTGCGTCCATTCCGGGCTGGAAGGTCTCCGGATCGGTACCGGCAGGCAGCAGGGTGCGTACTTTCACACTGTCGCCCCCTATCGCCTTGGCAAAATAGGCCAAAGGAGCCACCGACACGGTGATCTCCCTCTCGTTTCCCTCCTGAGAGCTCCCGCCCCTGTTGCCGCTGCATGCCGTCAGGGACACAGCGGCTATATATATCAGCATTTTACGAAATCCGCTGCCGGGTCTCATCTTTTCTCTCATAATCTTCTCTATTTATGTCACATATATTTGTAACAAATGGCAGAGCAATAAGCCATTGCTCTGCCACTGTAAAATTACAAATAATTTATGATATCCCCCTCCTATTCCCCCATTATTTTCAGAGTCGAGAGATTTGCTCCCTCCCCAATTGGGCATATTCTCCCTATTGGGCCTATCGGGGCGGCTTATTGGGTCTATTGGGCTTATTTGGCTTATATTGCCTATCCGGCCTAAAGCCTACTTCGCCCCATACACCTCGATGTCGCCGATCCTGGCCACCTTGTCTGCGCCGCCGTCGGTCACCTTCACTCTTACATATCGTGCATCGGTCGGTTCGATTTTTGCATCGGTCACGGCCGCGGTGTTAGCGGTATAGGCGCCAACCTCGGTCCATGCGTTGCCGTCGGCACTGATCTCCACGGTGAAGTCGCGGGTGTTGAGTTCGCGGCCCAGACCGGCGCACTCGGCGTGGCGTACCACGTATCGGCTTATAGAATAGGTGTCGCCGAAGTCCATCTCTACCCAGCCCGAGCCGTCAGCGGTCGACGATACCCACATGTTAGCCTCCGAGGGCGATCCGTCGGCTGCCACAGCAGCTGCGGTCTCCGATGCCGACGATGTCACGCTCATCGCTTCCATCATAGTCAGGTCGAACGGCAGATGGTTGGCCTCGCAGAAGAGATTGAAGTAGTGGTCGGCTCTCACCAGCTCTACATTCCCCGGAGAAAGGGCATCGAGCTTGGAGGGAAGACCTGTCAGCTCGTCGGGACCGGCTTCCCACACTGTCACCTGACCGGTAACAAACATCGGCGCGTCACCCTTGAAGTTCTTTATATCGCGGTTGAAGAAGTCGGTGATCACATCCGGCCCGGCGGCATAGCAGGGATAGTTGGGCACGAAAGGCAGGCGGTTGTTCTGGATTGTTGTTGTCAGTCGCCCGTTCTGTTTCTCCCAGTCCTGAATGGTAAGGCCGTACAGATAGCTGCACTCGTCGGCATAGGCCTGACGCTGAGCAGTGTTCACCTCGTCCCATATCGTGATTACTCGAAGACCTGCTTTCTCCACATAGCGCTGTGTCAGAGCGCAATAAGGCTGAAACAGGTCACCCTTCATGATGTTCCACTTTTTGTTGTGCCCATCGTAAGGCATCGCATAGCCCAATCCCGAAGGTCCGCTCACGAAGCAGTCGTTCTCCGTCGCGCGCTTATAATAATAGTTGAGCATCTGCGGAGCGAAGTCCACCAGCGAGGGGCTCACGGTCCAGTTCAGAGGCAGCTTGCCACGCCCGGCCTGATTGAAGATTTTCGCCATCGCATGCTGGCAGTATTGTATATTGTCGCCGTCGCTGATATACACCGTAGCGTACACCTTATTCTCCAGCTTCCCGCGCTTGGGCACAGCAGGGATATTCACTACACCTTTCACGGCCGTATATACCGTGGTGTTTTCAAAAAAGTCTGCAGGAACTGTCGAGAGCCCGTATCTTGTGGCCTCTCCTACACCGGAGCGCTCTTCGGCATACCATCCGAGCACCACATCGCGCCCGGGAGTCATGTCGGCAAGAAATTTGTCGAGAACTCGTTTCTCAGCGTATTTTCGAGGATCAAGCCACACCGAGGCCGATCCGGCGGCAGCAGCTATATCGTGCACATAAGGTATCAGCGGACGCTCGCTCACCACCAGCCGGTGGTTGCACCGCTCCCAGTAGTTGTCATACAGATAGCCGTATATATCCTGAGGGGTTGTCAGTGTGAGGGTTGTCAGATCCTCCACCACCGGAAGGTCAATCCCCTCGTTCTTCAGTTTCTCTCGTATCTCGGCTGTCACCGGCAGCAAGCGACCCAGTCCGGCGGCTGTCACTGCTAAGTTGGCGTAGTGCTCGCTATTCTCGGTGCTGTAGAGCACAAGACCCTCTATCTCATCCTTATATTTTTCCACCAGGGCATAGGGCTTGTTGGCATTGACAACTCGGCGGCGCAGACCGTGCGCACTGGGCCAGGTGTTCTGAGGCTCCTCGTTGTGGTTATAAAGCAACACGCGGGGACGTGTGCGGTTCACTATCCCCTGAAGCGTGCAAAACATCACTCTCTCCGTGTCGCTCAGCTTGGCCGCGCTCATGTCGAGCGTGTACACCGGCGAGGCAGGAGCCAAAAACAAGGGCAGGAGTCTGTCCTCAGGCCAGCTCACTTCGTTATACTCCAGAATGCGGTCGTTGTCGGAGTTGAGCTTATATTCTTCGTCGGTGAAGGTGATTCGGTCCACGTCGGCCACATCGTGAAGGGTGATGTTGCCGTCGGTGGTGTGCACCAACATGGTTGTCTGCTGAGCGTCAACGGTTGTAGCGCCTAAGCTGATGGCTGCAAGCAGTAATATCTTTTTCATATGCTATTGCGTCTTATGTAAATCTGATTTCGTTTTCCCCCGATAGTTTTCTATGGTATCTCAGAGGGTGATTTTTGTCGTGAAGTTACCTATATGCACTATATAGATTCCTGCCTCCAGAGTGTTGCGGCTCAGCGTCATCTCACCGCCCGACACACTCGGAGCAGCCACCCGGCGGCCGTCGACTGTGTAAATCTCCACAGTCGCATCACAGGCGACACCGCGGAAAGTGGCGCTTCCCGCACCCAGCACACACTCTATCCCCTCATTCTGCTCCGTCGCCGTCAGCGACGCGGCCTCACCAAAGCGTATATCGGTGATGTCGGACATCTCCATCTCCAGCGGAGTAGACGACTGCGTCGTAAACACTATCTTGCTGCCCGATACCGTCACCTCCGGACGCTCCTCAAAGAGCATCTTCACCGGAGCCGATGTCGTCGAGGAGATTATCATCCCCTTGCCTTGATCTGCAACACTTAAAAACGAAATCTTTGCCAGCTCGGCTACTCTCGTCGACGCATATGTGCCGTCCTGATTCTGCACATGCATGGTCTTATCCTGACCATTCATCGCCAGAACACTCATCACCAAAGCTGTCACTACGTGTAATGTTTTCATATATACCCGAATATCGCGCGACACCTGCATCTACTATTTGCGCATCAAGTCTTTGTTTTTCACTGGTTTGCGCCGTTTCATCTGCAATCCGCTGTTGTCCTGGAGCCGGGTATCGCGCATATTCCGCTCCATGACACACCGTTTTACGCCGTAAAATTACAAATTATTTCCGATATCTTCCTCCCCTCTTTCGTCTTTTTTCTCCCTCCCTCCCCCTCTTCCCCCTTCTTCTCTTCTCCTCCTTTCCCTTCTCCTCCTCTCCTTTCCCCGCCTCCCCTCTCCTCCTTCTCCTTTCCCCTCCTCCGGTCTCGTCCTCTTGTTCAGTGATCACGCGAGCTCGCGTGATCTCCGCCCCTTAAGCCCCTTCCGGCCCCCGGCACCTGCCGCATGAAAACATGTTTAAAAACATATCTCCCGCCCATGCATTTCCCTTATATTTCGTTATTCCCACGCCCTTCTCCTCCCTTCTCCGCCTCATCCGCCCGGCCCATCATCTCCCTACAATCTCCCATATATCAATCTATTACACCTCCACTGCCGCCCACAATCCGCCTTGTCTCCATTCTCTCATTTCCCCTCTCACTCGTAAAAAATTAACATTTTTTCATCCCGTACAATACGTGAGAGATTTATTAACCCTTTAAAAAATCTTATTTCAATTTTCGTAATTAAAAAACTTTTCTCTAACTTTGTGGTGATAGAATACCGCAACTTCAACGAATCTGAAATATCTGCCGAAGTTTCCGCGGTATTAAAAACGATAACGTACCACCCCACTGGTGATAATTCCTAATACCATCCTCACTCTCCTTGCGGGTGGCACCTAATCGCCAAAAGGGAATATTATAACAACTAAACAAATCTAAGGAAAAAGTTAAGAATATGCCACGCTTACACATTGACAACCTCGACACCAAGATTCTGCAGATGCTCGTTGACAACGGCCGCAAACCTTTCCTCGAAATCGCCCGCGAATGTGGCGTTTCAGGAGCTGCCATCCATCAGCGCATCGCTAAACTTCAGGCTACAAACATCCTCGAAGGATCTCGCGCACTCATCAAACCCACTACACTCGGATATGACACCTGCGCTTTCATAGGCATCTTCCTCAAAGAGCCTGACAAATTCAACGAAGTAGTAGAGAAACTCAAAGAAGTACCCGAAGTGGTGGAGTGCCACTTCACCACCGGTGAGTACGACATGCTCATCAAGATGTATGCCCGCGACAACGAGCATCTCCTCCACCTCATCCACGAGCGCCTGCAGCCCCTGGGACTCCTCCGCACCGAGACCCTCGTCTCCTTCCGCGAAGTCTTCAGCCGCGCACTCCCCGTCACCACCAAAAAGTAACCCCGCCAATCCCCTCCGGCCCCTCCCGGCCTTCGGGCTTCAGCCTCCCCTCAGGCTCAGCTTCCCATCTGCCCTCAGGCTCCAGCCTCCCTTTAGGCTCAGCCTCCCGCCCTCAGGCTCCCGCCTCCCCTAAGGCCTCTTTCGGTCCGGAATCTTCTCATACGAGCGTCTTTCTCAGATGCGCCCCAAGCGCATCTAAGAAAGATGCTCTTTTTTCGTCCCCTCCCCCTCCCGGAGGCCGCAGGCCGGATCCTTGCGCCGCGTAGCCCCTTTTGGTACTCAAAGTGAAACTTTGAGCCTGCAGCAAAGCCCCCTCCCTCCTTTCTCCCGCCCCGGCGGAGCCCTCCCTCTGCCCTCCACCCTCATGCCTTTCTCCCCCTTGCCTCCAAAAAAACATCCCAAAATATTTGCGTCTTTTATACGGAAATTTTTACCTTTGTACATGGCTTCCCCCGCTGAGCCCCGCATCCCGCCGGGCCAGCCACCGGAAAGCCCCAAAATCTCAGAAACCTTAGGATATTTTTTACATATGGTTTACAATTTCAGAATAGTATCCGACGAAGTCGACAACTTCAAGCGAGAAATCAAAATAGATGCCGACGCTACGTTCCTCGACCTGAAAAACGCCATCTGCGAGAGCGTCGACTACGACAAAAATCAGCTCTCCTCTTTCTTCATCTGCGATGACAACTGGGAAAAGCGCCAGGAAATCACACTCGAAGACATGGACACATCTTCCGACCAGGACGTCTACCTCATGGAGGATACCCGCCTCAGCGACCTCATCGACGACGAAGGCCAGAAACTCATGTTCACCTTCGACTATATGACCGACCGCTCCTTCTTCATGGAGATGAAAGAGCTCATCCCCGGATCCAACCTCATGGACCCCGTCTGCACCCTCGCCCTTGGCAAAGCGCCCGAGCAGATGGTCGACCTCGACGAGTTTGAGGCCAAAGTCGACGCCAAAGCCGCTGCCGCCACCGAAGATTTCGACGAAGACTTCTACGGCTCCGACGAATACAACGACGACGAGTTCGACGCCGCCGGATTCGACGAAATGACCTTCGACCAGTAACCGCCCCGCCCCTCCCTCTCCCCCCTTCTCCTCCATCCATCCTTTTTCCCTATCTTTAATTTTGGAGCCGGCGAAAGCTTCAGCTTCGGTGTCCCCATTCCCCTCACTTCCCTTTCTTAGCGATGGAATACAACAACGAACTGGAACTCGCCTGGGAATTTGTAGAGCACACAGGCATCAGCATCTTCCTCACCGGCAAAGCCGGCACCGGCAAAACCACCTTCCTCCGCACACTCCGGCAGAAAAGCGCCAAAACTATGGTCGTGGTCGCACCCACCGGAGTCGCCGCCATCAATGCCGGAGGTGTCACCATCCACTCTTTCTTCCAGCTCCCCCTCTCCCCTTATATCCCCGGAAGCAGCTACCGCGATAAGTTCTCATTCTCCAAAGAGAAGCTTCGCATCATCCGCGCTCTCGACCTCCTCGTCATCGACGAGATCTCCATGGTGCGCTCCGACCTCCTCGACGCCATCGACAATGCCCTGCGCAAATATCGCCGCTCTCCCCTCCCCTTCGGCGGCGTGCAGCTCCTCATGATTGGCGACCTTCAGCAGCTCGCACCCGTGGTCACTCCCCGCGACGAGGCCATGCTCCGCGGCCACTACGACTCCCCCTATTTCTTCGGCAGCAAGGCCCTGGCGCAGATCCCTTACGTCACCCTGCAACTCACCCGCGTCTTCCGCCAGCAAAACGAGCGCTTCGTCGAGATTCTCAATCATGTCCGCGACAACCGCCTCACTCCCGCCGACCTGCAGATGCTCCACAGCCGCGTGCAGCCCTCTTTCCGCCCCGCTGCCGGCAGCGACTACATCCGTCTCACCTCCCACAATTCCATGGCCGACAGCTACAATGCTCAGCAGATAGCCATGCTCACCACCCCGGCCCGCAACTACGAGGCCAAAGTCAAGGGTGTCTTCCCCGAAACTTCCTATCCCACACCCCTCTCCCTCACCCTCAAAGTGGGTGCACAGGTGATGTTCATCAAAAACGACTCCACCGGCGCCCACCGCTACTACAACGGCAAAATAGGCCACGTCACCTACGCCGACCGCGATACCGTCCGCGTCCTCTGCCCGGGCGACACCGAGGAGATCGTCGTCGAACCCGAAATCTGGGAAAACGCCCGCTACACCGTCAACGAATCCACCAACACCATCGACACCGAGGTACAGGGCACCTTCGCTCAGTTGCCGCTCCGTCTCGCATGGGCCATCACCATACACAAGAGCCAGGGCCTCACCTTCGACCACGTCATCATCGACGCCGGCGCCTCATTCGCACCCGGCCAGGTCTACGTGGCCCTCAGCCGATGCAAAACCCTCGAGGGCATTGTCCTCGCCACTCCACTCGATCGCGTCTTCCTCGGATGCGACCCTGCCGTACGCTCTTTTATCTCCAATCAAGAGGAGGAAGCCGCCCGCAGCGCCTCCGAGCTCCAGCAGATCAAGCAGGCCTACGTTCGCCACACACTCGCCGAGCTCTTCAATTTCCGCTCGCTCGCCGACATGCAGCACTCCCTCTCCCGCCTCCTCACCTCCACCTACTCCCACGCTTTCCCCGAAGAGACCGTCCGGCAGCAGCAGATCGAGCTCGAACTGCGCGAAAAAATCATCGACGTCGCCGACCGGTGGCTCACGCTCATCAACGGTGCCACCGTTGCACAGCTTGTCGAGCCCCAATTCCTCGACCGTGTGAAAAAAGGCGCCGAATACTTCCGCGACTCTCTCACTGCCATCTTCGGCGACTCCCTCCGCCGCGCCGCCCGAGTCCGCTCCGACAACAAAAAGGCTTCGCAGCGCGTCCGCGAACTCACCCTCGACCTCAGCCAGTCCCTCTCGGCTGACTGCAGCCTCCTCGATGCCGTCGCACAGCACGGATTCACCGTCTCGGGCTACCTCAAATACAAACAGTCGGCCACCCTCGACGCCACCACTGAAAAATCGCTCAAACGCGTTGCCAATGGCGGTCGATTCACCGACCCCGCCTCCTCTCTCGCCCCCAAATCAGCAAAAAACCGCGCTGCAAAGGCCCCGAAAGAGCCTCGCACCTACAGCCACGAAATCACATACGAGATGTTTCGAGCCGGCATGACTCGCGAAGAGATCGCCCGCGAGCGCTCGCTCGCCATCGGCACCATCACCTCCCACCTCATGCACTATGCCGACAAAGGTGAACTCGACCCCGGCGACATCTTCACCCCCGCCGTCGTCAACGCCGTCCGCTCCGCCATGCAGAGCCTCCCACCCGACGCCTCCTCGCCCCAGATTGCCGCTCTCCTCCCCGATACCATCCCTCTCAACGACATCGTCTGCATCCGCTCCCTCCTCCGCTAATTTTTTTAGTTATCAAAGCTTTAGCTTTGATCATCCCCGGATAATGAAAAAGAATATGACGGAAAAAGTAAACCCCGATTTCAACCTGCTTTGCGATCCCTTCGACCGCGAGCATCTTTGGCACCCTTACACTTCCACCATCGACCCTCTGCCCACCTACAAGGTGGAGTCGGCCCACGACAACCGCATCCGCCTCGCCGACGGCACCGAACTCATCGACGGCATGTCGTCGTGGTGGGCGGCAATCCACGGCTACAACCACCCGGCCATCAACCGCGCTGCCGAGGAGCAGCTCCACAAGATGAGCCATGTGATGTTCGGCGGACTCACCCACGACCCTGCCATCGAGCTGGGCAAATTGCTCCTGGAGATGGCGCCCCCCTCGATGCACAATATCTTCTATGCCGACTCGGGGTCGGTAGCCGTAGAGGTGGCGATGAAGATGGCCGTACAGGCCGCCATAAGCCGCTCGGGCTCGCACACCAAAACCAATTTTGCCACCATCCGCTCGGGCTATCACGGCGACACATGGAATGCAATGAGCGTCTGCGACCCCGTCACGGGCATGCACGGCGCCTTCGGCCCGGCCCTCCCGGTGCGCTATTTCGTGCCGCAGCCCCGCTCGCGCTTTGGCGGTGAGTGGCACGAGGAGGATATCCGCCCCATGGCCGATCTTCTCGAGCAGAAATCCGACGAAATCGCAGCCGTGATCCTCGAACCGATAGTGCAGGGTGCCGGCGGCATGTGGTTTTACCACCCGGAGTATCTCCGCCAACTCCGCCGGCTCTGCGACCGCCATGGCGTATATCTGATTTTCGACGAAATCGCCACCGGATTCTGGCGCACCGGACGCTGCTTTGCCTGGGAATATGCCGGAGTGCAGCCCGACATCATGTGCATCGGCAAAGGGCTCACCGGCGGATATCTCACCATGAGCGCAGTGCTCACCACAGCCGAGGTGGCCGACACCATTTCAAAAGGCGAGGCCGGAGTGATGATGCACGGCCCCACATTCATGGCCAATCCCCTGGCATGCGCCATCGCCATCGCTTCGCTCAATCTGCTTCGCGTGCAACCGATGCACGATATTATCGCGCACATACAGAGTGTGCTGGAGGAAGCCCTTGCCCCGGCCCGCGAGCTCGGCGACTGCGTCACCGACGTGCGTGTGCTCGGTGCCATCGGCGTTATCGAGGTCAATCGACCCGTCGACGTGGGCAAATTCCAGCGAGAATGTCTGCGCCGCGGCATCTGGGTGCGCCCCTTCGGCCGCAACATCTATGTGATGCCCCCCTACATCACCCCCGACGAAGATCTCCGCACACTCGCCCGCGAGATGATCGCCATCATCCGCTCCGGTCAGTGGTAAACCTCCCACGCTCCGATCGTCCGCAACGACTTAACGGTTAAAAAAACAGCGGAATCGCCTTAGAGTATCAAAGGCGATTCCGCTGTTTTATATATTGTTGCGTTTGGATCGGTCCGACCGAGGCATTACATCATGCCGCCCATACCGCCCATGCCGGCGGGAGCTGCGGGAGCAGGATTATCCTCTTTCTTGTCGGCGATGACACACTCGGTGGTGAGGAACATGCCGGCGATCGATGCAGCATTCTCAAGCGCTACACGTGTCACCTTGGCAGGATCGATAACGCCGGCTGCCATCAGAGGCTCGTAGACGTCGGTGCGGGCATTGTAACCGAAGTCGTCCTTGCCGTCTTTGACGCGCTGCACCACTACGGCACCCTCTACGCCTGCGTTGGCCACGATCTGACGGAGCGGCTCCTCCACGGCACGAAGCACGATGTGGATACCGGTGGTCTCGTCCTCGTTGTCGCCCTTAAGCTCGCTGGCCTTGGCGATGGCGCGGATGTAAGCCACACCTCCACCGGGCACGATACCCTCGGCGATGGCTGCGCGAGTTGCGGAGAGGGCGTCGTCCACGCGGTCTTTCTTCTCTTTCATCTCCACCTCGGAGGGAGCGCCGATATGAAGCACTGCCACACCGCCTGCCAGTTTGGCAAGGCGCTCCTGCAGTTTCTCGCGGTCGTAGTCGCTCTTGGTCTGCTCTATCTGAGCGCGGATCATAGCCACACGGGCTGCGATGGCGTCCTTGTTGCCTGCGCCGTTGACAATGGTGGTGTTCTCCTTGTTGACGGTCACCTTCTCGGCTGTGCCAAGCATGTTGATGTTGGCACCTTCGAGCTTCATGCCCTTCTCCTCGGAGATCACTACGCCGCCTGTGAGGGTGGCGATATCCTCGAGCATCTCTTTGCGGCGGTCACCGAAGCCGGGAGCCTTCACTGCGCACACTTTCAGCGAGCCGCGCAGACGGTTCACTACCAAAGTGGCCAAAGCTTCCTGATCCACATCCTCGGCGATGATCAGCAGACCGCGGCCGCTCTGGGCTGTGGCCTCGAGGATGGGAAGCATATCCTTGAGATTCGAGATCTTCTTGTCATACAGCAGGATGTAGGGCGAATCCATGGTGCAGAGCATCTTCTCGGTGTCGGTCACGAAGTAGGGCGAGATGTAGCCGCGGTCAAACTGCATACCCTCCACGATATCTACCGTGGTCTCGGTGCCTTTGGCCTCGTCGACGGTGATCACACCCTCTTTCTTAACCTTCTTCATAGCCTCGGCAATCAGATGGCCGATAGCCTCGTCGTTGTTTGCCGAGATGCGGGCTACATCCTCGATCTTCTTGAAGTCGTCGCCTACCTCCTGAGCCTGCGCACGGATACCCTCCACGATGGCTGCCACGGCCTTGTCGATGCCGCGTTTCACATCCATAGGATTGGCACCGGCGGCCACATTCTTCAGTCCGTGGGTGATGATGGCCTGAGCCAGCACGGTAGCGGTGGTTGTGCCGTCGCCTGCGTCGTCGCCGGTCTTCGAGGCCACTTCCTTCACGAGCTGTGCGCCCATGTTCTGGAAGGCATCCTCAAGCTCTATCTCGCGTGCTACGCTCACACCGTCCTTGGTGATGTGAGGTGCACCGTATTTCTTGTCGATGATCACATTGCGACCCTTCGGGCCGAGTGTCACTTTCACTGCGTCGGCAAGTGCGTCGACGCCTTTCTTGAGCTCTTCGCGAGCCTTTATGTCGAATTTGATTTCTTTTGCCATATCTTTTATTGGGCGTAGCCGCGTGGACTCTCGCCCGGGGTTTTAGATGTTTTACTTCAGTTGGTATTACTTATGTATCCTGTGGGTCGCCGGCTTAGGTTCAGGCCTCTACCACTGCGAGCAGATCGCTCTGGCGCATGATGAGGAGCTTTTCACCCTCAAACTCTATCTCTGTGCCGGCATATTTGCCATAAAGCACACAGTCGCCTTCTTTCACTACCATTTTCTCGTCCTTAGTGCCCTCGCCTACTGCAAGCACCTCACCCTTGAGGGGCTTCTCTTTTGCAGAATCGGGGATAATGATTCCTGAAAGGGTGGTTTCTTCCGCCGGAGTGGGCTTGATAAGCACACGGTCGGCAAGCGGTTTAAGTTTCATGATTCTTTATAGATTCTATGTTGTTAATGTTTTTTTCTCTGATTTAACCTGTATGCACATTTCATGCCAAAAGCCTCGTTGCAGCCCCAGAGGTGCCACAACCGCCGATTACGGCATGTCAGCTACTGACATTTCTGACATTTGGCCGCACGCCGCATCGGTCATGATGCAGCAATAGTCATAAAATCCAACAATTGCAGGAATCAAATGGTTCACCTCGCCGGAGTGCCGTCGCGGCATTCCGATCCCGGCAGATTTTTCAGAAGGTGAAATGCAGCGCCGCACGCACACCGAAGCGCTCCGAGGCCGGCACATCGCGGTAGGTCAGCCTCCACACACATTCCACCCTCAGGATGCGGAATATGTTGTCAAGGCCTCCGGTGATCTCCATGTAGGGTGTGCCGTGCATGTCGGCCACCGCTCCACCTTCGGGGAAAAGCAGCAGCGATCCATCGGCCGTGCCTGCCTGAGGCCGGTTGCGGCGGCTCAGGCGCCCTATCCATCCGCGGAAACCCACCACTTCGCGCAATTTCAGCTTCTTGATCAGTGGTATACGGTCGAGCAGCAGTCCGTTGGCGCGGTATGTCACATACCACTCGCCGTAGGTGTCGGCGATAAATTCCAGAGGATTGAGCAGCGAAAAACTCTCGCGCTGTATCGTATACGACAGGTTGGCATTGGGATACGACAGATCGGGGAAGGCCGATTTGCTCCACACATGACCCACCTTGGCCATAACGTCGACATAGCCGAAGGCCGAGAGCCACAGGCGCTTCTCCACCGAAAATTCGGTGCGGTTCACGCCCCACGGCGCTCCCCACACCCCCTTGGGGATGTACAGATGCGACAGCTGTAGCACCGGCGCATCGCGGTTCACCGAGATACGCTCCGAGGTGGTCTGCATAAACTTCTCCCCGGGAGCATACCGCAGCGTTGCGCTCAGCTCCAGCTGATTGTAATGCCCGAGCACCGCGCCGTCGGGGCGCACAAACTGCATCCACGGTCCCCCTTCCATCCGTTTCAGGCCGGCATCAAGGGCAAAGGAAAAATTGTTTTTCAGCTCTATCTTATATTTCAGCCGTGTGTCGCGACGGTAGGCTATCAGGTGATTGTCGCCGCGTTTCAGAGCCAAAAACATGTTGTCGGCATTGGTGAAGAGGTAGCGCTGACCCAGCTGATCGGTGTCAAACCGTTGCTGCGCCGTGATGGAGTGCACCGGAAATTCCGAGGCGTGGTATTTCTTGCGGTTGAACGAGTATTCCAGCTCAGCATTGTATTTCCAGCGGTGGTCGCGAAATCCGTAGGCGGCATACCCGCGGGCAAATAGATGGGGCGACAGATTGGCAGTGGTCACTCCGCCGGCTCTCAGCCTCAGACCCTCCACCGAGTTGTAGCTCACGAATGTGTTGAGCGGTCCGATGTTGAATTTCGAGTCTTTCTTGGCCGTCCCCACATATCCTTTCACAAAGATCCTCAGCGCCGTCTCACAATATCGGTATAGAGGCACCGCACGCAGACGCATCATGAGTTCGTCTATGCGGCGCTCGTTGTATCCGGTGCGAACTCGCCGGGCATCGGCCCAGTACAGCGAGTCGCGCTCAGCCACGCCTCCGACCTCGAATACACTGCCCTCGCTGTCGAGCAGCGCGGCATATTCCTCGCTTGGAGTGTCGAATGTGTGGCCGTCGTAGGCCGAGGTGCGTCGCGCGTAGATCTCGGGCATGCCGGGGAGCACGCTAAAATCCACATTCAGGTCGTCGAGGGTCTTCAGGCGGCTACCGTCGGGCGCTTTCCGGAAGGTCTGAAGCACCCGAAGGCGGTCCACAAAGTTGAGATTGATCGTGGGCGACACTCCCATATCCACTTTGCGCACAAACATGGTGGTATCACCCTCTTCCACATACAATCGCCCTAAAAATCCGAATGTTGCGGGGTTGCGGGGAGCAAAACTGAGCACTACACACTTCACTCCGTCCACCATGGCGGTGTCTGTCAGATAATACCGGTAGAAATCGGGCCCGATGGCCGACAGAGGGCTCACGAAGCGGTTTCGCATCAGAGGTATATTGTCCTGATACAGATCCACTTCACGAAACACATCCTCCACCACGGTCTGCACATTGGCGAGGTCGGCAAATTCGTCCACTCCCACCTGTCTGCGCCCCTGCACTATCTGTTTTTCAGCCTCGGGATCGCGCCGGTACACGATATCGCTCACCTTCTCCTTGACCGAAAGCGGCAGGATGGGGAGTCCGGTGACATCGGAGGTATCCACATGTTCGCGCAGAAACCCGAAGCGCCCCTTGGGGACCGTATCCGTAGGATTTACATTGAAATTGTTGATGCCGATGGCTATCTTCTCATATTTCCTGTAGCCGTAGAAGGGATGGCGCCGCGGATCGCCCAATTTTCGGGCATTGCGGATGCGGTTGACGAAATCCACGGCCGGATTATTGCGCTTGCTGTAATGCTCGCGCCCGCGACGCACTGTCACCTCATCGAGGGTAACCCCGCGCAGCGTGTCGGCGTCGGCTGATCCCGACGACACATACACCTCGCCGTGCGCCGGCATGGCCGTGGCAATGGCCGACAGCATCGTCAGAGCGACCGCCGAACGCCTCAGGGCGCCGCCAATCGCTGCAAACGACAGCTTTATATGTGTGAACATCCTCGGCATTCCGCCACTGATTCAATTGCAATTAATAGTATAACGCAAATTTTGCGAAAAACATACACCCCAGGGCAACCGCATCAAAATTTAGCAGACAGAAGCATTTCCATCAGGTAGTCCTG
>CAJLLX010000014.1 GCA_905207535.1 uncultured Muribaculaceae bacterium | reverse complement strand
AATGGGAGGGCTTACGCGCGGGGGATAATTGCGTTTCGACTTTGACTTTAGGCATGCATATTTATTATGCACAAATCCCGGCACACCTGCGGTGAGGCGTGCCGGGATTTGCTTATGATGGTATGGGAGAACCGGGGGCGGTGCTCCCGCTGTCAGATATTCGTAGGTGGATTATAGACGTAGGTATATTGACGTCTGTAATTGTAATTATAATAGAAGTGCGCGCATCAGTTGTCGGCCAGTGCAGGCGCGGGGGCGTAGCGGTCCATGAGCACCTTCATCCAGAGGCCGCCGATCACCGAGCGGGCGCTGAAGTTGCATGAGCGGCCGTTGTCTACGGTGTAGAAGTCGCTCAGAGGGATGCGCGAGGGTGTCTCGTTCATATAGTCGTAGTGACGGTCGGAGAAGCGGAGGAAGGTTGGGGTGTCGGGCGACATGGCCGCGGTCCACATGATCCAGTCGCTCTTGGTCTGAAGGTCGCGGCTGTCGAGGGGGAGTCCGTAAAGCTGCTGCTTGGTGAGGTAGAAGCTGATCTCCTTGTCGAGCACCTGAGAGGGGAAGAGGTTCAGACCCCACATCTTGTCCCAGACGAGGTTGTACTTCTGGCTCCAGCTGCCCGGCTTGTGAAACTCCATGCGGTAGTGGTCTTTGTCGCGGGCGTCGCTTTCCCAGGTCTTGGCCATCTTGGAAGCAGTCTCCTTCCACTTGGCGCCATCGGCCTCGCTGCCGCCGATGGAGGGGAGGAGATTGCCGTAGGCAGCCACAGCGATGATAGCTTTGATGGAGAGGTTGGTATTTTGCTCGCTCGGGCCCTTGAAGTCGTCGGTGCAGAGCTGGTTGCCGGGATTCTGACCCTCCTTGCGGCAGTATTCGGCCCATGTGGCGAGGGTGTCGGCATAGGGGAGCAGCCAGGAGGCGTCGCCGGTGATGCGGCAGATGGCATCGGCGAGGATGATGATGTTGGCCGACTCCTCAAGCGGCATGGTGTCGCCGTAGACCTGACCGTTGGCCAGAGGATACTGTCCGAGGTCGTGAGCGGAGCAGTTTTTGCCCTTTCGCTGGTCGGAGAGAGCATAGTCGAGGATGGAGAGGATCATCCCTTTCTGTAGTTCGGGATTATATAGGAGATAGAGCGGGCACTCGGGATAGGTGAGGTCGACGGTGTTGACGCAGCCGTTCGACTTGTTCTCCTTCGAGAAATAGAGCGCTTTGCCGGTGTTGTCCTGAAACAGTTTGTGGGCAGCCATCACTAGGCGGTAGCAGCCTGAAAGCTGGTCGGCATACTTGCGGTTGCCGGCGGCGAGGGCGTCGTCGTAGATGGTTTTGTCGAGTGCACGGCAGCGCTCCATGATCGAGGGATAGGCGTCGCGCAGTTCCTCGAAGGCCTGGAAGATGGTTTTGCCGTCGCGGGCATAGTAGGCCTTGTAGTTGTTGCCCATATACTGTATGTCGTAGACCTCGTCATAGCCGATGAGCATGAAGCTGGAAGCCTGGCGCACCTTGCCGAGGTCGTTGACGAAACAGAGCGCCGGCATGGAGGAGAGGCCGGTGCTTCGCACTGTGCCTGGAAGATTCTCAGGGAGCTTGCCGGTGGCGGCGAAGGTCGATTCGGCCGTCACGGGGGAAGCCACGCTCACATTGCCGTTGATGGCCGGTATGTAGAGGTATCCCCAGTCAATGGAAATGAGGTCGCCCGAGCGTCCGAGCACTTTCTGCTCTTCGGCACCTGCCTTGGCGTAAGTGACGTCGCCCTCTTTAATAGTAGTGGAGAGTGTGGGCTGGTTCATCTCGTTGACGGTGAGCTGTGCCGTAGTGGAGAGGTAAAACTGCACGTCGTGACGGCGGCCGTCGTTGGATGTCACCTGATAGGAAACGTAGTTGATAGGTGTGGATATGAGGTCGAGGTCGTCAATCAGCATAGGAGCGGTGAAAATGAGGTCGAGATTCACCGGTCCGCAGGTGAAATTGTAATATGTGCTGGTAGCGAGGACGTCGACCGAATTCTGCACGGCTTTTTGTATCTCCGATCCGTTGACCATGAGGTTCTCATACAGTCCGAAATCTATGTAGGCACCCCCGTGGGTGTTGTGGCAGTGGGCTGCGATGACATTGCGGCCGCCGCGGAGGAGCAGCTTCTCCTCGTTGGTAAGGTGATGTGCCTCCCCCTGCTTCCATGTCTCGGGTGTGGCGACCACTTTCACACCATTGATGTAAAGTTCGAACACATCATCGTGGGAAAAATTCACCCAGAGGTCTTTGTGGAGATCGTCGGAGGTGAGATTCACTTCGCGGCGCACATAGATATCGGAGTTTTCATTGGTCCAGCTGTTGTTGACATTGGGATACTCACCTTTCTTACCCCAGGCAGCCTGCTCGGTGGCCCAGGCGGAGTCGTCGAACTCGGCCTCGGTCCAGTCGGTGTTTTTCTGTTTGCGGTGAGTGACTTTTCCGGTCCAGATATCGCCGTCGACAGTCATGCCGGCCACGGGAGCGAAGATATGGTCGCGTCCGGTGCCCATGAAGCGATAGGGCACGCCGTCGACACGAAGGATACCCTCGATGGCCTTCTCGTGCTCGCACCAGTGGCGTGTGGGACCCTCGTTGAGTTCGTCGTAGTTAGACCATATCGAGAAATATGGATCGTTGGTGAGGATGGGTACGGAGGGGAGTCGGATTTCGGTATGTTTGTAAGGCGTGAAGTCGGCGTGTGTCTGCGCCACCATCGCCGAGGATGCTACTGCCGCGAAAGCCGCAGCGGCAAAAAGATGTCGGATGTTGGTCTTCATCAGGTATTTTGAATAATGGTTAAAGATGGGATATGGCAAAGTTAACAAATAATTGTCTATTAAAAAGGGTTTGGGCGATGATAAAATGAGGCGGAAAGATGCCAAAAGGGCATTGTGGGACGCATAAGGGTGATGATGTAACGAAGATGTTACAAAATAATCAAATATGACATGCTGTAACAGATGGGCGCAAAGACGTCGGGTCGTATAGAATGTAGTGATAAAACGGCCACAAGTGCTAATTCACATGTGGTCATACAGGCCACATGAAGCAAATATGTGAATATGGTGTAAAACGAATGTAACATCTGTAAAAATTATTGCCTGAAATAATTCACTGAAAATCAGGTGGTTGCAAAGTTTCATGCAAATAATATGAAAATTTGCGAAAAATAATTGTAAAATAATTTGGAGAATCATAAAACGCGCCGTATATTTGCAGTGTAATCACAAAGCGGTTACAAAAATATTACCAACGCAAATCAACTAATTTCCGATTATGAGTACACAGAATTTCCAGTCAAAGCTTATCACTCTCCAGAGCAATCTTCTGAACTTCGCTTACATGCTTACCAGCAACCGCGACGACGCATACGACCTGCTTCAGGACACCACACTGAAAGCCCTCGACAACGAGGACAAGTACGTTGACAACGTCAACTTCAAGGGATGGGTGTTCACCATCATGCGCAACATCTTCATCAACAACTACCGCAAAGTGGTGCGCTCGGCCACAGTGATTGACCAGACCGAGGATCTCTACCACCTCAACCTCCCGCAGGAAAGCGGACTTGACACCCCCGAGGGTTCGCTGACCGCCAACGAAATCACCGCCGCTATCAGCTCCTTCAGCGACGGCTACCGCATCCCCTTCTCCATGCACGTGGCAGGCTACAAATACAATGAGATCGCCGAGAAGATGAATCTTCCGCTCGGCACTGTGAAGAGCCGCATCTTCTTCGCACGCCGCCGCCTCCAGGAGATGCTCAAGGACTACCGCTAAGAAGAGCGCGCTCCTTCTACGCTGCCCGTTCACGGTAAAAGCGACCCCTTATAATTGGAAATACAAATAAAGAGGTCATGCTGAAAAAGAATTACCAGGCAACCTCTTAAAAACAAAATCAATCCCCGGTGCTTCAGTCAGAGGCACCGGGGATTGATTGTATTTTAGCGGAGGCTGAGGCCCGAGCGTCAGGGCACTGCTACCTTGAAGGGCTTGGAGTCAACTCTGACGATATAAATGCCGGGAGCTACATCCACTATGACAGATGAAGCGACACCTGCCGAGGGGATGCGGTCGACCATCATGCCCGCGGGGGTATAGATCTCGGCTGAGGTGAAGTCGCCGCTGATTGTGATGGCTCCGGCGGAAGGAACAACAGTGCAACTGATGCCATTGGTAGCAGAGTCGTCGGGGAGCACACCCTCGATGCCCGAAACATCGGCGCTGGCAAATACTGCCCATTCGCCCGGCTGGAGCGAAACGCTCACATTGTTGGAGCCTACGGCATTGAGCACCGGAGTGAAGGGGGTAGAGGATCCGCCGTAGGAAGCGGTGACGAGCTGAGCCGTGGAGGGAGTGATGTATGCCACCTGCGCATTGACGGTGCGGGCCGCTCCCGAGATGGCGGGATTGAAGAAGGCTACGATCTCCTTGCGGCTGTCTGTCGACACGATGCGGATGGTGCGTGCGGAGGTGAGAGTATTGCTGTAGCCGTTGAGCTGCACCGAAGCGTCGCCACGGAAGAGTTCGGGATTGAGCGAACGGAGATGGATGAGCTGACGGTAGTTGTCGAGGAGTGCCGAACGGGTGGCGCTTGACATCTGATTCCATTTCGGAGCGATGGCACGCAGTTTTTCGAGGTCGGAGCCCTGCTCGTCGTCGGCCGCGATCTCGCCGAATTGCCAGATCATCTTGCTGCCGGGTGTGAGGAGCATCTGAGCAGCCACAGCGCCGAGGCGGCGCACCGAGGCAGCTTTGGGAGAGGTGGTGTAAGCCACCGACGCATCGCACGAGGAGGTGTTGGTAGTGCGCAGTTTTGATGCAACGCGGGGTTCGTCGTGGCTTTCGGCATAGTCGACGGTGGTGCCGAGAGTGAGTCCGTTGTTGGAAGCCACGAACCCATTCATAGAGCCCGAGGAATTGCCCTTGCCGGTGGCATAGTCGTAGCATGGCTGTGAGAGTTTGTGCCATCCCAGCTGGCCGTTGGCGGCGTTTTCATTCTCCTCTTTGGCAGAGCCGAGGAGCTCGTTGATGTGGATCACATCCGGGCGCACGGCCCTCATCGAGCTGTTCAGTTCTTTCATCAGAGCCACACGGCTGGAGTTGTAGGCATCGGTCCCTGAGTCGTAGCTGGAGTTGCTGCCGAGACCCTTGACGAGGTCGAAGCGGAAGCCGTCGACCTTGTAAGCCTCGAGCCAGTAGGTGAGTACATCTTTCCAGTGCCGGCGCACGATGGGGTTGTCCTGATTCCAGTCGTTGAGCACGCTGTAGTCGTGGGGGGCGGTGGCATTGTAGAAGGGGTTGTCGGCAACGCCGCCGTACATCTGGTACCACGGAGCGAGCCAGTCGCTCTGATTGAATACGATGTCGAGGATCACGGCCATGCCGCGCTTGTGACATTCGTCGACAAAGCGCTTCATATCGTCGGGCGTGCCGTAGACCTTGTCGGGAGCCATGTAGAAATTGGTGTTGTAGCCCCAGGAGCTGTTGTCGTTGAACTCCATCACCGGCATCAGCTCCACAGCGTCGACGCCGAGCGAAGCCACATAGTCGAGATGCTCGAGAGCCGAGGAGAAAGTGCCGTACATCTTGCCATTCTGGTCAGAGCCGTCGCCCGAGAAGTCGCGGAGGAGCATCTCGTAGATTGTCATCGAGCGGGTGTCGGGATTGCGGAAACTGAGAGTGGCGTCGCTCCAGTCGTAGCTGTCCATATCAGAGCGATAGACGGCCAGAACAGGGTTGCCCTTCACCTTGTCGGAAGGGTAAGAGGGCAGATGCGACATGAGCGAAGCATGGATGCGCGAGTCGGCATTGGGGTCAAGCACCAGATGAGCGTAAGGATCGGCCACAGAGATGCTGCCATCCACTATAAAATAGTAGGGGAGGTATTTGCCCTTCTCGAGAGCCGAGGAGGTGGTGACCCAGAAATATCTCTGACCGGCCACATCGGTATAGTTCATCACATTGGCCGAGCGGAGTTCGTAGTTGTCCCAGGATGGTACGAGCACTACATTCGACTTGCGTGGAGCGGCGAGGCAGAAGGTGACAGTGCCGTTGGCGTTGGCCGTGGCACCCTGCTTCACTGTGCCGCCCTGGAAGGCTTTCGACGCGCTCTGCGGGAGGCAGTCGACAGTCATGGAGGTGCTGACGGTCTGCGAGCCGGCTACGGCGGTAGCTTCAATGTTGTAAGTGGTGGAAGAGGGGGTGAAATCGTACGACGCCTTGAGCGAGGTAGCCGAGTTGGCGGTGCCGATATTGCGGCCGTTGACCGAGATGGTGATCTTGGCAGCGGTGGTGCAGTCGGCAGAGAAATTGATCGTCTTGTTGCCGTGGATGGCGTAGGGGAGACTCTCGTCGGCGCTCAGCTTCAGCTGCAACCCCTCGGGCTGCACATCGATGAAAAAGTCGTCGGTCTGTCCGTAGCCGCTGCCGGCTCCGGTGGCCAGACGGGCAATGACGGCAATCTTTGCCACCTCTTCGCCGTCCTTGAGGCCGAAATAGGTCTTGAGGTCGCCGATAGGGAGCTGCCAGTCGTTGGTGTCTGAAATTTTAGTAAACTTTTTGTCGGCGGTGTTTGACGACCAGTCGCCCTTGACATGCACCCAGGAGGATGGCGCCGAAGTGAGCGTCACACCGATATGGGCGTAGAGCGAAGTGGCGTTGATAAGCTCGCTTTTGCCTGAGCGGTCGGCATGAAAGATGATCTTGATATCTTTCGATGATTGCTGTACCACGGCCGGAGAAGTGGTAAACAGCTGGGATACGGCACTTTGCGGATGGATGAACCATGCAAATGCCACGGCACAGACGAGTGCCAGCAGTTGTTTAGTCATCGGTAAAGGAATGTGTTAAAAATGGTATGCAATTGATTTGCAATAAAATGAAGTAAGACTATAATCTCGGGGCTGTCGCACGACAAGCCGTAAAATTTTGACAAAGATAGCGATTTTCCATGTCATTTTTGCCTTGTTTACAATAATTTTGAGCAAACATAAGGGGCGTTTGGATAATTTTAACTAATATAACTCCGTTATTGTAATGTTAATCCATGAAAAACGGGGGGATCCCCGGGCGCAAAGCGATGAGTAAGAACTACGAAATGCAACATCATCCTCTGATAAGCGTGATAGTGCCGGTATACAATGCCGGGCGCTATGTGGCAGAATGTCTTGACTCGATCGCGAAGCAGAGCTACGCCAATCTGGAAGTGGTGATGATCAACGACGGAAGCAGCGACGACAGCGGCGCGGTGTGCGAGCGATTTGCAGCCGGTGACCACCGTTTTCGCCTGATCAATACCGTCAACCGGGGCGTCTCCGCTGCGCGCAACCTCGGGATAGCCGAAGCGCGGGGACGGTATGTGATGTTTGTCGATGCCGACGATATGATACATCCCTCCATGCTTGAGCGCCTGATGGAAGTAGCTGCGGAAAGCGGCTCCGACATCACTATCTGCAGCATGTATTACGGCGCGGAGCCACGGTGGCCCGAAAAGAGGGGAGAGGTGGAGATCTACCTGCCCGAAAGGATAGTGGAACTCGGCATGTATCAGAAACGTATGGTGAACATGCCGTGTGCCATGCTGATAGAAAAAGCTATTTTCGATACGGATGCGTCGCTGAGATTCCGGCAGGGGATAAGGTATGAGGATCTCGATTTCTTTTACAAATTGCTGCTGGCGGCGCGAAAAGTTGCGTATTTCCGTGAGAATTTGTATTTTTACCGTGCACATAGCGAAAGTTTCATCAACACCTTCTCGCCGCAGAGAGCCGACATGCTCGATGTCACCGACGAGATGCTGCTATATATGCAACGCAGAAGCGATGAAAGGCTGGTGAAGGCGGCACGCGACCGACGGTTCAGCGCCCACTACAATATGTGGCTGCTGCTGATAGCCGGCGGAGTGGAGATGCCCGAGATCGAGGCCCGTTGCCTCGGAGTGGTGAAGGGGGAACGGCTGGCCGAACTTGCGAATCCGCATGTGCGCATGAAAAACAAACTCGGGGCGATAGCCTCGTACGGAGGCCGACGGCTGGTGGGCTTTCTGATGAAAATGATGAAAAAGGACAAGGTATGAGAGTAATAACACTGAGCGATGGAGCCGTAGAATGGCAGGGGCGCGAACTGGCAAAGAAGATCACGGATGCATGTCCCGAAGGATTTGACCTCATGGTGGGTGTGCGTCGCGGGGGCGTGTTTGTGGCCGATGCCGTGTGGCGCAGCCTGCCCGACGGGTTCTGCGGGAACATAGTGAATGTGACCATGCAGCGGCCCGGCACCCGCGGCAAGGGGGCAAAACTGGCTGCAGTGCTCGGCAATGTGCCCCTGTGGATGCTCAATGGCGCCCGCATCGTGGAGTCGCACTGGCTGAAGCTGCGCGACCGGATGAAGCGCGACAAGGAGCGCCACAGCCGGCGTCAGATGACGATTTCCACCGGCACTCTCCCCCCGCTGAAGGCCTATCCGCGGCTGCTGCTCATCGACGATGCCATTGACTCGGGTGCAACACTCGCGGCCGTCATCAAAGGACTGCGCGAGAACTACGGACCGATAGAGGTGAAAGTGGCGGTGATCACCGTCACCACCGATGCCCCCAAGGTGGAGGCTGACTTCTGTATGTACCACGACCACACGCTCATACGTTTCCCATGGTCAATAGACTACAAGAAAATGAAGCCCTGATAGTGGACCTCGACGGCACGCTCATCAGCCGCAACTCGTTCACATTGTTTGTCAAGTGGCTGGGGCGGACCTTTGTGTCGCGCAGGCGCTATAAAGCGCTGATGCAGTTGTGTCGGTACGTGGCCGAGCGCAAGATGCGGCTCATCTCTCATGCCCGATGCAAGCAGCTGATCATAGACCTGGCACAGCGATATATGTCTGAAACGGAAACAGATGCTTTTGGCGAAAGCCTCTCTGCCTATCTGCGGCCTCAGGTAATGGAAATAGTAAAAGAAGCACGCGGGGAGGGGCGTGTGTGCGTGCTCGCCACAGCAGCTCCGGAGATATATGCCAAGGCTTTTGGCCGAAAAGTGGGGATGGATTGCTGCATAGCCACCTGCAGAGGCGAAAAGGAGTGCAAAGGGGATGAAAAACTACGGAGAATCAACGATTTGCTTCGTGAAAGAGGCTTGAAGCTGTGGGGAGTGATTACCGACCATCACGACGATCTGCCGCTGATGCGTGTAGCCGGCATAAAGCGCTGGCTGGTAGCACCATCGGCAGAAACCGTAAAAAAAATGCGGGATGAAGATATCGATTTTGCAATTTTGTGAAGTAAAGAAATGAAATTCAAGTATTTATCATGTATATGAAAAGATATGTGATAACCGGAATAGCAGCTGCGGCGGCTGTGATGTCGCTGACGGCTGTGGATTATAATGTGGTTCCCGACAGGACATTCCCGGCCGAAGGGGAAAGCGTGGCAGAGTTGCCGCGAGTGCGGATATATCTCAAAAAAGGGTTTGGAACAGTGGGATATGACCGCGACAGCGACGGCACAGCCGTGTATCTCGAGAATGAAGCCGGGGAGCGCATCCCGCTGAACAATATGGCCGGAGAGGATCCGATGCCGGAGGCCGGATGGGATCTCGAAGCGATGGACGGGAACGCGGACGAGCGAGTGCACACATATAAAGACAAGCTTTACAACCGTCTGTTTACCCGCACCTTAGGGTGGAACGGCGGCGACGGAGTGTTTACCGTAGGATTGCCTGATGGTAATGTGTTCTGGACCTTCAACGACAGCTTTTACGGCGTGGTCGATGCCGAGACCCGTGCAAGAGGTGCATGCAGTTTCCCCCGCAATACCATCATGGTGCAGCGCGGCGACCGCAACGGGTTGCCGATTACCACCGACGAAGCACTGGTGTGGCTTGCGAAATATCAGCAGACTACCGACTCTTCGGCTCCTGGATATTACAAGGCCTATACCCATCTCGACCATCCGTCGGCCAAAGATTACAATGACGACGGGATAGCGCAGGACGTAGTCTACTGGTCGGGCGACGGCACCATCTCAGCCGACGGCAAGCTGAAGATGCTGTGGAACGGAGTGAACACTTCCAAACTTGAGAGCCTCGGCACCGCATTGGTGACATATCGCCTCAAAGGGGAGCCCGGCGACCGCACCTACCTGCAGATTGCCACTGCCGACCACACATTCCTGCTGAAAAATCCCTATTCCTACGGCAGTACCCTCTGGGAAGACGAAGACGGACATATCTACCTTTATTCCTCCACCGGCAACGGCACATGGCTCGGTAACGATCCCATAGTGGCACGCACCACAGGCACGGAACTCGACAGCCGCTGGGAATATCTGGTGAAAAACGAAGCCGGTGAGATGGTGTGGCAGACCAAATATCCCACTCAGGAGGAGGTGCAGCGCTCGGGGATAGCTCCAGGTCAGGGCTCGTTCTCCCTGCCATGGGTGATAAAGAAGGGCGACAGTTACTTCATGTTTGCCCAGACCTTCCCCTTCGGCCAGGAGATGGCAGTGATGCGCTCCGACCACCCGTGGGGCCCGTTTACCGACAAGAAGACTCTCATCACCTTCCCCAATCCGCTGGATGAACTGCAGCACGACCCCTGGGGCGACAAATACCGATTCCTGTATATGCTCAACCTGCACCCGGCCCTGTCGCGCACCGGCGAACTGGTGATTTCCACCAACACCGACCCCGCTGAGGATGGTCCCGGCGCCTTCTGGCGCAACTTCAACAGTCCCGGATCGTGCGACTGGTACCGCCCCTTCTTCTACCGCGTCTACGGGTGGGAACACCTCTTTGACGGTACACCCCTGGGAGCACGCGACTACATAGAGTTTGCTCCGGCCGCCGGGACGCCGGCGCTTGCCCCGGGCAGATATAAATTTGTCTGCGAGCAGGGCGTCTTCGGCAATGAGCGCTACGAGACCTCGGGCAAAACCGATGGCACGGCCAACAGCCGCATCGAGATCAGTTTTACCCTTACCGATGGAGCCGGGGTGGAGACTGTGACAGAGGGCTCATCGGTGGCCGACGCCACCTATCATACCGTCGGCGGCGTGAAGGTAGCCGAGCCGACGGCAGGAAGCGTGTATGTGCGCAGCGAAGGGGGTAGCGCTACCAAAGTGCTTGTGCATTAGGAAGGTGGGAGAGAAGAAAGGGACAGCAACCGCTTCCGGACGGCCTGAAGGGGCGTTTAACATAATGCTATAGCTTTTTTAGCAATTTTTTTGAGAAAATTTCTATATAATAAATTGTACGTTTAACGTATTTATGTTAATTTTGCGGTGGAGTGATGTCGCTCCACCGCAATTTATTTAGGTATAAATTGAAAAATAACGGGCGAAAGGGAACATAAGCCTTTTGTATTTGTTAAATCCATAGAGGGATAGATTCAAAATAGTTAAATTTAGGCGCTCTCTTCTATATCGTCCCGTGATAAACTTGACTACGAAAGGAGATAACCACTAATGAAGAAATCAACCATATGGTTGCTTACCGTGCTTATGGCCATGACGGTTATAGGCTTGCTCTATATCCAGATCATGTACATGGAGAGCATGATACGCATGCGCGACGACCAGTTTACCGAAGGTGTACGCCGGTCGCTCTACGCCGTGTCGTCGCTCCTGGAGCAGGATGAGACGAAATACTTCCTCGAAGAGGATGTGGCGCAGGTGGAGGCCTCGTCGATCTACGCCCAATATGGAGGTGCCCCGCACCTTGGCGGTATCAAATATACCTTTACCACCCGCAGCGGCCTGGCCGGCGACCTCACGCTGAAAGCCGACGGCGAGAAGATCTACAAGATACAGAACGACAACAACCTCGCCAACAGCTACAACTCGATGCGCGAGGAGCTGAAAGGGCAGTACCTCTATCAGAAAGGGGTGATAGACGATGTGATCATCAACATCATGAACAAGGCCGGCGACCGCCCGATAGAGGAGCGCGCCGACTCTGTGGCCGTGCGTCAGTATCTCAAGCGCGAGCTGGAGAACAACGGCCTCGAGCTGCCATTTGAGTTTGCCGTGGTCAACCGCAACGGCAAGGTGTTTTACCGCTCGGGAGGATTTGACAACGTGGACCCCGCCACGCTGGAGAACTCGATGTTTGTGCAGAGCCTTTTCCGCAACGACCCGGCATCGAAGAAAAACTATCTGAAGGTATATTTCCCATTGAAGACCAAATATATCCTAAGTTCGGTCAAATTCATGATCCCGTCGTTTATCTTCACCTTCATACTGCTGATAGTGTTCCTCTACACCATCATCACCGCCTTCAGGCAGAAGAAGATCACGGAGATGAAAAACGACTTCATCAACAACATGACGCATGAGTTCAAGACGCCTATAAGCACCATCTCGCTGGCTGCTCAGATGCTCAACGACCCCTCGGTGCGCAAGTCGGCTCCCATGCTGCAGCATATCTCCACCGTAATCAACGATGAGACCAAGCGCCTGCGTTTCCAGGTAGAGAAAGTGCTGCAGATGTCAATGTTCGATAAGCATAAAGGCACGGTGCGTATGCAGGATGTCGATGCCAACTCGCTGATCAACAATGTAGTGAATACATTCCGGCTGAAGGTAGAGAAATTCGGCGGCAAGATCGACGCGCATTTCGATGCCGAAGATGCCATAGTGAATGTGGATGAGATGCACTTCACCAATGTGATCTTCAATCTTCTCGACAATGCGCTGAAATACCGCAAGGAGGATGTGCCTCCGGTGCTGGAGATCACCACCCGCGACCTCCAGCAGCATAAGCTCGAGATAGCCGTGGCCGACAACGGCATCGGCATCCGGAAGGAGGACCTCAAGAAGATATTCGAGAAATTCTACCGCGTGAGCACCGGCAACCGCCACGACGTGAAGGGATTCGGCCTCGGCCTGGCCTATGTCTACAAGATGATCCACCTGATGGGTGGCGAAATCAAGGCCGAGAGCGAGATAGGGAAGGGCTCGAAGTTTGTGATCATTCTCCCCCTGCTGGCAGTCTCCGACGACGATGACGACACCGATGCCGAGACCCCCGAAAAAGAGGCCGGGGAGGAGGGGAAAGAGTGAAAAATGCCCCTTATCCCGGAAATTTTAACGGTTGGGTGAACAATTTAGAAAAATTAATAATTATAATAATATAATCAACGCTTTAAAATATGGATGATCGTATGAGAATCCTCCTTTGTGAGGATGATGAAAACTTAGGCATGCTCCTGAGGGAATACCTGCAGGCCAAGGGCTTCAATGCCGACCTGTATGCCGATGGAGAAGCCGGATATAAGGCTTTCCTTAAAGGGAAATATGACATCTGTGTGCTCGATGTGATGATGCCGAAAAAAGACGGATTCACTCTCGCACAGGAGATACGTGCGGTGAACAGTGAGGTCCCCATCATATTCCTTACCGCCAAAACCATCAAAGAGGATATCCTCGAAGGCTTCAAGATTGGCGCCGACGACTATATCACCAAGCCCTTCTCGATGGAGGAGCTGGTATTTCGTATCGAGGCCATCCTGCGCCGCGTGAAAGGCAAGAAGGGGAAAGAAGTGACCATGTACAAGATAGGCCGCTTCACCTTCGACACCCAGAAACAGGTGCTGATGATCGACGACAAGGTGACCAAACTGACCACCAAGGAGTCGGAGCTGCTGAGCCTGCTTTGTGCACATGTCAACGAGATATTGGAGCGCAACTACGCTCTGAAGACCATCTGGATCGACGATAACTACTTCAACGCCCGTTCGATGGATGTGTACATCACCAAGCTTCGCAAGCACCTCAAGGCCGATCCGTCGATAGAGATTATCAATATCCACGGCAAGGGGTACAAACTTATCGCACCGGAGCCTGACAAAATCGGATAACGGGAATTCCTTATCCCGTTAGTTCAGCTGAAGAGATAGGGAGGCTGTGCCGCAGTGAATAATTGCGGCGCAGCCTCCCTTGTATATGCGCATGAGCGATGTATGCCGGCTATTTTGTGGCCTCGTCGAGCTTGAAGACGATGCGTTGCACGCCATCGCTGTAGCGGCTGCTGGAGATGTAGAAGCGGCCGATTTCGGAGGTGCGGCGCACGTGGGATCCGGCGCAGAGACAGCTGTCGTAGTCGCCGATGCTAATGACTCGGACGGTGTCGGAGGCTCCTTCGGGAAGGCGGCTCATGTCGAAGCGCTCCATGGCTTCAGCTTGAGTGAGGTACGTCTCGGTCACTTCGACATCGGCACGTATGACAGAGTTGACGTAGTCCTCGAGCGACTTGATTTGCTCGGGAGTCAGGGCGCAGGGCATGTGATAGTCGAGTTTCGACTTCTTGCGCTCCACATGGGCGCTGAAAGCGCGGCCGCAGCCAAAGCGCCGGGCCATCTCGCCGTTGACGATATGCTCGGCCGTGTGCATCGGGGGATATTCCTGTTTGTTGTGGTCGTTGAGAATGTGATCTTCCATGATGTCAGAGTAAAATAGATTCGAGCCGGAGGATTGATGCCGAATACTGATGCTCAAACTCCTCGAGGGAGCCGAAGAGCGCGATCCGGGTCTTCTTGGGGAGCCCTTTGAGGGTCTGCATATACGCATGGCGCAGGATGGCGGCATGCACATGGATGGGAAAGCTGTGGATATCGACGGAGTTCCAATGCGTTTTATTCATGTGGAATGCCGGATTGATGGTGATATGCCGGTCGCGGAGGCGGAAGGAGAGCTCGGGGACGCTCTTGACATTGTAGAAATCCCACTCAGCCGAGAGATCGAACAGGGCGAATTGCTTGCCGCATATTTCGAGACACAAAGTATCGGGTCCGTAAGGCGACCGCATGGTAGTATGCGGCAACTTCATGCCTTCATCTATGATTTCTGAGATTCCCATGACGGAGTGATATTTTTTGGGTATATAGGGCCGAATAGGCCCAATAATTTTGGGTAATTGGCGTCAGTCGGGGTAGATGGCTGTTTTGATGACGTTGTCGCGGTGATGCTCGAAGAGGTCGTAGGCCTCGGCGATGCGCGAGAGAGGGTAGCGGTGGGTGATGAGCGGGGTGGTGTCGATGCGTCCCTGCTCAATGAGGCTGAGGATCTCGGCGCAGTCGCAGCCGTCGACGCCACCGGTTTTGAAGGTGAGATTTTTGCCGTACATGTCGGGGAGGGGGAGTATCTGAGGCTTGTCGTACATGGCCACGACGGTGACTATGGCGTTGGGGCGGGCCATCTCCCATGCCGTGCGGAATGTGTCAGGGGCACCTGCCACCTCGATGACGCGGTCGGCGCCGCGATGGTCGGTGAGGCTGTCGATTACCGCCCGGCATTCGGCCGGGGCGACGACATGCACGCCCGGATAGTGATTGGCTACAAATTGGCGGCGGAAATGGTCGGGCTCGCTGACTACGATCTGTTTGGGATTTTTCAGCAATACGCATGCCAGGGTGCAGAGTCCGGTGGGCCCGGTGCCAAGGATGAGCACAGTGTCGTCGGTGGAGATTTCCGAGATGCGGGCAGCCCAGAATCCGGTGGCGAGGATGTCGCCGACGAAGAGCGCCTGCTCATCGGTGACTGAGGGAGGGATTGGTGTCAGTCCCTGATTGGCAAGCGGCACGCGCACCAGCTCGGTCTGTCCTCCGTCGATGCGGCAGCCGAGAGCCCAGCCGCCGTGGGGCGAGGTGCAATTGTTGACATATCCACGCCGGCAATAGAAGCACTCGCCGCAGAAGGTCTCGACATTGACCACAACGCGGTCGCCGGGCTTTACGGCGGTGACGGCCTCGCCCACTTGCTCTACTATGCCCACCATCTCGTGGCCCACCGTGATGCCCGGGACCGCTCGCGGCACACTGCCGTGCTTGATGTGGAGGTCGCTGGTGCAGATGCTCCCGAGGGTCACACGCACGATGGCATCCTGAGGGTCGATAAGCGAGGGCTGAGGTTTGTCGATCAGCGCGAACTGCCCTTTTTCAATATATGTATATGCTTTCATGAAGTGTAGCGGGGTAGGATTTTTACGGATTTCAAAGGTCAAAGTTAATAAAAAGCGGTAAGGAAGCAAAGAAAAAAATGGCTGCGCAAAATGGTTGCGCAATGGGGGTATAACTTTGCTGCCGAAATTCAAACACTACACAAAATGAAAACTATAGAAGGATACGACGTAAAGATTTTTACTGACACCATCGATGAAAAGGCATTGGAGCAGATCAAGGAACTGCTTTCAATAGATGTGTTCTCCGATAAGAAGATACGCATCATGCCCGACGTGCACGCCGGGCGCGTGCTGAGCCGCTCGCAGGCCTACCAGAAGATCACGATGGAGGATTTTTAGGCATCGATGCAGGGGATCTACTCCGAGTCGGTCAACGCTTTCACCCGCGATGAGTCGCCGATGGTCTACAAACCGGCCTCTGAGATCATTGCCAACATCGGCGATACCGTCACCATCGACACCATCATCCGCCCCGTCTTCAACTTCAAAGCATCAAAGTAAACAGACCATTTTTTATCCTGTATCGTGGAATGATACAGGATTTTTTTAACTTTGCACTGTAAAAATCCAATATTAGCATGGACTTAAATGATCGATTAATGCGTTAATACACCATGACCCAGCTGCAGAAATATACATGGCTGATCGATACAATCAGAAGAGCGGGGAAGATAAGCCATAAAGAGCTGTCAGAGAGATGGGAGCGATGCCTGGACCTAAGCGATGGCAAGAAGCTCACACGCGCCTCGTTCAATCGCTGGCGCGATGCCATCTTCAGCCAGTTTGGCATCATCATCGACTGCCAGCAGCGAGGCGGTTACCTATATTTCATCGCCAATCCGGAGGACATCGACGAGGACCGGCTGAAAAAGTGGATGCTCGACTCGATGGCCGTTGGAAATGTGATCAGCGAAAATCTCGCGTTGAAGGGGCGGATCCTGGTAGATGAAATACCGTCGGGAAGATACCATCTGACCACGCTGCTCGAGGCGATGAAGGACCATCGGGTGGTCAATGTCACCTATCACCCCTTCGGCCATAAACACGGCTATACATTCAGCGTCGAGCCCTACTGTGTGAAGCTTTTTGAAAACCGCTGGTACCTTTTGGGCCGCAACAACCGCGATGAAATCAAGATCTACGGCCTCGACCGCTTGGATGAGGTGGAGATTACCGATGACGCCTACCGGCTGCCGAAGGATTTTGATGCCGAAGGCTTTTTCGCCACCTCTTTCGGAGTGGTTATCGGCTTTGATGTGAAGCCCCAACGCATCGTGCTTCGCGCCAACCGTGCCCATAAATACTACATGGAGTCGTTGCCGCTGCATCACAGCCAGCGCATGATAGAGGATTGCGGCGAGTATGCCGATTTCGAACTGTATCTGTCGCCGACCTACGACTTTGTGATGCGTCTGCTTCAGGCCGGGTCGATGATAGAAGTGATCAGTCCGGCTTCGCTGCGCCGCACCATGAAAGGGTGGATCGCAGAGATGTACGAACTTTATAAAAATGATTAAGAATGCAAGATTTTGTAGCTATAGATTTTGAGACGGCCAACGGCCGGCGGTCGAGCGTGTGCAGCGTCGGCATCGTAGTGGTGCGCGGCGGAGAGATTGTAGACCGATTTTATTCCCTGATTCAGCCCTATCCAAATTATTACACCTATTGGACCACCGAAGTGCACGGTCTTACGCGCCGCGACACCGACGGGCAACCCACATTTCCCGAGGTTTGGGCACAGATCGAACCGCTCATCCAAGGCCTCACCCTTGTGGCCCACAACCGTCCCTTCGACGAGAGCTGTCTCAAAGCCGCCTTTGCCGAATATGGCATGACATATCCCGGTTATCCCTTCCTTTGCACCCTTGCAGCCTCACGTCGGTGCCTGCGCCATCTCCCCAGCCACTGCCTCGACGTGGTGGCATCGGCCTGCGGCTACGACATGACCAATCATCACCACTCCCTCGCCGACGCCGAGGCTTGTGCGGCGATAGCTCTGAAAATCCTTTGACTCCTCCATTGCTATGAACGGGAGGGGCGCGAAGGGGAGGGGCGCTTTGCCCGGAAAGCCTTCTCCACGAAGATGTTGATGAGCCAGGAGAGGGATATAGTGGCCGCGCAGACGGCGGCAAAAGACCACCACATGCCAATCTGTTGGGGCAGAAGATAGTATGCGGCCAATTGACACACCGGATAATGGACGAGATAGATGTTGTAAGAGATATTGTCGCGGCGTCCCTCCCACGTGCCCCATTTGCCTACCATGCAAAACCACAGCGTAAGCAGCGAGATGACAAGGGGCTTGAGTGTAAGCACGAACAGTTCGTAATTGCTTAGTCCGAAGGTGAGCGCCAGCCCTATCGGAAGTATCCACCATCGCCAGCGCATGAACAGATCGAAATAGTAATACACCAGCACTCCGGAGTAGAAAAACATGAGCTGACCCATAAACTGGCGGGAGAGGATGTTGTAGATTTCCGCGCCGGTGTGGTGATACAATCCGGTGAATATGGCGCGGTAGATCATGGACGATATGTAGATGACGGCTACCACCCGGATAGGATGCCGCCTCCAGCGCACAAGGAAATAGCTGGCGAACGGCATGGAAAGATACAGCATCCACTCTACCTTCATGGTCCAGAGCGATCCGTTGACGGCGGTCACCTCCATGCCGTCGAACACACCCGGAAGAGCCGGCTCTACGAAATTGACGAAGCACAGATTGGCAATGAGATACTTCCAGAATTGCCCGGATAGGAAATAGTCAGGCGACGCGGAGCAGAAACCAAGAAGGATGGCGAACAACACTACCGTAGCCCAATACGGGGGCAGGATGCGGCGGCAACGGCCGATGAGATACGTCTTCCAATCGGGTTTTCGCAAATAGCTGCCCGCCATCAGAAAGCCGCTTATGGCAAAGAATCCGCCGACGGCATTGTACGACGAAAGCGGCCAATATATCGAGCCATTGTCAAGATGGTTGAAATGGGCTATGAGCACACTGAAGGCCATGAAATATCTCACCACACCCATATTGTTGGGCATAGGGATATTGTATGGCACTATATTGGGTCGTAAATTCATCCTTTTTCCGGTGTGATCGGTCTTCGCTATAAAGAAACGCAAATTTTGGCTAAATCAGTGCCTTTTGCATGATGTTTTTTTATAACGAAGACCTACTCCTGTTGAATATCAGAGCGCATCTCGGGCTTGTGTCGGAGATGCGCTCTGATATTATTCGGCCGAAACCTTTTTGACATAAAGATATGCGCCTTTTTTATCCCATACACAGGTTTTTTTGTCACGGGAAATTGATACCAAATTAAAACAAAAAAGAGAGTTAGAAGAAATTCTAACTCTCTGATTTTCTGAGTGGTGCCAACGGGAATCGAACCAGTGACACAAGGATTTTCAGTCCTTTGCTCTACCAACTGAGCTATGGCACCATCATTTGCTGAGGGGATGAAGCGCTCTCGCTGTCATCTTTCGGAAGGCCTTTTCCGTTTCAGCGATGCAAAGGTAGGAACAATTTTTGGATTGTGCAAGCGTTTCAGCAATTTTTTTGATATTTATTCTAAAAATATCCCGAAATATGCATTTCGGGAGGCTAAAAATGGCCTCAAATAACATTAGAGAGGGTCTGTGGTCTAGAGAGGGCCTGTGGCCTTCCAAACGTATGGATGCGCCATGTTGTGCCTGACGCCAAGGTGCATTAAATCAGCTATTTCTTGTCAGGACGCGCCATGGCGCGTCCTGACAAGAAAGCGTAAACGATAGTTGGCAAAAGCAACGTAAATTCAGATTGAGCCCATATAAAAAGTTTTGGCGGCATATCGGGATGGGAAATCCAGATATGCCGCCAAAATTATGAGATGATTGCGCAGGGGGATCAGTCGCCCATGGTGCGGAGGAGCTCGTCGTTGTCGGCGGTGCGATCCATGCGGTCTTTAATGAACTCCATGGCTTCGATGGAGGTGCGGTCGGCGAGGTAGCGGCGGAGGATCCACATGCGGTTGAGGGTCTCTTCACGCAGCAGGAGGTCGTCGCGGCGGGTGGAGGAGGCCATGATGTCGACGGCGGGGAAGATGCGCTTGTTGGAGAGTTTGCGGTCGAGCTGCAGCTCCATGTTGCCGGTGCCTTTGAATTCTTCAAAGATCACTTCGTCCATTTTCGAGGATGTCTCGGTGAGGGCGGTGGCGATGATTGTGAGCGATCCACCGCCTTCGATGTTGCGTGCGGCTCCGAAGAAGCGTTTGGGTTTCTGGAGGGCGTTGGCGTCGACACCGCCTGAGAGGATCTTGCCGGAGGCGGGCTGTGCGGTGTTGTATGCGCGTGCCAGGCGGGTGATGGAGTCGAGGAGTATCACTACGTCGTGGCCGCACTCTACCATGCGTTTGGCTTTTTCGAGCACTATTCCGGCAATCTTCACGTGGCGGTCGGCGGGCTCGTCGAAGGTTGAGGCGATCACCTCGGCGTTGACGCTGCGGCTCATGTCGGTGACCTCCTCGGGTCGCTCGTCGATAAGGAGGATCATGATGTAGACCTCGGGATGATTTTCGGCTATGGCGTTGGCGATATCTTTCAGGAGGATGGTCTTACCGGTCTTGGGCGGTGCCACGATGAGTGCTCGCTGTCCTTTGCCAATGGGGGCGAACATGTCGACGACGCGGGTGGAGAGGTTGTTGGTGCGTCCGCCGCAGAGGTTGAATTTTTCGTCGGGGAAGAGGGGGGTGAGGTGCTCGAAGGGCACGCGGTCGCGGATAAACTCGGGCTGACGTCCGTTGACGCTCAGCACGCGGTCCATGGGGAAGTATTTGTCGCCTTCGCGGGGCGGATTGACTGTACATTCCACCACGTCGCCGGTCTTGAGGCCGTACTGCTTGATCTGAGCTTGTGTGATGTAGATGTCGTCGGGCGAGGTGAGGTAGTTGAAATCCGATGAGCGGAGGAATCCGTACCCTTCGGGAGTGATTTCGAGCACGCCTTCCGACTGGAGGAGTCCGGCAAAATTGTACTGCGGCATCTGCATCTGCTGCTGTTGCTGTTTGAGCATCTGCGCTTTTTTCTTCCCTTTTTTGCCTTTGGGCTCGTTTTGCTGAGCGTTAGCTGTGGGCTCCTGGATGATGATAGGAGCGGAGAGGGCAGCCTGGTTAGCCTGTTCGCGCTCGCGCTGTGAGCGGGGAGTGAAGCTTTTGCCGGCAGCGTGGGGGAAGAATGCACCGAACGATTCGTCGACCTTGCGTCCGAATACTTTGGGGCCGTTGCCGTTATTGTTGTTATTGTTGTTGCGGGGAGTAAACACTTTCTGACGCTCCTGAGCGGGCTGAGCGGCCTCTTCGGGTGCAGCCTCTGCGGTTGCTTCGGGTGCGTTAGCCTCGGGCACATTTGCAGGGACTTCTGAGGGTGCTTCGCCTTCAGTGAGGAGGGGAGTAGCGGGAGCCTCGGGTAGCTGTGCCTGCTTTTCGGGCTGAGCGGTCTCGGCAGGGGCCTCGGCGGCGGCAGGAGTTGCGGGATTGTTTTCAGCTACAGGTTCGCCCTGACGGTTTTTGGGTTTGCGACCGCGTTTTTTGGGCTCGGCAGCCGTATTGCCGTTATTCTCTTTAGGAGCGGGAGCGTTGTTTTCGGCCGGTTTTGTTTCCCGAGGAGCAGTCTCGGCTGTGGCTTCGGGCTGGCGGGGTTTGCGTCCGCGCTTTTTGGGGGCAGGAGCCTCGGCTTCGACGGTATCAGCTGCTTTTTCGGCCTGCTCCTCTTTGCGGGGCTGCTGTTTGCCGGCCGCGGGCTGCTGTGCCTTGGGTTTGCGTCCGCGCCGACGTGGAGCGTCCTCGTCTTCGGGAGCATTAGCGGCAAAGACGAGAGCCTGAGTGTCGAGAATATTGAATACGGCTTCTTCTCGCTTTTGTTCGGGATTAATTTTCTTTATGCCGAGTCCGGCAGCGATGTCGCGCAGCTGCTGATCGGGCATAGCATTTAATTCCTCAAATGTATACATGTATTAAATGTTTTATATCGAATTTCGGGGGCACTCCTTGCGGAGATGCAGCGTTGTTGGGGGGGGCTTGTACGAAGTGTTTACCTTATCGGGAGTGTTGCACAAAGGCCATCGGCGATGTAATCAGGAGAGGAGAATGGAAGCCGGGGTGCCTGAAGCAGGCGGATGATTTTTGCGGATCTTAACTGCTTGGCGTCCAGTCGCTACGGTCTGCAATGATGGCGATGCGTCTTTGTTGAGATGAGGTGTGTAAACAATCTATAAAAACAGATCTTGATGATATATTCGGAGAGATTGCTTGCTGAGAGGAGAGGCTTTTTTTATTCATGCGGGACCGCTACGGCGGCTCTGGAGAAGGTTGGCGGCAATTATGGCGTCCCGTTATCTATGAGTGGTAAAAAAGCTTTGGGAAATTAGCGGGACTCCGGCATGACGAGGAATCCCTCAGTTGAAAACGATGCAAAATTAATCGTTCTCACAAAAATAAACAAATATTTTCGCGAAAAAGTTTTTTACTAAAATTTTTATTGCTTCTGCTAACAACCTTGGGCGACAATTGTTTTAACATAAGGAGTTGCATCCCGACATGGGAGCTCTTCGTAGAAAAGCCGCTTGGCTGAGGGTGCTCGAAATGCCTCTATATGTCTCGGGATGCCTGGCATCGGCGGGGTATCTTCGGGGAAAATGTTTTAATGAATCATCTTAATTGTTTAACTTTGCACATAGAATAAAACAGAAGAAAATGTTACAGTTTATTACAAAGCCTTCGTCGCAGTACAGCATGCCCGAAGAGGCCCGTATGGCGCTGGAAGGCGGATGCCGCTGGATCGAACTTTCAAGCGAAGGTCTCGACCAGGAGGAGAATGTACTGAAGGATATAGCCAAAGAGATAATGCCACTCTGCGAGGATAAAGAGGCTTTCCTCATCATCGACGACGATGTAGAGCTGGTGGACGAACTGAAGGTGCACGGCCTGCTGATGCACGACAATTCGCGTGGCGCTGTCATGGAGGCCCGCGAGCGCCTTGGAGCCGATGCCGTGATCGGAGTGGCTGTGAAGAGCGCCGCCGAGGCTAAGTATCTGGCCGGGCTCGATGTAGATTATCTCGAGGTGCCTGTCGACGAGACCTGCACCGACAAGGGCGCTTTCTACAGCGAGATAGTGCAGGCGCTGACCGATGCTAATCTCGATTTCCATGTGGTGGCGTGCGGCGCTCTGCAACCCTCTGATTATGAGGCTGTGCTCAAGGCCGGATGCTCGGGTGTGGCAGTGTCGGGCGAGATTGCCGATGCCGAAAATCCTGTGGAGGCTACGGCCGAAATCTGCGCCGCTCTTGATGCCGCCCGCAAGGCTGCCGATGCTGATATGCTCTGAAGACCAACCGTTACTTGAACCATATATTGCAATGGAAGATACTCTGAAATTCGTAGGGATAATCCCTGCGAGATATGCCTCTACCCGTTTCCCGGGCAAACCTCTCGCCATGCTTGGTGGCATGACGATGATCGAACGTGTCTACCGCCGTGCCTCTGAGGCGCTCGAGGAGGTGTGGGTAGCCACCGACGATACCCGCATTGCCGATGCCGTCAAGGCGTTCGGCGGGAAAGTGGTGATGACATCGCCCGACCACCGCAGCGGCACCGACCGCTGCCGCGAGGCTTACGAGAAGACCGGAAGCCGCGCCGATGTAGTGATCAACATTCAGGGCGACGAGCCCTTCATCGATCCGCTGCAACTCTCGCAGCTGAAAAGCTGTTTTGATGACCCTGCCACGCAGATTGCTACCCTGGTGCGCCCCTTCCCGCTCGAAGGATCGGTGGATGCGCTCGCCAATCCCAATTCGCCAAAAGTGGTGATGGATGCCGATGGGTTCGCCATGCTTTTCAGCCGCTCGATTATCCCCTATCTCCGCGGTGTCGACCGCGAGGAGTGGCCGTCGAAGTATCAGTATTACACCCACATAGGGCTCTATGCCTATCGTGCCGCAGTGCTCGATGAGATTACGCGGCTGCCGCAGTCGCCGCTCGAACTGGCAGAGTCGCTCGAGCAGCTGCGCTGGCTGCAGAACGGCTACCGCATCAAGGTGGGCGTGAGCGAATGTCGCACCATCGGTATCGATACGCCCGCGGATCTGGAAGCTGCGCGTCATTACCTCGAGAGCCTGAGCCGATGAAAGCTGATCCCGAAAGGACCAAGGCGCCGGAGATTCGCACCATTCCCGTGAAGAAGATGCCGGAAGCCACGCGCGAGACGCTCCCCAACGGGGTGGAACTCGTCGTAACCTCCAGCGGCAGCGAACCTGTGAGTCGCCTCACGGTGCGCTGGCTTGTAGGACGTCTCGACGTCGATCGGCGTGCGGCCTACAATGTGATGCGCCAGATGTTCACCGAGGGCACTTCGCGTCACTCCGGCGCGGAGATCGCATCGACATTCGAGAACTGCGGAGCGTGGGTCAACGCCGAGGGGTATCAGCACTCCACCAATTTCACGCTCTATATGCTCAATCACACGGCCGGCGAACTGCTCCCCTTGGTAAGAGAAATCATCACTGACACTCAGTTTGCGCCGGAGACGTTAGTCGCTCTGCGTGAGAAGTTTGCCGCTAGTGTGCAGACGGAATACATGAAGCCGAAGACAATCTCGCGGATGAATTCCACCGCGATGGTTTACGGCGAGCATCATCCTCAGAACCGTTATATTCTTCCTGAAGATTACCGCGCGCTGGAAGTCGGTGATATCCGTGCGCTTTACGACCGGATGATACGACGCACCGTCCCCACCATCTACCTTTGCGGCAAAATAGACGACGAGCTTAAAGATGAGGTGCGCCGGGTGTTCGGGAGCAAAGATTTCGGACAAGGGGGAGTGGAGCGCCGTGTGCTCCCCCCTACGCCATCGAAGGCCGATGGGGACAGACGTCACACCATGATGCCCGGCTCCATGCAGACGGCTATAAACATCGCCATGCCGATAATTCGTGGCAGTCATCCCGACTTCGAGATGCTCCGCGTGGCGGTCTTTGCCCTTGGCGGCTATTTCGGCAGCCGCCTGATGAGCAATATCCGCGAAGAGAAGGGGTACACCTACGGCATCTCGGCCTCTATCACTCAGGGACTTGAGGGTACATACTGCGAAATAGTCTGCGAAGCTGCCAACGAATATACGCAAGCAGTGCTGCAGGAAGTGGAGCGGGAGATAAAGCGTCTTGCATCGGAGCCGATTGGCGACGAGGAGATGGAGATAGTGCGCAACACCATGATGGCATCGGTGGCGGCGATGTTCGATTCGCCTTTCACGATGATGGACTTCCGCATGCGCAAGGATCTGCTCGGCAGCGATATCCCCGACATTGAACGCCGCATGGCTGTGATATCCTCAGTGACTCCGGCCGATGTGATGCGGATGGTGCGCACCTATCTGCTTGATGCGCCGCGATATGTGGCCACAGCCGGAGGCGCGGCCTCAGAAGGTGGCGCTGAAACTGATGTTGAACGACGGTGAGTAGCCCGGCGCGGGATTGGGCACCAGCAGCGGTTGCGATGTGAGGCAACCGGGGCCGATGGTGCGGCATGTGCCCGGGCTGAGCCAACCTATCACCTCGTTGACGGGGTCGAGGAAGAACGCCAGAATATGGCCGAGGTATACCGATCCGAGTATCTCATAATCGCGTTCCACGATCATGCGTTTGAGACGGTAGAACCCCTCGCCGATGATGCTGCCGATAAGAGGAGTGACGAAAATATCCTGATACGACGGGCGCTCCATACAAGCCTCGATGCCGAATTCCCATCCGAAAGTAGAGATCATAGCGCTGTAGAGCATTGATTTCCAGAAATTGAAGCCGCAAGTGCGGGCGCCCATGAAGTAGGCGGCGCCGGCATAGGGGTGGAGCACCCAGTTGAAGACAAAGAGGTCGTGGTCCCACTCCGGTCCGCGCTTGAAGATATTGCGAAACCATCGCTTGTAGAACGGCACATTGCGGATGTCGGCGCGATTCCACGCTGTGGCATCCTCAGGCAGACACTCCAGCACAAAGAGTGTGGAGATGTAAGCTCCGGTGAGCACAGCAGTGTTGATCCACATGCCGTGCCACCAGGGGTCGTCTTTAGTCCAGGAAGCGGGCATGGCGTAGATGGTTCGCGGACGTCCCTCGATGATGGCTATGGTATCGCGGGTGGAGACGGCACTCGCTTCCGACATTTTCGGAGCCTCTGCGGGGGCAATCTCTTCAGGTGGCTTCTCATCCTCCGGCAACTCCTCGTCGATTGTAGTGACATGTCGCTTGGTGGGAACAATGAGAGGGTCACTATCGTTGGCCACGCAGTAGGCGGCGGCGATGGCGGACGTGACTGGCTCGCGGTCGGTGCTGCCATCTTTGTCAGATGCTTCGGCGACCGACGCTGTCAGCAGGGCGATACATAATATAAGGTATTTCGGTAGATTCATTGTTGAAACGCTGTTTTTATATCATATAAACCTGTTGGTTGAATTAATTTCTTAAAATATTTATAATGAAAAAGTTGCGCA